>NZ_JADPJQ010000123.1:0-24427 GCF_023073515.1 Bradyrhizobium sp. 17 | reverse complement strand
GATCAGCTGCTTCCCTGGGCCTATCGCGCGCAATCCCTCAAAGCCGTGGCCTGAGAACGACGCTTACATCGTTCGCGCCATTCGCCTTACTGATCCGGCGTGACGGCCCAGCTCGGCTGCTATCTTCGATACGCCGGCGCCTGCCCGGGCGAGCTTGGACATTGCTGGACTTCGCGCTCGGCCCATTGCTTTGGCTTTTGTGTTTTCATGGTGCGGCGCTCCCCAACCTGCCGCCCTGCCTTACCAGTGAGCCTGGTGGCCGACGCTTGAGAAATTTACGGGTGGACAGCCCGCGCGCCACGAGCGGATTTGTCCAACCTCTCGCCGGCTTATCGGCGGCCTTCTCGTGGATCGGGGCCGGGGATGGTCTTCGCTCGGACGGTCTCGCAGGGGGCGTGGCCTGCGCGAGGGGACGACAAGCAAAACAAAGAGAAGGTTGATGAGCAGCCACAATCCGAAAATGAGAAGGACAGTACGCACAACGCAACGATCCTAGTGGTTCAATCTAAAACGTATCAATCACAGCCTAGACCGACGCAAAACCCAGGTCTGTCCGCTTTCGAACATTCATGCTGTGCCTGGGCCTGCTAAACTGAACGTTCTTTTTCAGTGCAACCGCGCGATGACGTATTGCGGATAACGACGGCGGGCGGCCCGTGCGCGGCGGTGGTGGTGGTAGGCCCCTGCTCCATCAGTGTCATCTCGGTCCCGGGTTCCGTGTTGCGGCTAATGTTCCATTTCGGGAACGAGTAAGACGGCATGCCTTTTGAAATTGTGGGCATGAGTCTCGCAACTGCCCTCATTACTGCTAGCATCCTCGTCGTTCTTGCGATCTACTTTTCGGCGGTTTTGCAGGGAGGGAGCGATGTCCTATACGATCGGATTTGTACGTAAGAACGCACGAGATGTTTGGGCGACCGAAATGCCGACAGCTCATCAAGCGGTCGCCATGATTGCGATACTTCAGGAGAGCGCAGAAGAGATCAGGTTCATCAGTTCGCCCCAAGAAGGTGAGATGGGGCTCGAGATGCTCCTGCTGTTGGCGAAGGAAGAAGCTGAAGAACTGCCGAGTGGACGCTGAGGCCAAAGAAGATCGGCCCAGCAGATCGAGGAAGGGATCGTCGTGATCGAGGCTGGATTAGCGCGGTTGGACGACGCAACGACGAGATAACCGACCAATGCTGTCGCGTTAGAGCTGCCGCTCTATCCTCCTTGTCCGCCCCACGCATCACGATCCTGAGCGCATCATCCGGCAACGGCCGTTGCAGCGCCTTAGCCTCAATCCATGGCGCTCGCATCCAGACATCGCGCTCCTTATCCGTCCTGAGGATCACCGGCATCGGCTTCGGATGGATCGGTTCAAGCATGGCGTTCGGCGTAGTCGTCAGGAAACTATAGACAAGGTGCGGGCCTGAGACCGGCTTGAACTTGTGCCGTGGTCCGCCCGGTGCCGACAGGCCGTGCGATGTGTGTCTGTGTCCCAATTCCCACAGTTGCGATCAAAAGCGCATCCGTTTGTCGCGTTTCGAACAGACGGGCCAAATCCACTCCGCTCCAACTTCACTATTGGAAGCAGCCATCAGTTGGGAAGGCGGAATGGAACGTTCCCTGTTAATTGAGATGACGCGCGACAAATATGTCAAGCGGCGCAAGCAGCGAGCTTTTGATCATCTCGACCGAGGTGATCTTAAGAACTCGGTCACCTCCTTTGTCGAGACTATGAACGCGCGTCCCGATTGCGAGTTGCCAAACTACTTGGCAAGGCTTGGCGGTTCGCTTCTGGCGGCGAATGATGCGCTCGCCTGGAGAACGCTCATTGAAATGTTGAGGTGACGGTCCGATGATAAACATGCGGGATCGGCAATGACAGAGCGCGACAAGGGGTCTCCTCCGTCCAGGTTCTTGGTTCGGCAGGGGGGCAAGGGCTGGATGGTTTACGATCGGCAACGTAGGGGGCCAGCGGTGGTTGGGATCACCCTGGCGGTCAATTTGACCAAGGAACAAGCCGAGCGCATCGAGCGGACGCTAATGGATAAGCGCGAACGTGGGATCATCCCCGATTAGGACAGCGTCCAGGGTCAATTTATTACGGCCTATTACGGGATTGGGTGGATTGTGTGCAACATGAAAGGGGGCTTAATGACATATTGTATAGTCGTCAGAGCATCTGGACGAGAGCTAGACCGCTTGCGGACACATGCTGCGCAGATTGCGCGCGATCAGAAATCAGATTGGTGGGTGGAGACAACTGAGAAAGGAAAAGCATTTTGCTTCGAACACGCAAACGCGAGGGTCTCATTCAGTACTGTCTGCGAAGGAGACAGTATTCAGTTCAGCGAAGTCTAATTGGCGCTAGCACCGGCTGGTGGGGCGAAAGGGTTTGGTTAACGCTTCCCTGATACGGTGCGGATCGTCGCAGAACCGTATCGCGTACTGCGACCATTGGCGCTGTATGCAAACAATAGAAATCACTGACCCCCGAGAGGCCCGACGCTGCCGCTTTGCCCAGTATCGGGGCGAAACGGCGGTAGTGGTGTTGAATGGATTGCCCGTCGCGGGGATGATCCATTCGATCATGGAAGATAAGTCGAGCAGCCCAACGCGGTGGTCTGTCACCGTGGCACTCGTCGGATAGTTCAGATTGTCATGCGCTGACCGGAGCCGTGCTTGCCGGTAGCGATGAGCGTAATTCGGTGTAGTCGAGAAGCGTTAATGACGCAAAAGAAGGCCGCTTCTTCCCCCTGACTATGCCATGTGCCGCTTCTCCGCTTGCCATTACCGCGCTTAGTTAGCCGCGCGCGGCGAGTAGCGAAATGCCCGGTCGTGCGGTCTCATCTACCACACGGACACCGGCCGAGCTTTTCCTCATCGTTTCAACCGGTTAGGCTGCGCGCGAATCTCCCACAAGGGGAGAAGGAAGGGGACACCAGCTACCGCCAACCGTTAGGCCACGGAGACCAAGAACTCGGCCGAAACGGTCGGGGGGGAACGTAGGTAGCCCTCTAGGGACTCGAACCCCCGACAAGCGATCCTACGCGGCGCACTCCATAACGTCTTTTGAAGCGCAGGAGCTCTGGGTTGGACGATCACTATCCCGCGTTGGCCTTCAACCCCGCGGCCTGGATGCCGGCTACCGCGCACGCCTCGTCATTGTCGGATGTGTCGCCGGAGACGCCGACGGCGCCGAGAAGCGTCGTGCCGTCCATGATCAGCACGCCGCCGGGGACCGGCACCAGTGCGCCCTTGGCCATGGTGTTCACGGCGTCGATGAAATAGGCCTGCTCCTGCGCGCGCTGGAAGAGTGCGCGCGAACCCATGCCCAATGCGAGCGCGCCATAGGCTTTGCCGTGCGCGATCTCGGCACGCATCAGGCTGGTGCCATCCTGCGCCGCGGCGATCTTGAGCACGCCGCGGGCGTCGAGGATGGTGACCACCAGCGGCTTCAGCTTCAGCTCGGTGGATTTCGCGAAGGCGGCGTCGAGGATCTTGCGAGCGATGTCGAGGGTGAGGTCAGCCATGACTGGTTTCCTTTGCAACGGGAGGGGTTGTGGATTGGGTCTTCGCACGATCAAGGCTCATCGCCAGCACGCGCGCAACGTGAAGCGCCTCGCGCTGGGCGCCGTCGTGGATCTGGTGTCGGCAGGAGGTGCCGTCGGCGACGAGCAGCGTATTCTGGTCTGCGCGCCGCACGGCGGGTAGCAGCGAGAGCTCGGCCATCTCGATCGAGGCATCGTAGGTGTCTGCGCCATAACCGAAGGCGCCGGCCATGCCGCAGCAGCTCGACTCGATGGTCTCGACCTCAAGACGAGGGATGAGGCGCAGCACCTGCTCGACCGGCTTAAACGCGCCGAAGGATTTTTGATGGCAATGGCCGTGCACCAGGGCTTTGTCGGCGACGGTGCCGAGCGGCAGTTGCAGCCGGCCAGCCTCGGCCTCGCGCACCAGGAATTCCTCGAAGGTCAGCGCGTGGGCGCCGACGGCATTGGCGTCGTCGTCCTTGCGCAGCGACGCGAGCTCGTCGCGCAGGGTGAAAAGACAGCTCGGCTCGAGACCGACGATCGGCACGCCGCGCGTGGCGAAGGGCGCGAAGGCGGCGACAAGACGATCGAGCTCGGATCTGGCTTCGTCGACGAGACCGGCGGACAGGAAGGTGCGGCCGCAGCACAGCCGACGGCCGCCGCTTGCGGGTTTCGGCAGATGCACGCGACAGCCGCCGGCCGCGAGCACGCGCAACGCGGCCTCGAGGTTCTCGCGCTCATAGATGCGATTGAACGTGTCGGCGAACAGCACCACCTCGCGCCCGGTTTCCGGCCCGACCGCCTCGGCCGGCGGCACGAACACGTCGCTGCGGAACGCGGGCAGCGCGCGGCGGGCGCTGATGCCGGCAAAGCGCTCGAACAGCTTTCGCAGTAGCGGGCTGCGGTTGCGCAAATTCGTCAGCGGCGCGAAGCGCGACGCGAGGCCGGCATAGCGCGGGAGGTAGCCGACCAGGCGGTCACGCAAGGTCAGGCCATGCGAGGCCGCGCGCGCGGCAAGCACCTCGATCTTCATCTTGGCCATGTCGACGCCGGTTGGGCATTCGTGGCGGCAGGCCTTGCAGGACACGCAGAGCTTTAGCGTCTCCATCATCTCGTCGGAGGAGAGCGCGCCCGCGCCAAGCTGGCCGGAGATCGCGAGCCGCAAGGTGTTCGCGCGCCCTCGCGTCACGTCCTTCTCGTTGCGTGTTGCGCGGTAGGACGGACACATCACGCCGCCCTCGAGCTTGCGGCATGCGCCGTTGTTGTTGCACATCTCGACCGCGCCCTGAAAGCCGCCGCCGGCCCCGGGATAAGCCGACCAGTCGAGTTTTGTCTTGAGCTCAGCGACGCGATACTCAGGCTTGAAGCGAAACAGCGAGCGATCGTCCATCCTGGGAGCGTCGACGATCTTGCCGGGATTGAGCACGCCATCGGGATCGAAGCGTTGCTTCACCTCGCGGAAGTCGGCGACGAGACGCTCGCCGAACATCGTTGCGTGGAATTCGGAGCGCACCAGGCCATCGCCGTGCTCGCCGGAATGCGAGCCCTTGTATTCGCGCACCAGTTCGAAGGCTTCCTCGGCGATGGCCCGCATCGCCTTGACGTCCTTCTCCAGCTTCAAATTCAGCACGGGCCGCACATGCAGGCAGCCTTCGGAGGCGTGGGCATACATCGTGCCGCTGGTGCCGTGCTTGGCAAACACCTCGCTCAGCCGCGCGGTGTAGTCGGCGAGATGTGGTAACGGCACGGCGCAGTCTTCGACGAAGGAGACCGGCTTACCCTCCTGCTTCATCGACATCATGACGTTGAGGCCGGCGGCGCGGAAATCGGCGATCCCGCTCTGGAGCGCGGGCTCGGTGATTTCCACCACGCCGCCCCATTTGCGCTTGTCGTTATTCCAGCCGAAGCCGAGATCGCCCATCAACTCGCCGAGTTGCTTCAGGCGTACGAGGTTGTCCGCCTGATTCTCCTCGGCGAACTCGACCACGAGCACCGCATCCGGATCACCTTTGATGGCGGTGGAGATGATGGGCCGGAACATCGCGATGTCACGGCCGAGCGCGAGCATGGTGCGATCAACCAGCTCGACCGCGATCGGCTTCAGCTTGACCAGATGCTGGGCCGCGTCCATCGCCTCGTAAAAACTGCCGAAATGGCAGATGCCGAGCGCCTTGTTGCGGATCACGGGCCACAGCTTCAGCTCGACCTTGGTGGTGAAAGCGAGGGTACCCTCGGAGCCGACGAGAAGGTGGGCCATGTTGTTGCGCGCATTGCGCGGCACCAGCGCATCGAGATTGTAGCCGCCGACACGGCGCTGCACTTTTGGGAAACGCGCGGCGATCTCCCCGGCGTCGCGGGCGCCGAGATCGAGCATGTCGCGGAACAGGGCGCGGGCGCTGTCGTTCGCATCGAGATCGGAGAGATCGCGCGAGACCTCGCCGAAGCGGCTCAGCGTGCCGTCGGCAAGCGCGGCCTCCATCGACAGCGTGTTGTCGCGCATGGTGCCGTAGCGCAGGCTACGGCCGCCGCAGGAATTGTTGCCCGCCATGCCGCCGATGGTGGCGCGCGAGGCCGTTGAGACGTCGACCGGAAACCAGAGGCCGTGCTTTTTCAGCTGGCGGTTGAGGTCGTCGAGCACGATGCCGGGCTCGACCACGCAGGTGCGCCCTTCGACGTCGAGCGACAGAATCCGGTTGAGGTGCTTTGAGAGATCGACAACGAGGCCGTCATTGACGGTCTGGCCGCATTGGGAGGTGCCGCCGCCGCGCGGGGTCACCTTCAGTCCCTCGTCGCGCGCGATCGCCAGCGCCTTGAGGGCCTCGTCCATAGTGCGCGGCACCACCACGCCAGTGGGCACGATCTGGTAGAATGAAGCGTCCGTGGCGTAGCGGCCCCGGCTGAAAGCGTCGAATAGGACGTCGCCGGTCACTTCCCGGGCCAGACGTGCCGCGAGGCCGTCCTTTTTGGCCGATTCCTGTGATTTTCCGGGCACTTCCGCCGCCATGGTCCGCTCTTGCCTGTTCGCTACCCCGTCTTGCCTCCGGTCACGGCCCTTGGCAAGGCGAGCCCTGCTTCTTGTGCATTGACGGACCCCGCCCGGCGAGGGACAAGTCCGGCGAATAGTGATATTCGAGCGGCTTGCGCAGCCCCTTGAGGCCAAAGGGCTCGAAGTCAAGCTGGGCTCAAAGCCAAGACAGACTCAAGAGACCGGGAAGGACGCCGATGACCGTGCATACTGGAAGGCATTTCCTACAGATTCCAGGACCGACCAACGTGCCCGACCGGGTGCTGCGGGCGATGGACATGCCAACGCTGGACCATCGCGGTCCGGAGTTCGCCGAGCTCGGTTTCGCCGTCCTCGCCGGAATGCAGCGGGTGTTCCGCACCAAGCAGCCCGTGATCATCTTCCCCTCGTCCGGCACCGGCGCCTGGGAAGCTGCGATGGTCAACGTGCTCGCGCCCGGCGACAAGGTCCTGATGTGCGAGACCGGCCAGTTCGCCGTGCTGTGGCGCGGCATCGCCGACAAGTTCAAGCTCGACGTCGACTTCATCCCGAGCGACTGGCGCCGTGGTGCCGATCTCGCCGAGATCGAGAAGCGCCTTGCCGCCGACAAGCAGCACGCGATCAAGGCGGTTTGCGTCGTCCACAACGAGACCTCGACCGGCTGCGTGACGCCGCCGCTCGAGGTGCGTAAGCTGCTCGACCGCGTCAAGCATCCGGCGCTGCTGATGGTCGACACCATCTCCGGCCTCGGCTCGATGGAATATGAGCACGACGCCTGGGGCATCGACGTCTCGGTCGTCGGCTCGCAGAAGGGCCTGATGCTGCCGCCGGGCCTCGGCTTCAACGCCGTCTCGGAGAAGGCGCTCGCGGTGGCCAAGGCCAACCCCGGCATGCGCTCTTATTGGGATTGGCAGGAGGTCATCGGCTTCAACAAGCTCGGCACCTTCCCCTATACGCCGGCCACCAATTTGCTCTACGGCCTGCGCGAGGCGATCAAGATGCTGGAAGAGGAGGGGCTCGAGAACGTCTGGACCCGCCACAAGCGCCACAGCGCGGCGACCCGTGCCGCGATCAAGGTCTGGGGCCTGGAGACGCAGTGCGCCGATCCTGCCGCGCATTCGCCGGCGCTGACCGGCGTGCGCGTGCCTGACGGCCACGATGCCGACGCCTTCCGCAAGGTGGTGCTGGAAAACTTCGACATGTCGCTCGGCACCGGCCTGAACAAGGTCAAGGGCAAGGTGTTCCGCATCGGCCATATCGGTCATTTCAACGATCTGATGCTGATGGGCACGCTCGCCGGCGTCGAGATGGGCCTCGATCTTGCAAAGATCCCGCACCGGAGCGGCGGCGTATTGGCGGCCATGGACGTCCTGAAGGGACGCGATGTGGTACCGATGACCAAGGCTCAGGTGGCCTGAAGGCTCAGCTTGCCTGAACCAACTTCGACAAAAGAGAGCGCGCGATGAACGCACCGACGACCGCCAACGAAGACCTGCTCTACTCCGTCACGGACGGCATCGCGCGGATCACCTTCAACCGCCCGCAGGCGCGCAACGCGCTGACCTTCGCCATGTACGAGCGCATGGCGGAGATTTGCCAGGAGATCAACGCTGACCGCTCAATCAAGGCGCTGATCCTGACCGGCGCCGGCGACAAGGCGTTTGCCTCCGGGACCGACATTTCTCAATTCCGTGCGTTCAAGACCGCGCAGGATGCGCTCGACTATGAAGCCCGCATCGACCGCGTGCTCGGCACGCTGGAGCAGTGCCGCGTGCCCGTGATCGCGGCGATCGCAGGGGCATGCACCGGCGGCGGAGCCGGAATTGCGGCGTGCTGCGACCTGCGCATCGGGACTGAAACGACGCGCATCGGGTTTCCGATCGCGCGCACGCTCGGCAACTGCCTGTCGATGTCGAACATCAGCCGCGTCGTCTCGCTGGTCGGCCCCGCCCGCACCAAGGATCTGATCTTCAAGGCGCGCCTCGTCGAGGCGCCGGAAGCACTGGCCCTCGGCCTCCTCAACGAGATCGTTCCCGACGTCGAGACGCTGCAGCGCCGCGCCGACGAGACCGCCAGGCTCGTGGCGAGCCACGCCCCGCTGACGCTTGAAGCGACCAAGGAGGCGGTGCGCCGCATCCGCCGCACGCTGTCGCGCGAAGAGGGCGAGGATCTGATCCTCAAGGCCTATATGAGCGAAGATTTCCGCGAGGGAATGGACGCCTTCCTCAACAAGCGCACGCCGAACTGGAAGGGCAAGTAGCGCATCTCCGGCTTGGCTTCGTCAGTCGAAAGTCATAGGTAGCGACAAGCCCGCCTGCTTGAACTCACCCGCATTAGCCCGCACAATGCCTCGATAGATTCCTGGCAAACAAAGCCAACAATAACCAGGGGACGAAACTCGTGCGAATTCTAATGCAAGCTGTTGGCGTCGCAGCGGCGCTATCGTTGAGCACACCGGCCTTTGCGGGATGGGAGCCGACCAAACCGGTCGAGATCGTGGTCGCGGCGGGCGCGGGCGGCGCCTCCGACCAGATGGCGCGGATGATGCAGGCCGCGATCCAGAAGAACAATCTTATGAAGCAGCCGATTGTGGTCTCGCTCAAGGGCGGGGCTTCCGGCGCGGAAGCGCTGATGTACATGAAATCCAGCGAGGGCGACCCCAACAAGGTGCTGATCGCCTATTCGTTGATCTACATGCTGCCGCTGTCGGCAAAGATCCCGTTCAACTGGCGTGAGCTGACCCCGGTTTCGGTGATCGCGCTCGACCAGTTCGTGCTGTGGGACAACAGCGCGGGTCCCAAGACGGTGAAGGAGTTCGTCGCGGCCGCGAAGGCGGCGAGCGCCCCGTTCAAGATGGGCGGCACCGGCTCCAAGCGCGAGGATCACGTGCTGACCGTGTTCCTCGAGCAGAAGACCGGTGCGAAATTCTCCTATCTGCCCTACAAGTCCGGCGGCGAGGCCGCGACCCAGCTCGTCGGCAACCACACCGAATCCAACGTCAACAATCCATCCGAAAATCTCGAGGTCTGGCGCGCGGGCCAGGTGCGTCCGCTCTGCGTGTTCGACAAGGAACGAATCTCCTACACCAGCAAGGTGACGGAGACGCAGTCCTGGGCCGACATCCCCACCTGCAAGGAGGAGGGCGTCGATGTGCAGTATCTGATGCTGCGCGCGATGTTCCTGCCCGGCAAGGTCGCCGCTGAGCAGCAGGCATTCTATGTCGAGCTGTTCCACAAGGTGACGCAGACCTCGGAATACAAGGACTACATGGAAAAGCAGGCGCTGAAGCCGATCTTCCTCACCGGCAAGGACATGGTGCAATTCCTCGAGGAGGACGATGCTGTCAACAAGTCGCTGATGACGGAAGCCGGATTCGTCGCGAAGTAGCTTCGGCTTCTCCCTCTCCCCGCTTGCGGCGGCGTGACGAGCTTCGCTCGCGCTGGGAGGGTCGGGTGAGGGCTCTCTCCGCGAGTCCAACTCTCACCGTCACCGCGGACACTCCCCTCACCCCAATCCTCTCCCCGCAAGCGGGAAGAGGGGCGAATTGAACTTACTCCGTCCCAAACGGCTCATGCCCCAAACCGATCTTGAAATCGTCGTCGACGATCCGACCGCCCCTGAAGACGACTCGCCTTCCGTCGTCTCCTCGGGCACGATCGAGATATTCGTCTGTCTCCTGTTGCTCGCGCTGGCCGCCACGCTCGGCTACGACAATTTGCGCACCGGCGCCTCCTGGGATTCGACCGGGCCCGAGCCCGGCTATTTCCCGTTCTACCTCTCCGTCATTCTCGGTGGTGCCAGCCTCTACGGCCTGATCGTGGCGTTGGTCGCGCACCGCGGTGCACCCGAAACCTTCGTCACGCGCGCGCAGGCCCGCCGCGTCATGGCGGTGTTCGTGCCGACGCTGCTGTTCTGCCTGGCGACGCAGTTTCTCGGCCTCTATGTCGCGAGCTTCCTGCTGATCGCGAGCTTCATGCGTCTCGTCGGCAAGATCGCGCTGTGGAAGTCGCTGCTCACCGCTGTCGTATTCACGGCGATCATGTTCGTTACCTTCGACATCGCCTTCGACGTCATCATGCCGAAAGGGCCGCTCGAAGCGGCCTTCGGCCACTAAGGCGAGCCCGCCATGGAAGCTTTCGGTCTCTTGCTTCACGGCTTTGCGGTCCTGCTGACGTGGAAAACGCTCGTGCTGATGATGGTCGGGCTGGTGCTCGGCATCTTCGTCGGCGTTTTGCCCGGGCTCGGCGGACCCAACGGTGTCGCGATCCTGTTGCCGCTCACCTTCACGATGGATCCGACCTCGGCGATTGTGATGCTGTCCTGCATCTATTGGGGCGCGCTGTTCGGCGGCGCGATCACCTCGATCCTGTTCAACATCCCGGGCGAGGCCTGGTCGGTCGCGACCACCTTCGACGGCTATCCGATGGCGCAGCAGGGCAGGGCGGCGGAGGCGCTGACGGCTGCGTTCACGTCCTCTTTCATCGGCTCACTGGTCGCGGTGCTCCTGATCACCTTCCTCGCCCCGATGATCTCGTCCTTTGCCTTGAAGTTCGGCCCGCCCGAGTTCTTCGCGGTGTATCTGCTGACCTTTTGCTCTTTCGTCGGGCTAGGGCGCGAGGCCAAGCACAAGACCGTCATCTCGATGTCGCTGGGGCTGTTGCTCGCCGGCATCGGCATGGACACGGTGTCCGGCAATCTGCGCATGACCTTCGGCTCGTCCGAGCTGCTCCGCGGCATCAACTTCCTCGTCGCCGTCATCGGCCTGTTCGGCATCAGCGAGATCCTGCTGACGATGGAGGAGCGCCTGGCGCTGCGCGGACACGCGGCGAGCATTTCGTTGCGCGTCGTGCTTGCTGTGTGGAAGGACCTGCCGAAATACTGGGTGACGCTGCTGCGCTCCTCCTTCATCGGCTGCTGGCTCGGCATTACCCCGGGCGGCGCGATTGCGGCCTCCTTCATGGGCTACAACCTGGCAAAGCGTTTCTCCAAGGATCCCGAGAGCTTCGGCAAGGGCCGCATCGAGGGGGTGTTCGCGCCGGAGACGGCGGCGCATGCCTCCGGCACGGCGGCGCTGCTACCGATGCTGGCGCTCGGCATTCCCGGTTCCGGCACCGCCGCGATCCTGCTCGGCGGGTTGATGGTGTGGGGGCTCAATCCCGGACCGCTGCTGTTCGTCGAGCACAAGGACTTCGTCTGGGGTCTGATCGCCTCGATGTATGTCGGCAATGTCGTCGGCCTTGTGCTGGTGCTGACGACGGTGCCGATCTTCGCCTCGATCCTGCGCGTGCCGTTCGCCGCGGTGGCGCCGATGATCGTGGTGTCCTGCGCGATCGGCGCCTATGCGATTCAGAACGCGATGTTCGACATCTGGCTGATGCTCGGCTTCGGCGTCGTCGGCTATGCCTTCAAGAAGATCGGCATTCCGCTTGCACCGTTCACCCTCGCGCTCGTGCTCGGCAACCGCGCCGAGGATGCCTTCCGTCTGTCGATGATCGGCGCCGGCGGCGACCTCAAGGTGTTCTGGTCGAACGGCCTGGTCGGCTCGATCACGACGCTGGCCATTCTGCTGCTTTTCTGGCCTGTGATCGACGGAGTGCTGGGCCGCATTGGCTGGGCGCGGCGGGCGAAGCAGACGCCGAACTAGACGGCGAGTCCAGCGCGGCGAAGGTATTATCATACTGGCAATCCGCAGCGCGAATGTTGCTGGTTGTTGCTAGTGGGGGACAGCCTTTCGGCCGCGTCGCGCGTATCTTGGGCGAATAATTGGTGCTGGAGGGGAATTTGATGAAGCGGATTGTGATGGGAATGGCGGCGGCGATGACCCTGTTCGCGACGGGCGCGGTAGCTGCAGATTTGGCGGCAAGGCCGTACGTCAAGGCACCGGTCATGGTCGATCCGGGCTACAATTGGAGCGGCTTCTATGTCGGCGGCAACGTCGGCTATAGCTGGGGTCGCGAACGCGACGACGGCACGCTGACCGGCGTATCGAGCGCGCAAGTATTCCGTACGGCAGGTCCGACCCCGGTGGGCGCTCCGGTCGTGACGGTGCTGGGCGCGGTTCCGGTCTGGGGCCGCTCCAACGTCGATGGCGTCATCGGCGGCGGCCAATTCGGTTACAACTGGCAGCAGAGCAATTGGCTCGTGGGCCTCGAGGCCGACCTTCAGGCCAGCGATGAGAAATCGACTGGCACTATCTGCGTGGCGGTTGGCTGTCCGGCAGGTTCGGCGCTGTTTCCGGCCAACTACAAGCTAGATTGGTTCGGTACCGTGCGGGGTCGTGTCGGCTGGCTCGCCTCTCCGCGCATCCTTCTGTATGCGACCGGAGGCTTGGCATATGGACATCTGGACGCGAGTGCTCCGGCCGTCGGAATTGGCTGGGGCGGCACCAACGCCGGCTGGACCGTCGGTGCTGGCGGCGAGTTCGCGATCGACCGCAGCTGGTCGGTGAAGGTCGAATATCTTTACATGGATCTCGGCTCGTTCAATGGAGCTTCGGCCAGCGCGACCACCGTCACCAACGCGCTCAACACGCCCGGCGTCGGTTTCAACACCGTGACCACGACCACGACGACGGCTAACTTCGGCACGCGCTTCACCGACAATATTGTTCGCGTCGGTGTGAACTATCGGTTTTCCGGACCGGTTGTCGCCAAGTACTGAGGCAAGGCCCAGGCTTTCCTGCGCATTCAATGGCAGAGCCCGGCCTCAAGCCGGGCTTTGTCATGTCAGGACACGCGTCCGTCTGTTGTGAGGGGGCCTATACTACTTTTGCTTCTTTGAGCCGTGCAATCTCGTTCGCGCCGAAGCCGAACTCCTTGAGCACTTCGTCGGTCTGCTCGCCGAATTCCGGCGGCCGCGCCACGATCCTGCTCGGTGTGCGCGACAGCGTCACGGGCTGGCCGACCAGGCGGATGTCGCGACCCTCGTTATTCGGCACCTCCTCCGCGATGCCGAGATGCTTGACCTGCTCGTCTTCGAACATCTGGTCGATGGTGTAGATCGGCCCGCAGGGCACGCCGGCCTCGTTGAGTTCGCGGACCCAGGTCTCGGTGGACTTCGTCAAGGTACGCTTCTCGATCTCGGCGTTGAGCGCGTCGCGGTTCTTGGAGCGGGCCGGCGCGGTCAGATAGTCGGGATGGCTGTAGAGTTCCGGCGCGCCGATCGCCTGCGCGCAGCGCTCCCAGATCCGGCCCCCCGTGGTGGCGATGTTGATGTAGCCGTCCGAGGTCTTGAACACGCCGGTCGGAATGCTGGTCGGGTGGTTGTTGCCGGCCTGCTTTGCCACTTCCTTCTCCATCAGCCAGCGTGCGGCCTGGAAGTCGAGCATGAAGATCTGGGCCTGCAGCAGCGAGGTCTGCACCCACTGGCCCTTGCCCGAGACCTCGCGCTCCAGCAGCGCGGTGAGGATGCCGATGGCGCAGAACAGGCCGGCGGTGAGGTCGGCGACCGGAATGCCGACCCGCATCGGCCCTTCGCCCGGCGCGCCGGTGATTGACATCAGCCCGCCCATGCCCTGCGCGATCTGATCGAAGCCCGGCCGCTTGTGGTAGGGCCCGTCCTGGCCGAAGCCGGAGATGCTGCCATAGACGATGCGCGGATTGATCCTGGCGAGGCCCTCATAGTCGATTCCGAGCTTCTTCTTCACGTCGGGGCGGAAATTCTCCACCACGACGTCGGCCTTGGCGGCGAGGCGCTTGAACACGGCGAGCCCACGCTCGTCCTTCAGGTTCAGCGTCATCGCCCGCTTGTTGCGATGCAAATTCTGGAAGTCGGAGCCCCGCCGAGGCCCGCCCGGCTGTTCGCCGCCGGCATCCTCGGTGAGCGCGTCGATCTTGATCACGTTTGCGCCCCAGTCCGCGAGCTGCCGCACGCAGGTGGGCCCGGACCGGACGCGGGTCAGATCAAGCACGGTGAAGCGCGACAGGGCTTCCGAGGCATGCGGAAAGGGCATCGTGAAAGGCTCCGGGACAGATTGCGGGCCTACCATAGTGCCGAAAGACCATGCAGCAAGACATCACGCGGCAGGTCTGGGCCGCGCGGATGCCGCCTGTCGAAGTGCAATGCCTGAGGGGCGCCCGCGAAGGATCAGCGCGCCAGCTGTTTCAACTCGGCGCGCGCCTGCTCGGCCAGCGGGTCATCGCCGTGGCGCGCAATGAACAGCTCGAACGCCTCCCGCGTTCCCTTGCGACGGGCGGATTCGTACTCCTCCGCGACCGCAGCCGAGGGATCGCGGGCGATTGGAACGGAGGGCGCGCGCCCCGCTGTGCCGCCTTGTTTGCCGCCTTCATCTGCGTTGGCTTTGCCGACCATGACAGGCAGTCCTCCGAAGGGTAGATGGCCCGGCCCGGCGAGCGCCATCAGAGCGCCTAGCAGACCGGCCGAGAGGGAACGTCGTATCATGAGTTTACTCGCAACACGCAGGTAGCCGGAACCGACATCTTTGGCTGACCCTATGAATACGCGATTTGATGGCTAACCCAACCTTACCAAGCGCGTTTGCGAGTTTTTTAGGACTGCAAGGTTTATCTAGCGAGGGTTCGAGGCGCCCCCGCGGCTATCGACATTCCGCGTGCTGGCTGCTAGCCCGGTTTCGCGATACGGGGAGCCCTGATCGTCGCGGCAGTGAAGGCGGGGCAGTGAAGGCGGGTCAGTGAAGGCCGGGTGGCTGGCATGGCGTTGAAAAAAAGACCTCCCGATCTGCTGGGGAATTCCGCGTGGAATGCGATGGCTTTCTTGGTGGCCGTGGTGCTAAATCTGGCCGTCCTGCCGTTCGTGATCACCCATCTGGGGCTCGCGGCATTCGGTGTCGCGGGTCTTGTCACCGCATGCATTGCGCCAGCATTGGTGTTCAGCAACGCGCTCGGACTGTCGACGTCGCGCGAGCTCGCACAGCGACTGGAGCAATCCGACCGCGACGACGCGCGACGCCTGTTCGCGACAGCGGCCATGCTCGCGGTCGGCGCGGGCGGGCCGATCGCCATTTTCCTTTTGGTGGCCGGGGCTCCGCTCGCGCGTCTCGGATTTCATTTGGCCGGTCCGGCCGCCGAGGATCTTTCGCTGGCGTTTGCGTTGGCCGGTATCGGCTGGTTATGCCAATGTGTATCGGCGGTCTTCATTTCGTTGTTCACCGCGCGGCAAGACTATCGCCGGATCGCCTCGATCGGCATCGTCAGCACCGTGGTCTCGACTCTTTCGATGCTCCTCCTGATCCCCGCCGCGCCATACGCATCGACATTCCTGGGTTGCCAGGCGCTGGGGTTGGCGATCGGCCTGCTGCTGGCGCTGGCTTGGTGTCGCGGCCAAATACGTCAGTGGCTGGCGCCTCCAGCATTGCATCGGGAGGCGCTTGGCAGGTTGCTTCGGTTCGGCGGATGGCAAGTTGCTGCACAGGGTGGTGCGCTGCTTGCGGGGCAGGCCGATCGATATCTGCTTGGCGCGCTGCTGCTACCGCAGTTTGTCGGCTTCTACGGCGTTGCGCAGCGCCTGCAGGAGGCGACTTATATCGGTATCCTGAAAGTCGGCGAGATCCTGTTCCCCTTCTTCAGCACGCTGCAGGGGGAGAGCGAGGACCGCAAGGTCGATCTGCTGTTCCGATCGTCATGGATTCTCAACGTCCTGGCCGCAAGCGCGCTCGGCGGATTGATCCCCGTGGCCGGTCCGCTGCTGTATGTTTGGACGGGCGCCGAGGTCGCGGCCGAGGCTGCACAGGTTCTTGCCGTCCTGTCGATTGCCGGGATCCTCGGATCGAGCTCGAATGTCTTCGGCTTTTACTTGCTGGCGCACGGGCGGTCGCGCTCCAACGCGCTCATCGCCTTGATCACGGGTGTCGTTACACTCGCAACCAGCGCCATCGCATTGCCACGCTTCGGATGGCACGCCGCAGGCTGGAGCGCATGCGCCGGAATGATCGCGCAGATGACGACCATTGTCTTCCTGTTGCGCCGTAGTTTTGACCTCGCCGGCATGTGGCCGCGCATCGTGCATTGCGTGCTGATGCCGCTCGGCATCGGCATCGCGACGGCGCTGGCGGTGCGATACGGTCTCGACCGCGCGCCATTCCAGCCCGCGCCGTCCTGGTGGTCGGTGGGAGCTGTTTCGTCCGTGACGGCCGCGATCATTTTCGCAATCGCAATTGCGGCGTCGCAATTGGGTCCGTATCGAAGAGCTTGCCGGCAGGATATTCGTTCGATCGTCAATCGCTTCTTGCCCATCAAGGCTGTCTAGGACATGTGCGGAATCGCAGGCATCGTAAATCTGGGTGGCAATGCGGTCGAACCGGCCGACATCTCGCGGCTGACCAGCCTGATCGCGCACCGCGGTCCGTTCGGCGAGGGGACGTGGTTCAGCGCAGACCGAAGCCTCGCATTCGGCCACCGCCGCCTGGCGATCATCGATCCAGGCGAGGGCGGCTATCAGCCCATGCTGTCTGCGGACGGCCGCCATGTGATCGTGTTCAACGGTGAGATCTACAACTTCCTCGAGCTTCGCCGCGAGCTCGAGGCGCAGGGCGCGGTGTTCCGCAGCCAATCCGATACCGAAGTGATCCTGGCCGCCTGGCAGGCCTGGCGGGAAGACATGCTGCCCCGCTTCAATGGCATGTGGGCCCTGGCGATCTTCGACACCAGCACCCGCGAGCTGTTTCTTGCGCGCGACCGCTTCGGCATCAAGCCGCTGCTCTATTCCGCGTCACCGGAACGATTCATCTTCGCCTCCGAGCAACGAGCGCTGGTGCGGAGCGGACTGATCGATAGTTCCGTCGACATGGAGGTTGCACGCCGGCTGCTGCTCGATGCCTTCGGCATCGAAGGAAGCGAGCGGACCCTGTTTCGGCAGGTTCGCCGCCTGCAGGGCGGCCACTGCATGTGGCTTCGCCAAAGCAAGGTCAGGGTTAAGCGTTGGTGGCGGACCGTAGATCATCTACCGCCTGTGCCGGCCACCGAAGCCGAGCGTGTCGAGCGCTTTCGCGAGCTGTTCCAGGATGCCGTGGCCCTGCGCATGCGCAGCGATGTGCCGATCGGAACATGCCTGTCCGGAGGCTTCGATTCGTCTGCGGTGATTTGCGCCATGGCGGCGCACGAGAAGGAAGGCATGGGTCCGCGCGACAGCACGGCATGGCGTCACGCCTTTGTTGCTACGTTCCCCGGCGCCTTGAACGACGAGAGGCCGATGGCCGAGGAGGCCGCCGCCTGGGCCAATGTCGGGCCAACTTTTGTCGAAATCGGACAGGCCGATGCGCTGACGGATATCAATCAGATTCTCGACGATCTCGACGACGTCTACATCGCGTTGCCCAGCGCCGTTTGGTTGCTCTATCGGCAGTTGACGCGAAACAGCGTGACGGTGTCACTCGATGGCCACGGGGCCGACGAGCTGATGGGCGGCTATTTGCAGGAAGGACGAGTGGCCGCATTCCGAATACGGAACGCGGCGGAGGACCTCGCGTCGCGTTCGAAACTGGCCCGGCGCTGTGTGGACGTCCTGCGTGCGTTGGCCTTAAAGCGGAAGGGCGTGTATTTTCTGCGCGGTGGTCTGCGCAAACTTCCCGCCCCGCTCCCGCTGGTCGCGGAGGACGATGTGCTGCCGCGTGAATGGGGTGGCTTGAACAAGCGCCTCTATCGGATGTTTCACAGCACGGTGCTGCCCACCATCCTGCGCAACTTCGATCGCCTTTCGATGGCGCACGGCGTCGAGGTCCGCATGCCTTTCATGGATTGGCGCCTGGTGACCTATACGATGGCGCTTCCCGACAGCAGCAAATCGTCAGACGGCTATACCAAGGCTGTTGCCCGGCGGGCGATGGCTAATTTGATGCCGGAGTCCATTCGCACCGCGCGCCGCAAGGTCGGCTTCAACTCGCCGATGCCGGAATGGTTGAACGGACCGCTGTCCGGCTGGGCGGCCGACCTGCTGGACAAGAATGTGCCGACGTTTGCGGAACTGGTGGATGAAGCGGATCTGCGCGCGGCGGTCGGCCGTTTGACGGCGTCGAAGTCCTGGGATTGGGAGTCGGTCGGGCGGATCTGGCCCTATCTTAATATGAAGTGGACTCTGGCAGGGTACGTCTAGAATATGCGGGTTTTTCAGAACTGCGGTCTCACTCCGTCCTACCTCGCGCGCCTGGATCGCCTTGCACCGGAAGGCCTAAGTTTTCACGAACGGCGTAACACGTTTCTGGATGATCGTTTCGGCGCACTTCACCTTCTACAACCTGTGCTCGCAGGCGATGCGAGTGCGTTCCTGACCTGCGCCAACGATGGTCGTCTGCAAGGCCGCTGGGCACGCGAGCATGGCGTCCGCCCGGGAGCTACGCCGGAAGACATTCTGCTCGCACAGATCGAGCATCACAGAACCGAAGTGCTCTACAACCTCGATCCAGTCGCATTTCCGAGTTCCTTCGTTCGCAGGCTGCCCGGCTGTGTGAGGAAGACACTATGTTGGCGCGCGGCGCCGTCGGGCAACGCTGACTTGACTGCCTATGGAGCTGTGCTCGGAAATTTCCCGTCAATTCTCGATTCCTGGCGCGACAAGGGGTGCCGGGCGGAATGGTTTTCACCCGCGATTGATCCTGTAATGAGCGAGTACGTGCAGGATGAGCGCCCCATCGACGTGCTGTTTGTTGGCGGCTACTCGCGGCATCATTCGGCGCGTGCAAGAACGCTCGAAAAGGTTGCTGCCCTCGCTGGAAGCCGAAAGATCGTCTATTGTCTCGACTCGTCGCGGTTGACAAGGATCGCGGAGAGCTCAATCGGATACCTGATGCCGCTCCAGAAATATCGGCGCCCGAGGACAGTTGCGGCAATCGCCAAACCGCCGGTCTTTGGGAGAGAGCTCTACGAGTTGATCGGACGATCCAAGATCGTCCTCAACGGGGCGATCGATATGGCAGGTCAGGATCGGGGTAACATGCGTTGCTTCGAAGCCATGGGTTGTGGTGCGCTGCTGGTTTCGGACGCTGGCAACTATCCCGAGGGAATGGTCGCTGAAGATACGATGCTGGCCTATCGCGATGAGAAAAGTTGCCTTGAACAGATCGAGCGAGCTATCTCTGACTGGAGCGCTGTGCGGCAAATAGCAATCAACGGGCGAATTCGGGTTGATGATATCCATACCAAGGCACGTCAGTGGGGCCTTTTTCAAGCTATCGTAGCGAGTCTTTAGCCATTTGGCGCATCATGCCGAACGTCGTCCATTGGAGATCGCACGTGTTTTTGGTGGTATTTCTGTGCACTTTCGCGCGCACGTGTCGGCGCCTATAGGAGGAAACGTTTATGTCCAGTCTCGGCGGGCTTGCGCGCCACGGCGCAAGATTCATAGACGGGATTAATCTCCATTTGCTCGCCCAGCGGCTCATCGGGCGTGCCACCTGCCGCCTGCAAGAGCGTGCTTTTCTGGCTCACTGCGCAAGGATCCGAAACGCGCTTGGCGATAGCGATCAGATCGTTATCGGTCCCTATTCGCATATCAGGGGTGAATTGATGGTCCTCGGTCACGGCGGCCGGATTTCAATTGGAGAATGGTGTTACGTGGGCGTAGGGACGCGGATTTGGTCGGGAGCGTCAATCCAAATCGGCAACCGGGTCCTGATCTCACACGCCGTGAATATATTCGACAATCTCTCGCATCCGATCAAAGCCGCCGAGCGGCACGAGCAGGCTAGGCAGATTTTTTCGGCGGGCCACCCCAGAAAAGTATTTCTTGATGACCGTCCGATTAAAATAGGTGATGACGCTTGGATCGGCGCCGGCGCGATGGTCATGCGTGGCGTGACGATTGGGGAGGGCGGCATCGTAGCGGCAGGAGCGGTCGTCACCAAGGACGTTCCGGCCTACGCGATTGTTGCTGGAAATCCCGCAACCCTCGTCAGGGAGTTGTCTTCGGATGAGCGATGAGGCAATCAGTGAGGCGTCAGATCGCTACCGATCCGGCTTGCGATCGGAATGCGGCTAGTTGAGCACAAGAAAGTTCGATGTTCATCTGGGTCACGGGTGCAAACGGATTCATCGGACGTCATCTCGTTCGCGAGTTGACGAGCGCCGGGCATGTGGTCCATGGCGTCGGTCACGGCGCGCTCGATCCGGCCCAGGCCCAGGCTCTCGGTTTGCAGACCTGGATCAATGGCGAAGTTGACGCGGCCAATCTGAGCGCGCTCGCAGCCTTGCATGGGCTGCCGTCGCGAGTCTTCCATCTGGCTGGCGGATCGTCGGTCGGGCTGTCGATCGCGCGCCCGTTCGAGGATTTTTCGCGGACCGTGACGAGCACGGCGCGTCTGCTCGAATGGCTTCGAAGTTTTGCGCCCAGCAGCCGGCTGATCGTGGTGTCGAGCGCTGCGGTCTACGGCGCCGATCACACCGGTCCGATTCCCGAGAGCGCGGCGCTTCTGCCGATGTCGCCCTACGGACACCACAAGCTGGTCATGGAGCAGCTGTGCCGAAGTTACGTCCAGAGCTTCGGCATTCACTGCATGGTCGTACGACTGTTCTCAGTCTACGGTCCCGACCTTCGCAAGCAACTGCTCTGGGATATCTGCTCTCGGCTGCGGAGCGGGGTAGAAACGCTGCATCTCGGAGGGACGGGCGCCGAGATCAGGGATTGGACCGACGTTCGCGACGTCGTTCGCTTGCTGGCGCGCGTCGCGGAGGTGGACTGGCAGGACGATTTTGGCGTGATCAATGGCGGTTCGGGGCGCGGCGTGAGGGTTGCTGATATTGCCGAGGGACTGATCAGGCATTGGGACAGCAAAACGGTCGCGCGCTTTTCCGGCGTCGCTCGGCCAGGGGACCCGACGAGCTTGCTGGCGGACAACGGGCGCGTGCTCGACATGAATTTCGATTGGCGTATCCCGCTGGAGCGCGGTCTGGCCGACTACGTCGAATGGTTCAGGAGCCAGGCTCGTGCCTGAGCGCGCGCCCCTGCGGATTGCATTCACCAACATCCCACGTCGACTATGGGCGGGTGGCTATAACTATCAACGCAATCTGTTCGAGGTGCTCAACCGGCATTCTCCGGGGACGGTGGTACCCGTGCTGTTTGCCGGAACGGCGGACGATCCCGAGGAGATCGCGGCGCTGGCCGGCATTCCTGGCGTTGAGGTCGTGCGCTCGCCGGTGTTCGATCACGCTGCGACCGGTCTTGCCCGCGCGACGGACCTCGCCCGCGCGATCGTGTTTGGTTTGGACGCACCTGCCGTCGCCGCGTTCACGGCCAGCAAGATCGACATGGTGTTCGAATCCGCGCGCTTCTTTGGCTGGCGCCTGCCATTTCCGGCGGTCGCCTGGTTCCCGGATTTCCAGCATCGACTACTCCCGCATCTGTTCTCTAGGCGTGCATATTGGCGACGTGATCTCGGCTTTCGGGTTCAGATCGCATCGGGCCGGCACATCATGTTGAGCAGCGCAACGGCGCTCGGCGATCTCAATAGGTTCTATCCTGGCAATTCGAACGGCATCTCGGTCGTCCGGTTTGCAACCGATCCGCCCGCCAGTCTGCTCGCCACGCATCCGTCCGACGTGATTGCGCATTATGGTCTTCCGTCACGGTATTTCTACCTGCCAAACCAGTTCTGGCGGCACAAGAATCACCAGATCGTGGTCGATGCGCTTGATCTGCTGAAAAGCCAGGGACTCGACGTCGTCGTCGCAGCATCCGGAAGTACGGACTTCCGTGAATCCGATCTTTTCGAGAGGACCATGAGTGAGGTCAAGTCGCGTGGTCTCGAGACGAATTTTAGGCATCTCGGAATGATTCCACTGGATCAAGTCTACGCGCTCTTGCGCGCATCGATAGCTCTCATTAATCCTTCCGAGTGCGAGGGGTGGAGCACGACTGTCGAAGAAGCCAAGTCGTTTGGCGTCCCGATGATCCTGTCCGACATCGATGTCCATCGCGAGCAGACCGGTGGTAAGGCGCGATATTTCGTGGCCGACGATGCCAAGGTGCTGGCCGACCACATTCGGGATGCAGCAGGAAGCGCGCCGGATGCAGTCGTTCGGCAGCTGCAGCCGGATCTTGATGATCGGGTACGGGCGTTCGTCGCGGATTTCGTCCACCTTGCAACCGAAGTTGCCCGCGGCACAGGGGCAAAGTAGTGCTGAGCCCACCCAAAAGGGGTCTTCTTCTGCCTTGATTTTCGTGTTGTTGGGATAGAAACAAGTCGGGTTTACCGGAAAATGCGTACTTTGGGCTTTCAAGCCCTCCAGGGCGACGGCGGGAAGTCTTGATTCGACCCGCTCGGATGCGGGCGCATTGCCAAACGTCATTATGACGTGTTGGGCGGTGACCACATCGTGGGGGCAAGCCCGTTGCGGTCTGTGATTCCGAGGCCGCGCCGATTTGATCGCCACCAGATCCGCCCTCGCTTGCAACACGCAGGTCGCCGGAACCGACGTTATTGTTCTGGCCCGTATGAATACGGGATTTGATGGATAACACGGCCTTATGGAAAGAGGTTGGGCTCGGCCGCCTAATTTAAACCAAACGTTTAACTCTCAAGCTAGAATCATCTGTCCGGGCCCCGAATCGAGCCGGGGTTGCTGCTTCGGAGATTCCCTTGGCCACCGCTGTCAACGTAAGTGCCACTAACAATGCCGACATTGATGGCCTGCTGTCAGGCTACAAATGGTCCGGCACGATTCGCTACAGCTTTCCGGACGCTGCAAGCGACTACGCCAGTCCCTACAGCGGCGGCAGCAGTGAGCCGACGACTTCGGGTTTTGCCTCCGCGCCGAGTCAGATGCAGGCGGCGATCAATTACGCAATCGGACTGATCCTCGGCTACACCAACGCCAGCATCCAGTACGCCGGGACGAACGGCGCCGACATCATGGTCGCGCAGTCGCCGGCGGCCAATCCGACATCCTACGCCTATTACCCCGGCAATTACGCGTCCGGCGGCGACGTGTGGTTCGGAACCGCCTACAATTATTCGCAGGCTGCGCTCGGCAATTACTATTTCACGACTGCGTTGCACGAGCTCGGACACGCCCTTGGCCTGAAGCACAGTCAGGAAGCGGGCGGCCCCGGCAATGTCGCGGTGCCGAGCGCGCATGATGACAGCGAATACACCGTCATGAGCTATCGCAGCTATGTCGGCGCTTCGACCACGGGCGGCTACACCAACGAAGCTTACGGATATTCGCAGACCTATATGGCCAACGATATTCTCGCGCTGCAGACGATGTACGGCGCGGACTACACCACCCAAGGCGGGACCACCGTCTATAGTTGGAGCCCGACCACCGGGCAGGAGTTCATCAACGGCGTTGGCCAGCCGGCCGACAATGGCGGTGCCGGTGGCTCGGCCAATCGCATCTACGAGACGATCTGGGACGGTGGGGGCGTCGATACCTACGACCTGTCGAACTATACGACGAACCTGAGCATCAATCTCAATCCAGGCGCGTCGTCCGTGCTCTCGTCGGTTCAACTCGCCAATCTCGGAAACGGCCATTACGCGTCGGGTAACGTCTACAATGCCTATCTCTACAACAACGACGCGCGTTCCTACATCGACAACGCCAGCGGCGGCAGCGGCAGCGACACCATCGTCGGCAACGCCATCGCTAACACGCTGAACGGCGGAGCGGGCAACGATACGATCACTGGCGGCGGCGGCAACGACACCATCATCGGCGGCTCTGGCACCGACACCGCTGTGTATTTGGGCAACAATGCGAACTACACACTCAGCTACAACGCAAGTTCGCAGACCTTCACGATAAGCGATCAGCGCGCCGGTTCACCGGAGGGCATTGATAAGGTCACTGCGGTTGAGTATTTCCATTTTGCGGATCGGACGATCGCGGCCTCCTCGATGATCCCGCCGATCGTCATTGAGAGCGCCGGCTCGACCAAACTGGACCAGATCGGCAGCTACTATTTTCTCGATCCGGTCAGCGGCGGTACGGGC
>NZ_JADPJQ010000006.1:0-82988 GCF_023073515.1 Bradyrhizobium sp. 17 | reverse complement strand
GCCCATATTGCCGAAAGCAAATCCTTGAAAAACAGCGGCGAAAACACATTCTGCCAAAGTAGTGCTAGGGCGTGTACTCATTAAGCGGCCGCCCGCCAGATGTCCGGTTTACCGCTAACATCGGCCGCAGACCTGAAGGCCTTCGAGGTCGCACATGGGCCAATGGGCGACGTCACCGACGCCCAAACTTGACTGACGCAACACCGCGGCTAGCGAAGCGGGCGGGACCGGCTGAACAAGAAACCGCTGGGAGTGAACTTTCGGGCTACTGCGAGCGCGCTGGCCTCGCACGTTTCGAGCGCGATCTTCTGGGCCAGCATGACGTCGCCAATCGGAAGATCGCCAACGGGCAGGAAGCACAAGCCGATCTTTGGGCGACCGTTTTCGCCGATCTCGCAGACATTCGCAGCCGCTCCCGCATAGATCCTATAGCGGTTGCCCGTATCGCCGCCGACCACATCGAAATAGCCCGTTTGCGTGAATTGCCGCCGCTGGAGGGGCGAGAGGCAATGCCGCAGCAGCAGCAGCGCGCGTCCTTCGGGAGTGCTCTCGGCGCCGTGTCTAATGAACAGCGCCTTTGCAGCCCTCCTCCGTGAGCGTTCACCCGGCCGGGACGGCCTGAACAGCCACACGGCTCAGCGATTCAGCCGCCGACCAGCCTGGGGAAGAAGAGAGTTTCTTCCGCAGTGGGGTCGAACGATCGGATCTGCGCCACCTGATTTGAACCGGTCCGGACCGCGGCGGTGAAGCCGACGTTCCTCAGCTCGCGGAATCGCTGCTCCGCCTTGGCTACTTCTCGTGCATCGTTGGCGTCGAAAAAGTGACGGCTGTCGCCGGTACTGTCCATCACGACTTGGATCGGCATGCGGATCCCTCCTTGTTGCTTCATGACTGAAGCTCCGAAACCGGCGCCGGAAGGCGCAACAAAATGGGCCCCAGCTCCCGGGGGGCAATGGGGGAAGAGCTGAGGCCCGACTGAATTACCCACTTGGGGATGGGCATTGGGAAAACTTGGTAACTGACGAGTCGTTCCAAACTGCCGTTCCGCCTACAAATGTTCAGCGGCCTCTGTCGTCCTTGCCGTTGGGACTACCATCGCCGCCGCCGTTACCCCAGCCATTGTTGCCGTGGTGATGGACCGCGCTCGCACCCGATTTAGCAATTGCATCGGACGTGAGGGAGGTGGAGAGCAGCAGCGTTATGGCTGGAGGTGTCACCACCGCGAACTTTCCGCAGGTCTTCAGAAATTCGCGGCGGTCATCGTCTTCGTTAGGCATGGGGTCCCTCCGGTGCTGGCGGAGAGATTAAATACCTTAAATACAATTAAATCAATTAAACCATGTTATAAGTTCGGTCACGAACTGCGACAATAAGTTGGCAATGTTGAGCAGCCTGTGTCGGAGATTTAGTTCGCACTCAGGGACGAGTGCGCGACGTTCCGTGGCTAACTGACGACTTTGAGCGATGGTTTCGTTGGCTCGCTCGAGCAGGCACGTGTCTCGGCGCTGAATTCTTCGGCCATTTTGCGCTCCTAACATGCAGGCGGGAGCGCGGAATTGTCTCTCAGCCACCGACGCCTACGGTTAGACCCTCGGCCGGCGATGCGTATCAACGTGCGAAGTCGCTTATCATTGCTGGCGCTTCCCTGGCTCTCGTCCCCTCCTTCTCAGCAGGAGTGAAGGCGAGCGCTTGGAGAGGTTTTAGGAGGAAGCCCACCATCCGTCGGGGAATGGCTCCAGCAAAGTCCGATTGACTTGGTTGTCGTTGTCAGGGGCTGATAGCGCCTGCATTCCAGCTTGGTGGCGCGCGGCGACGGAAGCGGACAGACAGGGCGCCTGGTTCACGAGTTCGAAGGCGGCGCGAAGCAGGATGTGTCAAGCGTAATGGAGGCACACTGCGGGCGCTTCGCTCTGCTTCTTCGACTAGACCTCGAATATATTCCAATTCTGAGAGCTGAGAGGTGAGTTCGCTAAGTCGTTGGGCATAAAGGATTGCGCGAGAGCTTCGCATGAATGTTCTCCCCTGCGCAAAAAACTATCGGGAAAAACCAGCAAATCAATTTAACTATGTTAACGGGCTCGGTCACGAAAGTGCGCCCATAAGTTGCTCCAAGGCTATTCGAGGCTTCGCTACTCCCTCAGGGGCAGCGCGATGCGCTGGAGTCCGCTTTGGGTCCACTAGCGGTCCTCGACTGGCCGCGCTCCGTAGGTCAGCTACGGACCAATCGCGTCGATTTGGCGCTGCGGCGCTCAACGCAGGAACGTCCTCGTAGCTGCCAAGTTAAGCCGCCAAAATCACCTGTGAGGGAGACAAAGTCATGGCCCGCGCAACAGCCCACCCGGATCATCACTGCATCTCGAGCGAAGACATTCAGGGAACCGAGGTGTATGGAGCAGATGGAAAGAATATCGGTGAGATTGATCACCTCATCATCGACAAGGTGTCAGGCCGCGTAGCTTATGCAGTCATGAGCTTCGGCGGATTTGTTGGCTTGGGTCAAAGCCACTACCCCATTCCATGGAGCGCTCTGACGTATGATACGTCGATCCAGGGCTTCCGAACCAATATCACAGAGCAACAGCTCAGGGATGCGCCGGAGTTCAGCGATGACTCCTGGCAGGATCGAGATTGGGAAACGCGAACCCACCGGTATTATGGGACACCCACTTACTGGGAAGGGCGAGGTGGCCTATAACGCCAGACGACGCGCCGGAATTTTCCAATCGTGAGTGTCAGCTGAATTGATCGGCCACCCTCGTTGGATGCTGTCGGATCGATCTTCCGACCAATACTAGCATTGAGCTTCGCTGGAAACCGTCCAGCGAAGTTCAGGCAGTTTTGATTGATGAGCCTTGCAGCGAACAACGCCTGCCGCCCCGCATCGGAGGCGGAGGATGTCGCTCATTGGTTTTGCTCAGCTTCTCTCTAGAGTCAGCAATGGGTTCAAGCGGCGCCCAGCGGGCATTACCGTGAAGGTCCGCTGCGGACCAATTACGGAAGTCCCAAATTGGGCGCGGCGCTGAGCACTGATCGGGGCAGCGGTACCATCCCGTTTGATGATGCCGCGCTCCACGAAGTTTGCTCACCCGCTGGACGCCTCGCCTACGCCGTCCGCAACACCGGCGCCGGCGGCTGCGACGGCCGGATCAGCGCAAACGCAACCTGGATGATGCCGCCGGCCAGCCCCAGCGCGACGCCGATGCGCCAGGCCATCGTGTACGAGCCGAGCGCGTCGTAGAGCACCCCTCCCCCATACGCGCCGAGAAAGCTGCCGATCTGGTGGCTCATGAAGGCGAGGCCCTGGATCATCGCCTGCCAGCGGAGGCCGAACATTTCGGCGACGGCGCCCGCGACCAGCGGTCCCACACCCATCCACAGGAAGCCCATGATCGCGCCGAACAGCAAGGTCGAGGCCGGCGTCGCCGGCAGCATGAAGTACCAGGCCAGCGCGAGTGAGCGGAAGATGTAGATTCCGCCGAGCAGCGCGAGCTTGTTCCAGCGCTGGCCGGCCCAGCCGAAGAACAGCGAGCCGAGCACGTTGAAGCCGCCGATCATGCCGAGCGTCTGCGCGCTCAGCATCGGATCGAGGCCGCAGATCGCGAGATAGGACGGCAGATGCGTCGTGAGGAACACGAGCTGCATGCCGCAGACGAGATAGGCGCAGGTCATGACCACGAACGACGCGTTGCCGAGCGCGGTCTTCGCCGCGATCAGGGCCGTGGCATCGACGATCTCATCAGTCGCGGGCTTCGGCAGCGGGACCGCGTCGACGCGCCCGGCATACCAGGCCGCCGGGATCATCAGCACCGACATCACCACGAAGCCGGCGAGCCCGACGCGCCAGCCAAAGCCCTCGTTGAGCATCTGCCCGATCGGCGCCGACAGCAGCGCGCCGAGCGAGCCCGCACCGGAGACGATGCCGAGCACGGTGGAGCGCACCGTTGCGGGCACCGCGCGCGCCGCCACCGACATCGCGATCGCCGCCGCGGTGCAGGCCAGCGAGGTGCCGATCAGCACGCCGGCGCCGATCATGATGGCGACGAGACCGTTCGCGGTTGCCATCAGCACCAAGCCCGCGATGTACATGAAGGAGCCAGCGATCATGATAGGACGGAAGCCGTAGCGCGTGGTCATCGCGCCGGCGAGCGGCTGGAGAAAGCCCCAGGCGAGGTTCTGCACGGCCAGCGCCAGCGTGAAATCGGAGATCGACAGATGGATGTCGTGGGTCAGCGGCTGCATGAAGATGCCGAGGCTCTGCCGCAGCCCCATGCTCAGCGTCAGCATGATCGAGGCGCCGATCAGGATGGGCAATGTCGGGCGCAGGACCTGCAACAGGGGCATTTTTGTCTCCCTCATCGGCGCGGCGCGAGCGCCGTCGTCTGCAATATCAGTTGATTTTGGTTACACAGACCTGTGTACTTAGGCTATGAATAGCGTGCGCTGTCAAGCAAACAGGACATTCACCGCCGCATGGCTCCCCCGCCCGCCCCACAGACGATGAAAGAGCGGATTCTCGAGACCGCCGACAAACTGTTCTATCTTCAGGGCATTCGCGCCATCGGCGTCGACACCATCGCGGCCGAGATCGGCATCTCCAAGCGCACGCTCTACAACCACTTCCCCTCCAAGGACGCGCTGATCGCCGCCTACCTGGAGCGCCGCTTCGTGCAGCCCCGCCCCTCGGACAAGCCGGCGGCCGAGCAGATCCTCGCCACCTTCGATTCGCTGGAGCGCCGCTTCGCCGCAAAAGACTTTCGCGGCTGCCCGTTCGTGAATGCGGTCGCCGAGCTTGGCCCGGCCGACCGCGCCGTGAAGAAGATCGCAATCGCCTTCAAGGAAAGCCGCCGCATCTGGTTTCGCGACCGCCTCAACGAGCTCGGCGTTGCGAACGCGGAGGCGCTCGCAACGCAGCTCGTGCTGCTGGTCGACGGCTCGATCGCGCAGGACCTCGTCCGCGACGACCCCGCAATGGCCCGCGCCGCGAAGGAAGCGGCGACGGTGCTGCTGCGGAATGCGGGGGTGACGGTGGGAGATCAGACTACGGTGAAGCGAGGCAAGCGGCCGGCCCGGCATCCCTGAAGCAGCTGCAACATCAGAACCCGCCGCTCGCCGCAAGAAGTCCGGATCGGAAAGCACGCACCGCAAGGTCCGTTTGCCGTGCTTCACCCTTCGATCTCTTGAAGCGATTGGACTGAGAGGAACCATCGTCATTTCGGCGTAGTTGACCTTCTTTACACCGGAGAAGGTCATGAATCGAAAATCGCTTCTTCTTACAGCCGCACTGTCCTTCGCTGTTGCCGCTCCCGTCTTCGCACAAGGCGGCGGCGGAGGTGGTGGCGGCGGTGCCGGCGGAGGCGCGGGTGGCGCAGCTGCGAGCGGCGGCGCGTCCGGATCATCCGCCAGCTCAGGCGCAGGCACTGGCACGTCTGGCGCCGCCAATGGAGGCCCCTCGGCGCCATCCGGCATGGGCACAAACGGAACCTCAACCGGCGCTCACACCAACAACTCTCCAACCAACCCGAACGTTCAGCCCCCGACGCCGAACGGGAATACTGCGAGCACACCGACCACCACCGGCGCGGGCAACACCGCGTCAGGAGCACAGGCGGGCACGCCAAACGGGACCGACAGGTCCGGTATCACGGCCACCAATGGCGCCAACAGCGACAACAAGGGCCAGATGAGCCCCGCGGAGCAGGCAAGAACGGGGATCAAGACGCTTCCACAGGACCAAACTCCAGGAGCCGTCAGTGCGCCGGGCGTTGGCGTCGGTCATGCGGCGAACGGCTTGCCGATCGGTACGCCCGGTTCGGGGACCAGCAACGTCGATCAGAAGTGACCCGGACTTTCTCCATCCCCACAGGGCCCGCTACGGCGGGCCTTTTCTGTGACGTCCTGAAGGGAGTGGACGAGGCCTAGCGCTGCGAGGGCGAGACATGGAGTAAACTTGGCATCAGGCGGCCCTGCCGATACACTGGTTTCTTTTTGAGGCGTGCCCATGATTAGATTTTCGTCGTTGCTGCCAATTTCATTTCTGATCATCTGCACCCCGGCCTGGGCCGACGAGATGAAGATCCAATTCACGTTTGGACCTCCGCGGCCCTGCACCACCGTCTTTCCCAATCCCGAAATCAAGATGAAGAGTGTTCCGCCCGGCACGCGCACGATCGTCGTCAAGTTTCGCAGAGAGAAGAACTACGAGATGGGGGGGCCAGGAGATCCCATTTCCTTCAGACAACATCGTGAAGCCGGAGAGCTTGCGAACCTGGGGCCCCTGCAATTCCGGCCTGTACACTTATGAGGTCATCGCGAAGTCCAGCACGGGCGCGGCCCTGGCCAAGGCAGAATGGTCGGAGCCCTATCCTCCCTGACCTGAAGGGTGGACGCCCGCTTGTTCGCCGTGGCGTGCCGGATTCCTCGCTAGCGGGATGACAGCAGAGTTTGTGGATGTTGGATGCTAGCAGGATGCTCCTGTTTTGCCCGACGAGTCAAACGGCAATGCTGTGCGCATCAGCCGTTTTGCAGCCGACGTAAGCCATTGATCCGACTAGTGTCGGCTACTGTGCATGGGGTTGTTTTCGCGTTTTTTTACGCGGGCGTGTGCCAGCGGCCTCACGCCGCGTGCGACACCACGCGATTGCGGCCGTCGTGCTTGGCGCGGTACAGGGCGGTATCGGCGCGCTTGAGCACGTCGCCAACCGCCTCGCCCTTCTGCTCCAGCGTGGTCAGGCCGATCGAGATCGTGACCTCGATGCGCTTGGTGCCCTTGTGGATCGCAAAGGGCTCGCCGGCGATCGAGCGGCGCAGGCGCTCGGCGACCATGCCCGCGACGTGGAGATCGGTCTCCGGCATCACGATGACGAATTCCTCGCCGCCGTAGCGACAGGCAAGGTCGATGCCGCGGATCGACTTGCGCACCCGCACGGCGAATTCGCGCAGCACGTCGTCGCCGGCGTCGTGGCCGTAATTGTCGTTGATCGACTTGAAGTAGTCGATGTCCAGGATCATCAGCGCCAGCGGCTTGCCGCGGGTCGCGGCCTGCTCGGCCAGCGTCGCCAGATGGCTCTCCATGTAGCGGCGATTGTGCAGCCCCGTGAGCGCGTCGGTGATCGCCATCTCGATCGAATTCTGCACGTTGTCGCGCAAATGGTCGGTGTAGCGGCGACGGCGGATCTGGGTGCGGGCACGCGCCAGCAGCTCGATCTTGTCGATGGGACGCAGCAGATAGTCGTTGACGCCGATCTCGAGCCCGCGCAGCAGCCGCGTCGCGTTCTCGGGGTCGGCGATCGCCAGGATCGGCACATGCCGCGTGCGCTCCAGCGAGCGCGCCTGGCTGCACAGCCGCAGGCCGTCGAAATTGTTGAGGTCGAGCGAGACGATCAGCAGATCGTAATTGCCCTCGGCGGCGTGGAACAGCGCCTCCGTCGGGTTCGGCTCGACGTCGATGGTGTGCTCGGCGGCAAGGATCGTCGCCAGCCGTTCATAGGAGGACTGTCGGTCGTCGACCAGCAGGATACGGCCGCCCTTGCCGGTGTCGGAGATCGCACTGCGCTCGGGCGCCTGCATGCCGATCTCGAGCGAGGTGATGGCGCGCATGCGCAGCTCGTCCGTCATCATCTTCAGCCGGGTCAGCGAGCGCACGCGCGCGATCAGCACGACATCGGAGACGGGTTTTGTCAGGAAATCGTCGGCGCCGGCTTCCAGCCCGCGGTTGCGGTCGGACGGGCTGTCGAGCGCGGTGACCATCACGACGGGAATGTGATGCGTGGCCGGATCGGTCTTGAGCCGGCGACAGACCTCGAAACCGTCCATGTCCGGCATCATGACGTCGAGCAGGATGATGTCGCATTCGGCGCGGGCGCAGATCGCCAGCGCCTCGGTGCCGTTCGCGGCGGTCATCACGTCGAAATATTCGGCGGACAGGCGGGCTTCGAGCAGCTTGACGTTGGCGGGGACGTCATCGACGACGAGAATACGCGCGGACACTGTGAACTCACTTCCTATCCGATGAAACGTCGGACCGTCTCAATGAATTTGCCGACCGAGATCGGCTTGGACAAATAGGCCTCGCAGCCGCCCTCGCGGATGCGCTCTTCGTCGCCCTTCATCGCGAACGCCGTGACGGCGACGACGGGAATGCTGCGCAGCTCCGGATCGTCCTTGATCCAGCGCGTCACCTCCAGGCCCGAGACCTGCGGCAATTGGATATCCATCAGCACGAGGTCGGGCCGCATCTTGCGAACGAGGTCGAGCGCCTCGTAGCCGTTGCTGGTGCCGGTGGTCTGGTAGCCGTGCGCCTCCAACAGGTCGCGGAAGAGCTTCATGTTGAGCTCGTTGTCTTCCACGATGAGGACGGTCTTAGCCATCCCGCCCTCCTGATTGGTCCGCAGACCGATGCATGTGACGCCTCAGGCGCCGGTCGCCGGCGCTTCGAAAACTGGATTCAAACTAGCCTTGAATTCGCTTGAGTTTCGTTAAACCCGAGGGCCGACTTTCTGCGATGTGGTTTCCAGTTGCTTGTCGGGGGTCGCAAGACTTGGGTAAGAGACTGGGCAAGAGACTTGGAAACGAGACTCGGGCATGGTGGCCCAAAGTAGACACCGAAAGTTAACGGAAAGGCAAACCGGCCACGTGAAAAAGCCTGTTCACAACCCGCGCGAAGTCGCTGAAATCGTTGCGCTTCAGGCGCTGTCTTTCGTCGCGGGCGAACCCGAGCGGCTGGGCCTGTTCCTGGCCGAGACAGGGGTCGGCCCGGAGATGCTGCGCAATGCCGCCTCGGACCCCAATTTCCTGCTGAGCGTGCTCGATTTCGTGATGCGCGACGACGCCACCGTGCAGGCCTTTGCCAGCGCTGCGGAACTGCATCCGACCAACGTTGCCGCAGCGCGGCAGGTTCTCGGCGACGCGCTCGGCGACCCCAATTGGGAGCGCGACGTGCCGTGACCTCCCTGGAGAGGGCCGGGCCCCGCTGCTTCTGCCGGGATTGTTCGGCCGATCTGGATATGGGCGTGCGGCGCTGTTCCACCTGCGGTTCCCCCCGCCTCGCCCGCCACCGCGCGCTCGCAAGCCTGACCATCGCACATATCGACTGCGACGCCTTCTACGCGACCGTCGAGAAGCGCGACAATCCCGACATCGCCGACAAGCCCGTGATCATCGGCGGGGGCAAGCGCGGCGTGGTGTCGGCCGCCTGCTACATCGCCCGCACCTACGGCGTGCGGTCGGCCATGCCGATGTACAAGGCGTTGGAAGCCTGCCCGCATGCCGCCGTGATCCCGCCGAACATGGCGAAATATGTCCGGGTCGGGCGCGAGGTGCGTCAGGCCATGCAAGCGCTGACGCCGCTGGTCGAGCCGCTTTCGATCGACGAGGCGTTCCTGGATCTCTCCGGCACCGAGCGGGTGCACGGCATGATCCCGGCCAAGATGCTGGCGCGGTTCGCACGCAACATCGAGCGCGACATCGGCATCAGCGTCTCGGTCGGCCTCTCCTGCAACAAGTTCCTGGCGAAGATCGCCTCCGACCTGGACAAGCCGCGCGGGTTTGCTGCGCTCGACCAGGAGGAAGCGCGCCTGATGCTGGCGGAGAAGCCGGTCGGTTTCATTTTCGGCGTTGGACCCGCGACGCAGGAGCGTCTGGTGCAACGCGGCTTCCGCATCATCGCGGACCTGCAGAAGGCCGACGAGATCGAGGTGATGCGGCAGTTTCCGAGTGACGGCCGCAGGCTGTGGCGACTCGCGCGCGGCATCGACGACCGCCGCGTCGAGCCCGATCGGGGCGCCAAGACGATTTCGAGCGAGACGACGTTCGAGACCGACATCCGGGACTTCGCGACGCTGGAGAAGATTTTGTGGCGGCTGTGCGAAAAGACGTCGTCTCGCCTTAAGAGCAGCGAGCTCGCCGGCCTGACCGTCACGTTGAAGCTGAAGACCGCCGATTTCCGCCAGCGCACCCGCTCGCAGTCGATCACGGCCCCGACGCAGCTTGCCGCGAAGATCTTCTCGATCTGCCGCGAGATGCTGGCGAAAGAGATCGACGGCACCGCCTTCCGCCTGATGGGCGCCGGCGTCAGCGCCCTGCGCGAGGGTTCAGTCGCCGACGACACCGACATGCTCGACCGCCGCGCCGCCCATGCCGAGCGCGCGGTGGACAGCTTGCGCAAGAAATTCGGCAGCGCCGCAGTGATCCGCGGCATCGCGTATGAGGGGCCGGAAAAGGCGCAGGAGTGATGACAGGCGAACGCGACCTCCACGCACTGCTGAGACACATGAAGCCGGAGATGCGGCCGGGCATCTTCGTGTTCTGCACGATCCCGACGAACGAGCCAGTTCCCGCAGCGCTAGTCCACTGCTGACGTTTTGCGAGCAGGAAGGAACGACGCTGGTGCTCCTGCGCGAAGAGGCCGAAGCGGCAGGACTACGCCACGCATTTGCATCGTGCCTGATCACCCTGACGGTTCACTCCGCACTCGATGCGGTCGGCTTCCTGGCGGCGATCACGGCACGTCTCGCCGCAGCCGGCATCAGCGTGAACGCCGTGTCGGCGTTTCACCACGATCATTTGTTTGTGCCGGCAGACAGGGCCGACGACGCGATGGTTCTTCTGCGAGAGATGTCCAACGCAACACACTTGTAGCGAAAGATCTCAATCCGCGACAGCCACCGCTTCGATCTCGATCATCCATTCCGGCGCGGCGAGCGCCGAGACGCCGACCAGCGTGCTCGCCGGCGGCTCCATACCTTCGAAGAAGGCCGAGCGGGCCTTGCCGATGATCGGGCGCAGCTCCGGCTTGTAGTTCACGACGAAGGTCGTGATCTTCACGATGTTGGCGTAGCTCGCGCCGGCCGCCTTCAGCGCATGCCCGAGATTCTGCATCACCTGCGTGGTCTGCGCCGCGAGATCGCCCTCGCCGACAATCCGCCCCTCCTCGTCCACCGACACCTGGCCGGAGATGTAGATCGTCCGCGCCCCCGTGGCGGTGACGACATGCGAATAGGCGGGATTGTGATGCAGGCCGCTGGGACGGAGATGATCGAGCTTGGGCATGACGAGCCTCCCGGATGTTTGTGGTTGGGAGGAGCGTAGCCAGAGACCGCGTTGCAGGCCAGCCCTCAATTGCAGGGCTTGCTGTCCTTCGCGTCGAACTTGCCCATCGCGCCCGAAATCACAAAATCGTTGTAGTCCAACACGAGCTGGCGCGAGACGCCGTTCTCGTAGAGCTCGAACGCCATCGCATAGACCGGCGTCTGCTCGCCTTCCTTCTGCTGGGCCTCGCGGTCGAAATAGCTGACGGTGACGGGCCAGCGCTTGAGCGACTTCATGTGCTCGTCGGACGTCGACGGATCGGGCGAACCTTCGCGCTCGGCGGGGATCGGCTGGCCGATCACGGTCAGCGTGTTGTAGACCTTCTGGCCATCGTCGGAGCCGTCATAGACGGAGAGCTCGAGCAGCGACTTGCCCTCCTTGGCGGCGGCAATGATGCGCTGGATCTGTTCGGTCGGGAATACGATCTTGCCGTCGAGCGTAAAGCTCTTCGGCGCCGGCAGCTTCAGCTTGACGTTGATGTGGTCGCCGTCGCGCTCCGCCGAGCCGTCGACCCGGCCGGCATCCGCCTCGTTCATCCGCGTCTCGATCTTGAAGCGGTAGCTTTTGCCGCCGGCGTCCTCCCAGGAATTGGAGCGGAGGTCGCTGAGCGTGACCTTGCCCTCGCCGCTGTCGAGCTCGGAAACCTGGCGGAATTCGGAGGTGTAGCCCTCGCACGAACTTCCGGTGAAATTGTAGAGGATGCGGCCGCGCGCGCTGTTGATCGAATTCGAGCGCGATTTCACCAGGCTCAGATCATAGAGCGCCTGATGCGCGAGAAACGGACCGTTCGCGGCCAACGCCCCGCCTCCGGGGCCGAGAGCGGCCGCCGCGAGCGCCGTCACACCGAGCGAAGTCCGGAAAAGGTGCCGCATGTCTGGTTCCTGAGGAAAGCGCAGATTCGACATTTTAATGACCGTTCCATTGCGTCGCAACTGAGGCCGTTTCACGTAAAGTTGCGGCCTTTGCGTTGAACCTCCTGCCCTGCCTCAACAAAATGCCACCTCCGACGGTTGCTTGCATGTGGCGGCACGATGGGCGAAACAGGGCCCCGCCCCCGGCTGCATTGGATGCGCCGGGGCGGATGGATTTTTGGACAACGAGGTCGGACATGGCGGGCACGGTCGAGCAGAAGCTGGCGGAACAGGGCATCAAGCTGCACGAGGCCCCCACCCCCGTGGCAAACTACGTGCCGTTCGTGCGCACCGGTAATCTGCTGTTCGTCTCCGGCCAGGTTTGCTTCGATCCCGCCGGCAAGCTGATCGCCAAGGGCAAGCTCGGCGCCGGCGTGACCATCGAAGACGGCGCCGCGGCCGCCCGCGGCTGCGCCGTCAATCTGCTGGCCCAGGTCAAGGCGGCGCTGGGCGACCTCGACAAGGTCGTGCGCGTGGTGCGCCTCGGCGGCTTCATCAACTCGGCGCCGGACTTCCTGGACGGGCCGAAGGTCCTCAACGGCGCCTCCGACCTGATGGTCGCCGCCTTCGGTGACAAGGGCCGTCATGCCCGCACCACTGTCGGCGTCGCCTCCCTGCCCGCGGATGCGGCGGTCGAGGTCGAAGGCGTGTTTGAGGTCGCCTGAGGCGAATGCGCGCTCCTGATTGGCTGACAGCCCGCCCGGTGGCCCATCGCGGCCTGCACGACATTTCCCGCGGCATCGTCGAGAACATGCCGGGCGCGGTGCAGGCTGCAATTGCGGGCAATTTCTCCATCGAGGTCGACATCCAGCTCTCCGCCGACGGCGAGGCCATGGTGCATCACGACCATGCGCTCGGCCGCCTGACCGAGGCCACCGGCCCGCTGGTCGAGAAAACCGCCACTGAACTGAAGGCGCTCACGTTCAAGGACACGGCCGAGCGGATGATGTCGCTCAGCGACCTCTGCGCCCTTGTTGGCGGCCGCGTGCCGCTGGTGATCGAGGTTAAGAGCCGTTTTGACCGCGACCGCAAGCTGGTGAAGCGGATGGCCGAGGTGCTCGCGTCCTATGATGGCCCAGCGGTCGGCATGTCGTTCGACCCGGACCAGGTGCTGGCGCTGCGCGAGCTGCTGCCATCCCGCCCCCGCGGCATCGTCGCGCAACGGAGCTATCAGGACGACTACTGGGCTCACCTGACGCAGCAGCAGCGCGACAGCATGCTGTACCTGCGCCATGGCTTTCAGACCCAGCCGCAGTTCGTCGCCTTTAGGGTCGACGACCTGCCCGCCCCCGCCCCCTGGATCGCCCGCAATGTGTTCGGCTGCGCTCTACTGGGCTGGACCGTGCGTACGACCGAGCAGCGGACGCGGGTCGCGCAATATGCGGATCAGATGATCTTCGAGGGCTTCGTACCCTAGGCTTGATGTTTCCCACTCTTGAAGTCGCTGCTGCAATGCACGATCTTGGGCACGATGGCACCATCCGAAATCACCCTTGAGGCCGTACCTTCCATTGGCGAAGTATCGCCGGACGACTGGGACGCCTGCGCCAATCCCGGCGGCAAGTCTTGTAATGGGCATGGCAAGGGAACCTCATCCGGACTTCCAGGGGATTCCCTCGGCCTCTCAAAGCCCGGCTATAACCCCTTCGTCTCCCACGCGTTTTTATCGGCCGTTGAGAAATCGGGTTCGGCCACGATCCGCACCGGCTGGGGACCGCGGCATCTCGTGGCCAAGGTCGACGGTCGCGTCGCCGGCGTCGTGCCCTGCTATCTGAAATCGCAGTCGCAAGGCGAATATGTCTTCGACCGCGGCTGGGCCGATGCCTATGAGCACGCCGGCGGGCGGTACTATCCGAAGCTGCAGGTTTCGGTTCCGTTCACGCCGGCGACGGGACCGCGGCTGCTGGTCCGCGACGGCGTTGACCGCGAGCACATCATGGAAGCGCTGGCGAGCGGGCTGGTGGCGCTGTGCGGTGTCAGCAAGGCTTCCTCGGTGCACGTCACTTTCGCCCGCGAGGCGGAGTGGAAGCTGCTCGCCGAGCACGGCTTCCTCCAGCGCACCGACCAGCAGTTCCATTGGCACAACGAAGGCTTTGCGAGTTTCGACGATTTCCTGGCGACGCTGAACTCCCGCCACCGCAAATCGATCAAGCGCGAACGGCGCGATGCGCTGGCTGCCGGGGTAACCATCCACTGCCTCACGGGCAAGGAGATCACCGAAGATGCCTGGGAGGCCTTCTTTCAATTCTACATGGAGACCGGCTCGCGCAAATGGGGCCGGCCTTATCTGACGCGAGAATTCTTCTCGCTGATCGGCGAAACCATGAGCCAGGACGTGCTGCTGGTCATGGCACGCCGCAACGATCGCTGGATCGCGGGCGCGATCAACTTCATCGGCTCGGACACGCTGTTCGGCCGCAACTGGGGTGCGGTCGAGCATCATCCCTTCCTGCATTTCGAGGTCTGCTATTACCAGGCGATCGACTTCGCCATCAAACGCGGTTTGGCGAATGTCGAAGCCGGCGCGCAGGGCGAGCACAAGATCGCACGCGGCTACCTGCCGCGGACCACCCACTCCGCTCACTTCATCGCTGATCCGGGCTTGCGCCGCGCCATCGACGATTACCTCAAGCGCGAGCGCGCCTATGTTGCAGAAGCCGGACGGGAGCTGGCCGAGCTCGGCCCGTTCCGCAAAGGCGCCGACGAGGCGCCTTGACGGTTCGTTGCGGCTGGTGACAGTAAGCGCAAAATTCCAGGGAGCCGCCGCCATGACCGCCTACGACCCCGACAACATCTTCGCGAAGATCCTCCGCGGTGAATTCCCCTGCCACAAGGTTTACGAGGATGAGCACGTGCTCGCCTTTCTCGACATCATGCCGCGGGTACCGGGCCACACGCTGGTGATTCCAAAAGCTCCTGCCCGCAACATCCTCGACATCAAGCCGGACGACTACGCCCACGTCGCCCGCGGCGCACACAAAATCGCTGCCGCAGCGATGACGGCGTTCAAGGCCGACGGCATCACCGTGCAGCAGTTCAACGAGGCGGCCGGCGGACAGGTGGTGTTTCATCTCCACATGCACGTGATGCCGCGCCACGACGGCGTGGCGATGCTTCCGCCCGCCAGCCGCAAGGAAGACGTCAAGGTGCTGGAAGAGAACGCGACCAAGCTGATCGCGGCGTTGAAGGCGGGCTGACGCTCTCCACTCGTCATTCCGAGCGCAGCGAAGCAATCCAGACTGCCTCCGCGGCTACAGTCTGGATTGCTTCGTCGCAAGAGCTCCTCGAAATGACGGAGGAGACACTTCACTCCGTCTGAAAATCTCCAGGCTGCGGGGCGGCCAGCGGCGTGAACTCGCAACGATCTGGTTTGATGTCGATCAGCGGCGTGTTGTCGAGGCAATCGAGCCCGCGCACCAGAATCGCGTTGCCCTCGATGCCGACCAGCTTCACGATCGACGTGCCGATCGGATTAGGGCGCACCGGCGAGCGCAGCGAAAACGTGCCGCGGGTCTTCTCGTTGTTCTTAGGGCTTTGCAGGACGATGTCGCGGCGCGACTTGTCGAGCCAGTAAAGCACTTCGAGATTGCTGTAGAAATCGACGCCCTTGATCGCCGGCACGAATGGCTCGAAGATCTCGAGCCGACATATCGGGCCGTCTGTCCGGCCCTGCCGCGGGGTCTCCATCCGCGAGCTCCAGGGCGTGCGGATGCGGCCGATGAAGACGAGGCCGGCATCTTGCGTCGGCGGCAGCTCGATGGAGACTTCACCCTCGCGGAGCTGGTTTTCGCGAACCATATGTCCAATTCCCTGCTGTTCGCCGGCGGTTTTAGCCCAACCACCACTTGCCGGCCAGCATGAAGACTTCGCCCGCGACCACGCCCGCGAAGATCGAGCGGCGGGCCAGCAGGAAGACGACGAGGCCGGCGCCGACCGCACCGTAGCGCAGGGCGTCCGGCACGCTCGCAAGCGCCCCAGGGGGCTCGACCACGATCTGGGCGATGACGCCGGCCAGGATCGCCGTGGCGACCGCCCGTACCCAGACCAGAAGCTCGGAGCCCTCGTCGATGCCGCCGCCGAACCACAGGCCCAGCATGCGCCATATCTGGTTGGGAACAACGCCGGCGACGAACAGCACCGCCAGGGCGTGCCAGTCGCCAATGAGCTGCGCAAAGCTCATGCGCGCACCTCCCGCCACCAATGCACGCCATAAGCAATCGTGCCAGCCGCGAGGCCGCTGACGAGGATGTCGAGGCCGGAGTTCATCTTCGCGGCCAGCGGATACAGCAATATGCCCAGCGCGAGGGCGACGACATCGGCGACCTCGCGGCTGTTGCGTGCGGTCGAGAACAGGAAGGACAGCGGCGTCAGCAAAAGGATCGCCGCGCCAAGCGTCTGAGTCAGATTGGCGGCAAGGAAATAGCCGACCGCATTGGCGGTGAGACACACCGAGACAAGACCGAAGCCAAGTCCGTTGACGAAGGCGATCCGGCGTTCACGCGGTACCTGCGGCAGGAAGCGATGGCATTCGACCCACAGTGTCACCGCGGTGAGATGCGCCGCGAAAAACAGCTCGCGCCGTTTCGTCGTCGGCGTGCGCATCAACGGCAGCACCGAGACCACCATCGGAAACAGCCGGATCGCACTGACGGTGACCGCGATCGCGGACTGGACGATCGTCGCGCCGGAGCCAAGCGTGGTGATCAGGATGATCTGCGCCGGACCTGCCCAGACGAACAGCGTCGAGCAGAGCGCCCAGAGCAGGCTGAAATGTGTGTCGTGGGCGAGCGCGCCGATGCCGAGATAGGTCACGAACAGCACGAGCGTGAGGATGGTCTGCGTGATCGAGCGCAGCCCCCACGCAAAGGCGCGCCAGGGACTTCGCCATTGAGGTGAATCGAGCGGAGGAAGCGCCACGGGGAGTCTTGGCCGGATGAGGAATCGTGCCCGCATAACGGGCAATGCGGCGCCTCGCGTCAAGAAAGCGCACGGCGGGGCTGGCATGCACGCTGGGACAGATGCCCTACCCGCTCACACCGCGATTCTTCAGCACGAAGCACGCCCCGCCGGCCTTGCGAATGCGACCGCAGAGTTCATCCGCCTCGCTCCGCGTATCGGCGCCGATGCGCACCTGGTAGAAGGCGCGCGTGCCGCGGCTGCGCATCACCGAGCTGAGCAGGCTCGGATCACGTTCGCCGATCACGGCGCTCAGCCGCGTGACCGCGCGGGAGTACATCGCCAGCGCGCGGTTGCGGTCAAAGCCCGCGGCGAGCTGCACGCCCCAGACCTTTGCAGCCGCAAGCTCCACATGCTGCTCGAGCTCGGCGACGAAGGCATTCGGCGCGCGCTTCAAAAGCGCCATCAGATCGCGGCAGCTCGTCGGCGGCACGCTGGGCGGCCCCTTGCCGGTCGCGCCTGCCTTGGCCCACGCATCGACGCTCGTGCCGGTGATCGCAAGAACGTAATTGCGGGTCTGCTCGGGCATGCCGCCGGTGCCGGCGAGCCATTCCTGCACCCGGCGCGGCCCGGCATTGTAGGCGGCCGCCGCCAGCCCGAGATTGCCGAACTGGTTGCGCAGCTCGTTCAGGAATTCCGCCGACTTCGGCAGCGCCTGCACCGGATTGAAGGGATTGAGCAGCCCGCGCTCGCTCGCGGTGCCCGGCATGAATTGCGCGATCCCCTGCGCCCGCTCGCCGCTGCGCGTCACCGGCCCGACCGCATCGGTCTGGAAGCGGCTTTCCTGCCAGATCACGCGGGCGAAGAACTCCAGCGGAAGATTGGCATCGCGCGCCGCGGCCTCGATGATCAGGCAGATCGACTCCCGCGTGTCGCTCTCCCGCGCACCGGGCTTCTCCGGCTGCACAGCGAGTTCTTCGACGCTGGGGATGGCAACGTCGGTCTTGGCGGGCGAACTGTCCCATGCCGCGGCCTGGGTCGACGAGACAAGCAGCGCGGAGATGATGCACATCGCAATCTGCACCCATCGCGCGCAGGCACGGCGGTGGCGCGCCTCGGCGCGGCATGCGACAGTGTGATCAACAATGTTGTGGCATCGTGCCATGGTTCGACGGGTCGCCAATATCATGCTGCCTGACCTGCTTCTCCCAATGCGTTACCCCGCCAAACGGATCCGCGCGATCCTTGTCCTCGCCGCGCTCATCCTGAGCGTCGCGCCAGCCGCCGCGCAGGTGACGTCTCAAGTCGCGTCTCAAGTCAATTGGCGGATGACCACGGAATACCCTGAGAATAACATCTCCGGGATTGGGCTGGCGACTTTCGCCAGCCGCGTCTCCGACCGTACCCACGGCTTCGTGACCGTGACTAACGCCTTCGACAACCAGCTCAAGATCAACTCGGGCGAGATGCCGCGCGCGGCGCTGGACGGCCGGATCGCGGGCGGCGATGCCTTCGCGGGCGCGCTCTCGAGCCTCGACCCTGTGCTCGGATTGTCCACCCTGCCTTTTCTCGTGCAATCGGTGGATCTCGCCCGGGCCACCAATCTGCGGGCGCGACCGCTCTATGAGAAGGCGCTGGCTGCGCGCGGCCTCAAGCTGCTCTATGTGACGATCTGGCCGGCCACGGGCCTCTGGTCGGAGCAGTCGCTCGACGGTGCTGACGACCTGCCGAAACTGAATCTGCGAACCTACGATGCCAATTCCACCGAGGTCATGCGCGCAGCCGGCGCGAACGCGCAATTCCTGCCGATGGATGCGGCGCTCGCCGGACTGAGGGAACACCGGCTGAATGCCTTCCTCACCTCCGGCGACGGCGGCGCGGGACGCAAATTGTGGGACTTCCTGCCGCATTTCACGGCCATCAACTACGCGATGCCAATCTCGATCGCCTTCGTCCGCAGCGACGCCTTTGCCGAACTGTCCGAACCGATGCAGCGCGAGGTGCTGGCGGCGGCGGCCGAGACTGAGCAGAGCCAGCTGGCGCTATTGAGCCACCGCACCATCGAGAACTATGCGCGCATGCGCGACAATGGCGTCCATATCGCCGAGCCGGCGCCTGCGTCCCTTGTCACGGAGCTGCGGAAGGCAGCAACGGGCGCGATCACCGCCTGGGAAACCCGGGCAGGCGCGGAGGCGACCGCCATCGTTGAATGGACGAGACAGCAATGAGGGAGCGGTAGCGGCGCTCCGCTGGTCTCGCTGCCTACCGCCTTAGTTTTTGACCGCAACCGGGATTTCGCCCCGGATGGCGCGGTCGAGGGCATCAATCAGCGCCTGGATCTCGATAAACTTGTTGCGCGCTCGCTCGGCCGTGTCGCGCACAAAGGGGGCGGCCAGCACTTTCGCATGCGCGTCCCTGTCCTCGATCATGCGCTCACGGGCCTTCTTCAGGGTTTCAAGTCGCTCGCTCATCCGGCCTCTCCTGAAAAAATCGTCTCGATCCCTCGTCCGGACTCGTTGATCGACGAGCGCGGCGAACGAGCAACCCTCAACAGCCGCGGCAGATGTTCTTCAGCTTCGCCGCGGTTCTGGCCTCTTCCGCCACGAACGGGTCCTTGTAGGCAGCACGGGACCCATCGCCTTCCGCAGCAGCGGGCTTTTTTTCCTTCGGAGGAAACGCAGCATCGTAGCAGGCGAGACGTCCGCTCGTGCTTTCGATCGCCCGGCAGTCCGGTCCTGCCGCGACAGCGCCTTGCGACAGTGTGCCAAGTATCAATGTGCCAAGCATCAATGCGACGAGAAGCGCTCTCCGGCGGATCCAGTCGACCAGACGAAATCGAGTCATGCACGCTCCTGCTCAGTCGGCGGGAGCGCTGGTGACCCTCAGTCACCGGTCGATGCCAATGGAAAGGCGGTGATGGCGCGACTCTACGCTTCCCTCCCGCGAATAGCGAGCTTTAAGGGATACGCGGTATCGGGAAGGCGATTTTCGGCGTGACAATGGTTGCGCGTTTGCCTTGGCCCCCGGCCTCGTTTAGGTCTGGCAACAGGCGGCGGTATCAACACAGGCGCGACAATATGGTGACCATTTATTTCGATCTCGACGGCACGCTGACCGACCCGAAGCCCGGGATCACGCGCTCGATCCAGTACGCCCTGGAGCGGCTCAACGTTGCGGTTCCGAGCGAGGACGAGCTGACCTGGTGCATCGGGCCGCCGCTGCATGCCAGCCTGCAAAAGCTCACGGGCAGCGCGGAACTCGCCGACCGGGCGCTGCTGCTCTATCGCGAGCGCTTCAGCGACGTCGGCCTGTTCGAGAACGAAGCCTATGCCGGTATCGTGGACACGCTGACAACGCTTGCCGCGACAACACCGCGCATGTTCGTGGCGACCAGCAAGCCCGCGGTCTACGCCACCCGTATCGTCGAGCATTTTGGCCTGAAACCGTATTTCGAGCGGGTGTTCGGCTCCGAACTCGACGGCACGCGCGTCGACAAGCGCGACCTGCTGCGCTACGCGCTCGACGAAGCCAGGGTCGATCCCGCCAGCGCGATCATGATCGGCGACCGCAGCCATGACGTGGTCGGCGCCCGCACCAACGGCATGACCGCGATCGGCGTGCTCTATGGCTACGGCAGCGAGACCGAGCTGCGGGACGCCGGCGCGCATCACATCTGCGCCGCGCATCCCGAGCTGCTCGGCCATTGCGTGATCTAACTCTATCAAGCGGCGACGGTCTCCACCGCCGCCAGCATGCCGGTCTTGGCGTGACAGTTCAGGTACTCGAAGAACTGCTCGTCGGCAGCAGCCACGGTGACCTCGTGGTAGAGCCGCAGTTTTGCCGAGGGGCCGAGCGTCGACAGGTACTTCATCGCGGCGCCGAATATCCTGACGTGGGTCGGATGCGATTCCGCCCACCGCTCCAGCGCCGCCAGGCTCTTCCACCAGCTTTGACCGTAGGACTTTTCACTCGCGTCCCCGCCGGCTGCAAGCACGCGCATGTAACGGTTGGCGTAACAGCCGATGCCAAGGCCGTCATCGCGCAAGAAATCCATGCCCTCGCGCAACACCGGTTCGACGTCGTCGAGATAGAGCTTTCGTTCCGAGGTCTCGGTATCGCTCCAATCCTGGCCTGATCGGATCAGACAGAGATTGTCGTGCGCCTTCACGCGCAGCCGCGCGCCGTCGCGGATCAGCTCGGGATTGCCGCCCGGCGACATCGGATCGGTCTGTGACAGCGGGATGCGGTCGCGCATGCCGCCCCAATAGGCGTGCTCCTGCACCTCGCCGCTCATGCCGCCGGAGATTGCGGCGACGCCCTCGGGCCGGCCGAGCGAGGAAAACAGCGTCTCGTGCCGCGCCACCGTGGGGCGCAGCACCTCGATGAACGTGCCGATGCCCTCGGGCTGCGCTCCGGTCCAGGCCTCGCGCGCCGATGCAAACCATTTGTCGAACCGCGCAATGTCGTCCCAATAGGCCACCGAGACGACGTTCTCGTAGCCTGCCTGATCAACATATTGCGCCCGGTCCCAATGCGAAGGACCGCCTTCCGCGGCAAACCGCGCCGCGATTTCGGCGAGAGCGTCCGTTGCAGCAGCTGCCGCCGTGCCGCGATACTGAAGGCCGAAATAGGCCATCACGACCCGGTTCACGGAAGGCTTATAGCGCGCCACGAAGGACGGGTATGGCGGCTGGTAATCGTCCGGCACGCGCTTGTGGCGCGTGCGCGGCGTCTCGAGATGCAGAGGAATTGCGGATTCCATGATCGTGCCTCCCTCGATTGCGGCGATCAGCTCGCCGCCGCGGCAATGTCCGTGGGCTCGACGGTGTCGACCGGCAGCGCAAACTGCTCGACGCGCTGGTATCGCTTCTTGTTGAGCAGGAGCCGGGTCACGTCGGGGCGCGAATAGTGCCCGGCTGGATCAGCGGCGTTCTTGGCGACGCCGATGGCGCCAAGATCGATCTCGGCGATCAAGAGGCCCTCCTGGTCCGGCGCGAGCTTATCGCCGATCTGGCTGCCATCGGGGCCGTAGATCGCAGCGAAGCCGCCGCCGGCATGCAGCAGCGCGTGCTTGTCCGGCCGATCACAGAGCTCGTCGATCATGGCTTGCGAGACCGTCGCGCAAGGCGCGAGCACGAAGCAGGAGCCCTCGACCGCATAGACGCGCGAGGCGGCGTTGTTCACCTCGGCGCCGAGCGCCGGCGCGAAAGGATCGTAGAGCGAAAAGCTCGGCCAGGCCGCGACATGGACCTGCTCATTCTGGGCATACATGGCGTATTTCGACAGCGGCTGGAGATGCTCCCAGCAGCACAGGGCGCCGATGCGGCCGATGTCGGACCGCGCGTGCACGGCGAGATCGCTGCCGTCGCCCTCGCCATAGACCGTGCGCTCGGCATGGGTCGGCCGCAACTTGCGGCGCTTTGCAATGGTCTCGCCATCGGGCCCGATCAGCCATTGCGCCAGATAGAGACTGCCGCCGTCGCGCTCGGACAGACCGAGCACGGCAGTGAGCTTGGCCTTGCGCACGGCGTCGCGCAGCCGCTCGGCCTGCAGACTGTCATAGGACAGCGAATTGTCGAAATAGCGCTGCACGAAGCCACGACCGATCGCCCAGGCCGGCGAATCCATCCAGATGTGCCAGGGGTAGCCGGGGATGAAGGCTTCCGGAAAAGCGATCAGCTTGGCGCCCTTCTCGGCGGCGTCCCTGATCAGGGCGATCGACTTGTCGATCGAGGCGTCGAGATCGAGCCAGGCGGGCGCCGCCTGCACCACCGCGACCTTGTATTTCGGATGTTCGATGCCCATTCCGCCTCCCTTGCCGGTTGATCGGAAGCCAGGTCCGATGCAGTCTATTTGACCAAGCCGGGCGGCGGGCGCTCGACCGCGGCGGAACAAAAACTCGACCGGACGGGATTCACCGACCCGGTACGGGATTTGCCTTCGTCAGTCGGGACCAGCGCCGACACGCGATTTTGCGGGATGTGAAAGGGAGGCTCTGCAGATGCCAATCCAGTTCACCACGGACGACAGCCCAGGCCACCGCCGGCTTGCGCTCTGGCAGGATATCGTTTGCGACGTCTTCGTCGGGCTCGACTGCAGGTCCGATCTTGGCAGCGCCTTTCGCGGCACGGTCACCCGGGCGCCACTGGGCAAGGCGGAATGCTCCGAGGTCTGCTCCGACCGTCAACACGTGTTGCGCACGCCGTCGCGCATCGCGCGCTCGGATCAGGACTTCATCCTGATCGCGCTCGGCAATCGCGGCGCCGGCGGCGTGGTGCAGGACGGCCGCGAGGCCGTGGTCAGTCCGGGAGAGTTTGCGCTCTATGACACCACCCGTCCCTACGAGCTGAAATTCGACGGCATCTTCACGCAGACCATCTTCAAGGTGCCGCGCGAGATGCTGCAGCGCCGGCTCGGCGCGACCGAAACTCTTACTGCCACCTCTTTCGGGCCGGACTCGCCACTGCAGAGGATCGCCTACGATTTCATCTACCGGCTCTGCCAGAGCGCGGATCAGATCGATCTGCACCACGCCGCCGCTCTGTCGGAACAGGCCGTCGATGTCCTGGCGATGGCGCTGGGCGAGCGGCTGGGCAAGACGCCGCTGCCGTCCTCGACGCATCGCTCCGCCCTGCTCTACCGATTGAAGGCGCATATCCGGGCTCATCTTGCCGATCCCGACCTCTCGCTGTCCGAGACCGCAGCGGCGCTCGGCATCTCGTCCCGCTATGTCAACGATCTCCTGGCTGACGAGGACACCTCGTTCCAGCGCTACGTCCTCGGTGAGCGCCTCGCTCAATGCAGGCGCGACCTCGCCTCCCCCGTGCTCGCTCACCGCCACATCAGCGAGATCGCCTTCGCCTGGGGCTTCAACGACCTCTCGCATTTCGGCCGCGTCTTCCGCGAGCATTTCGGGATGTCACCGCGCGACTTCCGGCAGAGCCAGTCGCGGCATTGACGTCCGGGCAGCCAATGGCCCGAGCCTTCGCTTCAGGCGAAGGCCGTGCTCGTGAATTCCAGATTGTCAGGTGCTGCAGCCGGGATCAGGCTCTGCACATGAGAACCAACGCCACGATAAGCGGATCGGAAGTCTTGCTCGGCGTGATCGCGATCCGGCTCGCGGTGCTTGTTGCGGTGGGCTGGAGCCTGACGCTCCTGCCGCGGCCGGCGCGCGAGAGCGAGGCCACCTGCCTTCAATCACCAGTAACGAGGGGCGCGGCTCCGCTTCCGGCGACGACGGCCAGCCCGCGCGTGACTGACGCGGCATTCGATGACATGCGTCTGCACGACTAGGCCGTTTCCAAGCAAGGCCGGTATGTGAGCGCGAGGTAGGACACGGCGCAGCCTTGCATTACGATCCGGCACAGAGGTCGCGGGAATCAATCAGCGGCCAGCCGAGGAGCAAATCGATGGAATACCGACGCTTGGGCCGCTCGGGCCTCATGGTGCCCGCCTTGAGTCTTGGGACCGGCACCTTCGGCGGCGTGGGCCGCCTCGCTGCGTGGGGCACCACCGACGCGACCGAAGCCCGGCGCCTTCTGGATATCTGCCTCGATGCCGGCGTGTCGATGTTCGACACCGCGAACGTCTATTCGCTCGGCGAGTCCGAGCGCGTTCTCGGCGAAGCCATCAAGGGCCGCCGCGACAAGGTTTTGGTTTCGACCAAGGCGACGTTCCGCTTCGGCGACGGCCCCAACGACATCGGGTCGTCGCGGCAGCATCTGCTTACAGCCATCGACGCTTCGCTGAGCCGGCTCGGCACCGATTACATCGACCTGTTCCAGCTTCACGGCTTCGACGCCTTCACCCCGCCTGAAGAGGTGCTCGCGACTCTCGATGTGCTCGTGCGCGCCGGCAAGATCCGCTACGTGGGCGTGTCGAACTTTTCGGGCTGGCACCTGATGAAATCGCTTGGCGTTGCCGACAAGCATGGCTTCCCGCGTTACGTCGCCAACCAGACCTATTATTCACTGATCGGGCGCGACTACGAATGGGAGCTGATGCCGCTCGGCCTCGACCAGGGCCTCGGCGCGGTGGTCTGGTCGCCGCTCGGATGGGGACGCCTCACCGGAAAGATCCGCCGCGGCCAGCCAAAGCCTGACGTAAGCCGCTTGCCCAAGACGGCCGAGTTCGGCCCGCCCGTGCCGGACGAGCACGTCTATCGCGTCGTCGATGCGATCGACGAGGTCGCCAGGGAAACGGGCAAGAGCGTCTCGCAGATCGCGCTGAACTGGCTGCTGCAGCGTCCGACCGTCTCGACGCTGATCATCGGCGCGCGCAACGAGACGCAGCTGCGCGAAAATCTCGGCGCGGTCGGCTGGTCATTGACCAAGGACCAGATCGCCAAGCTCGATGCGGCGAGCAAGGTGACGCTGCCCTATCCTTACTGGCACCAGCGCACAACTTTCACCGACCGCAATCCGCCGGCGGTGTAGAGACCGGCACGCCGGCGCAGTCCGGCTTGAGCTGCATCAAGCCGGCCCGCGCCGACAGTGGCATCGTGCGCTCACGCGAGGCAGCCGATGCGCCGATTTGCCATGAAGGCCCTGTTCACCGCTCTCAATCTCAACCGCGCCGAGCGGAGCGGATGGATTGGGAGCGCACCATCCTGATCGTCTCGACCGCGGTGACGGTTGGGCTCGGCGCGCTCTATGTGTTCGGGAAGTCGACCTCCCGCTGGTGAGCCGCGAGGCCGTGCCGACCCATGCCCGCGGTGCCGGGAGACCTGCTCCCGGCGCAGGAACCGCCCGTATCCTGCCGGGTTGCGATGCATCTCGCAATTTCCTAATCCGGAGACGAACCACGGCTCGAATCAAGCACGCCGCCATCATGTTGCCAGCCTCCATGGAGCACGCCGACGGCCTGCCGCAGCCGCAGCGTGGCCAGGCGGTCCTGACCATTGCGCTCGGCATTATCATGGCAGTGGTCGACAGCGCCATCGCCAACGTCGCGCTGCCGACGATCGCGGCCGACCTCGACGCCAGCCCGGCGTTCTCGATCTGGATCGTCAACGGCTACCAGCTCGCGATCACGATCTCGCTGCTGCCGCTGGCTTCGCTCGGCGAGATCGTCGGCTATCGCCGCGTCTATCTGGTCGGCCTGGTGCTGTTCACATTTGCCTCCGCACTCTGCGCGCTGGCGCACACGCTGCCGCTCCTCACGATTGCACGCATCGTGCAGGGGTTCGGCGCGGCCGGCATCATGAGCGTCAACGCAGCGCTGGTGCGTTTCACTTACCCACGCAGCCAGCTCGGCCGCGGCATCGGGCTCAACGCTCTCGTCGTCGCCTTCTCAGCCGCGGTCGGCCCGACGCTCGCCGCCGGTATCCTGGCGTTCGGCAGCTGGCCCTGGCTGTTCGCCATCAACGTTCCGCTCGGCGTGGTGACATTGGTGCTGGGCCTGCGCAGCCTGCCGCACACCAGGCCTGCGAGCCATTCCTTCGACTGGCAGAGCGCGGGGCTGTCCGCGATCACCTTCGGCGTCGGCATCGCGGCCGTCGATAGCGTCGGTCATGGCGAAGCCGCGATCACCTGCCTCGTGCAGTTCGCCATCGCGCTCGTCGCCGGCGCGCTGCTGATCTACCGCGAGACCCACATGGCCTCGCCGCTGCTGCCGATCGACCTGTTGCGCATCCCCGTGTTCGCATTGTCGATTGCGACTTCGATCGCCTCGTTCTGCGGGCAGATGCTGGCCTTCGTCGCGATCCCCTTCTATCTCCAGAGCCGCTTCGGCTATTCGGCGGTGCATATGGGCCTCTTGATCACGCCGTGGCCGATCGCGGTGGCGTTCGCAGCCCCCCTCGCCGGCCGCCTGGTGGAGCATTATCCGGCCGGCCTGCTCGGCGGCATCGGCCTTACGCTGTTCGCCTGCGGCCTCGCTGCGCTCGCCTTGCTGCCGGCTGCGCCCACGCCGCTCGACGTGGTCTGGCGGATGGCGCTGGCCGGCGCCGGCTTCGGCCTGTTCCAGACCCCCAATAACCGCACCATGATCGCGGCCGCCCCGCGCGAGCGTGCCGGCGGCGCCAGCGGCATGCTGGGGACGGCGCGGCTGCTTGGGCAGACCACCGGCGCAGCGCTGGTGGCACTCTTCCTCGGCCGCTATCCGATCGAGGGAACCAGGATCGCGTTGCTGACCGGCGTCGGCTTCGCGCTCTGCGGCGCAGCGCTGAGCATGTTGCGGCTGTCGTCCGCGGGTGCGCGCGGCGCCGAGCATGTTCGCGTGCAGGACGACCAGCGCCTGCGCGGCGAATAGCGCGCGACCATTTGGGAAGGCCGATTTCGGCTGCGTCCGCCGCGCCTCACATCTTCACCATCTCGGTGCGATATTTCGGCAGCAGTGCTGCGATCAGCTTGCCTTTCTCGGCCATCTCTTCCGGGGTCGGCTTCGGCGGTGGCGATGTGCGGCCTTCGACGGGAAAGCCAACCGCCAGGAAGAATTCGTCCTGTCCCGCTGGCGCGCACATGCAGAGCATACGGGCCGTCTTGCCGGACACGTTCTTGAACGCGTGCGGCGCGTTGGCCGGGACGTTGACGGTCGACCCCGCACTTACGGTATTACCGCGAAAGGTGAATTCAAGTTCGCCTTCGAGCAGCGTGAACATCTCCTCGAAGTCGTGGCGGTGCGGCGGGGGCCCGCCGCCGGCGGGCACCAGCATGTCGACCAGGCAATAGCGTCCTGCGGTCTGCGCGCCCGACACCAGAACCGTGTAGGTGCCGCCGGCCACAGAGATATGCGGCACGTCAGCGCCGTCGGGATCGGCGACCGTCAGGGCGCGGCCGGGATCGTCGGCGGGGATCGAGGAAGCTGACGACGAGTTTGCAGAAGGCGTGTTGGTCATATCGGATCTTCTTGCTTATATTTGGCTGCCAACGAGAAAGGCCGGCTTCTCAGCCGGCCTTTTCAATTCATCGCGCGCAGATCAAGCCTTGACCAGCGGGCTCTTGGTCGGCCCCTTCGAGCCGCCGGGGCCACCGGGCTTGGACTTGCCCGGCGGGCGCTTGCGGGCACCCGGGAGCTTCTCCTGCTTCGGCGTGACCGGACCCTCGACGAACTCGAAGCCGATCTTGTCCTTGGTCTCGTCGGCCTCGTCCTTGACCAGAACGACGCGGACATGGCCGCCACCCTTGAGCTTGCCGAACAGCACCTCGTCGGCCAGCGGCTTCTTGATGTGCTCCTGGATCACCCGAGCCATCGGACGTGCGCCCATCTGCTCGTCGTAACCATGCTTCACCAGCCAGGTCTTGGCGGGGTCGGACAGTTCGATGGTGACATCGCGATCGCCGAGTTGCGCTTCGAGCTGAAGCACGAACTTCTCGACCACCGTACCGATCACCTCGACGCTGAGATGGCCGAACGACACGACGGCATCGAGACGGTTGCGGAATTCCGGCGCGAACTGCCGGTTGATCGCCTCGTGGTCGTCGCCTTCGCGCTTCGAGCGCGTAAAGCCGAACGCCTGCTTGGCGAGATCGGACGCGCCCGCGTTCGTGGTCATGATCAGGATCACGTTGCGGAAGTTGACCTGCTTGCCGTTGTGGTCGGTGAGCCGGCCGTGATCCATGATCTGGAGCAGGACGTTGTAGAGATCGGGATGCGCCTTCTCGATCTCGTCGAGCAGCACCACGCAATGCGGATGCTGGTCGACACCGTCGGTGAGCAGGCCGCCCTGATCGAAACCGACATAGCCGGGAGGCGCGCCGATCAGGCGCGACACGGTGTGCCGCTCCATGTATTCGGACATGTCGAAGCGCAACAGCTCGACGCCGAGCGACGCCGCCAGCTGTTTTGCGACCTCGGTCTTGCCGACGCCAGTCGGACCCGAAAACAGGTAGCAGCCGATCGGCTTCTCCGGCTCGCGCAGGCCGGCACGCGCCAGCTTGATCGAAGCGGCGAGCGATTCGATCGCCTTGTCCTGACCGAACACCGTGCGCTTCAGGGTCTGCTCGAGATGCTTGAGCACCTCGGCATCGTCCTTTGACACGCTCTTCGGCGGGATCCGCGCCATCGAGGCGATCGTGGTCTCGATCTCCTTGATGCCGATGGTCTTCTTGCGCTTGTTCTCGGCGACCAGCATCTGCGCCGCGCCGGATTCGTCGATCACGTCGATCGCCTTATCCGGCAGCTTGCGGTCGTGGATGTAGCGCGAAGAGAGCTGTACCGCAGCCTCGATCGCCTCGTTGGTGTATTTCAGCCGGTGGTAGTCTTCGAAGTACGGCTTGAGGCCCTTGAGGATTGCGATCGCGTCCTCGACCGTCGGCTCGTTGACGTCGATCTTCTGGAAGCGCCGCACCAGCGCGCGGTCCTTCTCGAAGTGCTGCCGGTATTCCTTGTAGGTGGTCGAGCCCATGCAGCGAATGGTGCCGGAAGCCAGCGCGGGCTTGAGCAGGTTCGAGGCATCCATCGCCCCGCCCGACGTCGCGCCCGCACCGATCACGGTGTGGATCTCGTCGATGAACAGGATGGCGTTGGGATGCGCCTCGAGCTCCTTCAGCACCTGCTTCAGGCGTTCCTCGAAGTCGCCGCGATAGCGCGTACCGGCGAGCAGCGTGCCCATGTCGAGCGAGAACACGGTCGCAGCCGCCAGCACCTCCGGCACCTCGCTGTCGACGATGCGCTTGGCCAGGCCCTCCGCGATCGCGGTCTTGCCGACGCCGGCCTCGCCCACGAACAGCGGATTGTTCTTCTGCCGGCGACACAGCACCTGGATCGCGCGGTTGATCTCGGAATTGCGTCCGATCACCGGATCGATCTTGCCGTCGCGCGCCTTCTTGTTGAGGTTGACGCAATAGGTCTCGAGCGCCTCGCCCTTCTTCTTGGCGTCCTCGCTGCCCTTGGTCTCGGTCTCCTCGTCGACACCGCGCACCGGCCGCGCCTCGGAGACGCCTGGCCGCTTGGCAATACCGTGGCTGATATAATTGACGGCGTCGTAGCGCGTCATGTCCTGCTCCTGCAGGAAATACGCGGCATGACTCTCGCGCTCGGCAAAGATCGCGATCAGCACGTTGGCGCCGGTCACCTCTTCGCGACCGGACGACTGCACGTGGATCACCGCGCGCTGGATCACGCGCTGGAAGCCTGCGGTCGGCTTGGCGTCATCGGCGCCGTCCGTCACCAGGTTCTCGAATTCGGTCTCAAGATAATTGACGAGGCTCGTACGGAGCTTGTCGAGGTCGACGCTACAGGCGCGCATGACGGCGGCTGCATCGGAGTCGTCGATCAGGGAGAGCAAAAGATGCTCGAGCGTCGCGTATTGGTGATGACGCTCGTTTGCGATCGCCAGTGCACGATGCAGGGATTGTTCAAGGCTTTGGGAAAAAGTCGGCATTCGCGTCCTCTATGGCCCCCACCATCATGATCGCCATCGCCCGGTCAGGCAACAACAACCTTTGTCACATATAGTTATACAAGATCGCGGCGAAAGACCGGTTCCGCGACTCAGGCGGCTGCACAGCTACGGTATTTTTTGATGCAAAACCCGTTCCGGTTTGGGCACGATCAGCACCGGTCCGAAATTCCGTAGTTTTGCCCTCTGCAACGAACATCGCGCGCAGACATCACGCGGCAATCACACTGCGACATGCACAAGAACCGGCTTCGAATGCGCCGTAACGTGTCTTACTTCTTTTCCATCACGCATTGCAGCGGATGCTGGTGCTTGCGAGCGAAATCCATCACCTGCGTTACCTTGGTCTCGGCGATCTCGTAGGTGAACACGCCGCACTCCCCGATCCCGTGATGATGAACGTGCAGCATGATCTTGGTTGCGGCCTCGGCGTCCTTCTGGAAGAATTTCTCCAGCACATGAACGACGAATTCCATCGGCGTGTAATCGTCGTTCAGGATCAGCACACGGTACAGGTTCGGCCGTTTGGTCTTCGGCTTGACCTTGGTGATGACGGACGTGTTTGGCGCGGAAGGACCGCCGGAACGGTTCTCGTCGTTGCTCATCAGGGCAGCGTGGGCGGCGGCGGCCGCGGACGGATCTGGTCTGGAAGACAGTTGCGGCATGGCTCAGGCGTTCAAATTCCCCACGGAAGCGTATGACGGTTCGCCGCGCAGCCCCGGCCTTCGGAGCTTCGCACAGGCGCACCGCCTTTTGGATCGCCGCTTCCAGCCGGTCCGGTCCAAACCGGATCGGCCTCACCGAATATGGGCCTGCCCCCGGCTCGCCGCAAGCGTGCGGCAGCTCGGCCGATGCGGCCATGGCGGTCCCGATTCCCGGTCCGGGCGATCCTCACCAAGGTTAATCAATCCGGACTGATTTGACAAAAGCTTCCGCCCCGCCGGTTTAGAAGATGTTCACCAGGAACCCGGCCAGCAACGCGGCTGCGGCGGTTTCGCGCGGGCTATCTCCGGTTTTCTACGGACCAATTGCCCCTCAATGGCGTGACGCGAAAACGGGCAAAGGCACAGATTTCCGGGGATCGTCACGCCTCGCAGATCGACGCGCGGCAGAAGAAGCTGTGCGATAACGCCAAGGCGGCGAACATCACGATCCATACGGTGCAGGTGAACACCGGAGCGACCCGACCTCCCGCGTGCTGCAGTATTGCGCGAGCCGCTCCGACAAGTTCTATCTGGTGACGAAGGCAGATCAGACGTCTCGATGTTCAAGGAAACCGGCACGCTGTGGAAGCTGCGCGTGGCGCGCTGAGACCTACACTTCGAGACAAACAAAAAAAGCCCGGCTACTGCAGCCGGGCTTTTGATTCCAGGACGTCAGGAAACGTTAGCTGGCGGCCGGGGTGAACTTCGACACGATGGTCTCGACCGGCTTGAACGCCTGCTTGGCGAGGTCGCTGTAAAGGCCGGCGATCTTCTGCGATTCCGCGACGAAGGACTCGTAGGCGGAACGGGCGAATTCGGTCTGCGCTTCGACGGCCTTGTCCAGCGACTTCACGCCGGAAAGCTTCTCGACGAAGGACTTGGTGTCTTCGAACGACTTCTTGGTGTAGTCGCCATAAGCGCTGGCGATCGCCTGAAGGCCGTGCTGCATCGACGTCGCGGAGGCGACGTACTGCTCGAAGTGCTCTTTCCCGTAGCCCTGAAAGTCTTCAACCTTGAACATTCGGAATCCTTTTCCCTAGCCTGTCGGAAGCCCCGGCTCCCTGACTCTGCTCACGATTAGTGCAACGCACAAAAAAGTCAAGAATTTTGTGCGTCGCACAAAATTGCGGGCAAATTTGCCAAGATTCCCGGGGTTTCCCGCAATGGTTCCTTAAGCTTTTGGAAACCGCGGCCCCCTACCTTGATTCCCTGGACGTGTTCAACTTCCACAAGCGGCCAAAAGCCGTTGGAGAACATCACCTTAGCCAGAACAGCGGCTCAGGTCCAACGTCCCCCGCGGCGAACATCTGCGGAGGACAGCCTGAGCAGGTAATGATCCCGGGTCCCTTGGGCACAATTTCGCCTCACGAGCCGGTGATCAAGTCAGAAACGGGGACGGGGTTTCATGCTTCGTAAAAACTTGTCTTCCTCGCGCTTGGCGCGGGTTGGCGTTTTTGGGCTTCTTGCGGTCACGAGTGCAGTCATCTTCACCACCGATGCTGCCGAGGCGCGGCGCCACCGGCGTCACACCGCGCACCACCGCGTGCAGCGCGATGTGTCCGAGAGTTCCAGCCCGAAATTCGCGTCGATCATCGTCGACGGCAACTCCGGCTCCGTGCTTCAGGCCACGAGTCCCGACGGGATCCGCCATCCGGCCTCGCTGACCAAGATCATGACGCTCTATTTGCTGTTCGAGCGCCTCGAGTCCGGGAAGATGAAGCTCGACACCGAGATGCCGGTGTCGCAGCACGCCGCCGATCAGGATCCCACCAAGCTGAACCTGCGTGCCGGCCAGACCATCCGCGTCGAGGACGCGATCAAAGGTCTCGTCACCCGCTCCGCCAACGACGCAGCCGTTGTGATCGCGGAAGCGATTGGCGGCGACGAGGACGACTTCGCCCAGATGATGACGCGCAAGGCGCGTTCGCTCGGCATGTCCAGGACGGTTTACCGCAACGCCAACGGTCTTCCCAACGACGAGCAGGTCACGACCGCGCGCGACCAGGCCACGCTCGGCCGCGCCATCCAGGAGCGCTTCCCGCGCTACTATCGCTATTTCGCGACCTCGACGTTCAACTGGCGCGGACAGTCGATCCGGAACCACAATCATCTGCTCGGGAATGTCGAGGGCGTGGACGGCATCAAGACCGGCTATACTCGCGCCTCCGGCTTCAATCTCGTGACCTCGATGCGCCGCGGCAACCGCCACCTGATCGGCGTGGTGCTGGGCGGCCGTAGCGGCGGCTCGCGCGACGCCATCATGCGTAACCTGCTCGCGGAGAACCTCGATAAGGCCGCGACCACCCACACCGTCGCCGCGGTCACCGAACGCAGCGGTTCCGACGCCGCTGCCGAAGTCGCCGATACATCGGACACCCCGGCCCGTTCCGCTCCGCAGGTCCAGGCGTCGGCTGCCCCTGCTCCCGAAGCAGCCCCGTCGCGTCTCGCCGCGCGCCTTTCGACGCTTGCGGCTGCGGCTGCCGCGGTGCCGCCGGCTCAGCCCAGATCTGAAGCCAATAGGCCTGAAGTTCGGCCGATAGAATCCAAGATCGAGCCTGCGCCGCTCACCAATGGCGTGATCTCGAGCCAGCCGCTCTCGATCATCCCCGGTTCGTCCGAACCGATGAAGCCGGTCCGGGTCAAGACCGTCCAGGTCAAGGCCGGCGCGGTGAAGGTCGCCTCCGCCGCCCCGGCTCAGATCGCACCGCAGGTCACGAGCACGATCGCATCCCGCTCCGAAGTCGCCGAAACCTCCGGTGCCGTCGTCGCCCGCGCAGACCTCATCAACAAGCCCGAGGCCAGCCAACCGGAAGCTCCGAGGGCCGAGATCACCCGTGCCGAGCTGCCGCGGCAGCCGGCGGGCTTCGGCACCGGCAACGGCACCCTCGGCGTCTTGCCGGCCGCCACCGCCGCACCCGCCCCGGCTGCTGCGAAGCTCGCATCAGCCGACCCGGCGCTGCAGCCGATCCAGATGAGCGCCACCACGAAGCCGGTTGCTACCCACAGCGGCTGGATCGTTCAGGTCGGCGCGCTCGAGAGCGAGAACCAAGCCCAGCAGCGCATCGACGCGGCGCGCAGCTCGGCTCGCGGCCTGCTCAGCAAGGCCGACCCGTTCACCGAGCCGGTCGTCGCGAAAGATAATCGCAAGCTCTACCGCGCCCGCTTCGCCGGGCTCGACCGGGACCAGGCCGAAGCCGTCTGCCGCACCCTGAAGCGCGCCGATATCTCCTGCATGACCGTCCGCAACTGAACTTTCGCACCGCTCCAATGAAAATGCCCGCGCCTTGCGCGGGCATTTTCATTTTCGGGATGCGGTGACCGACGAGGCTGTTCCACGACAACCTCTCGTCAAGGATTTACGGTTAAAACTTTACGCAAGGGATCGACCACGCCGACAATGGCGGGCATCGGGGCGACGGCAAACAGAGCAAGCAGAGCTCACACGGGACGAGCGTTTGTAGCGTGGTGCCGGAGTTAGCCGTTATGCGTGCGAAGCAGAGTATCCTTGGCCTCGTTTACACGGGCAGCGAGATACGTCGAGCCCCCCTGGTCGGGATGCAGTTTCTTCATCAGGGACTTGTGAGCCCGGCTGATGTCGTCACGCCCCGCCCCCGGCTGCAGGCCAAGGATCTGATAGGCCTCCTCCGTCGTCATTTTACCGCTCGCCACCGTGCGGCGCTGCCCCCCTGCCGCATCGCCCTGCGCGTTCTGACGCCAAGCGGGAAACCGGCGGTCCAGATAGCTTTCAAGTAGGGCCACGCTCTCGGCGTCGAACGCCGGGACCATTGCCAGCAGGGCCGCGAGATCGAACTCATCGAGATCGCGCCCGGCGTGAGGCCCGGCGACGATCTGGCCTCCGAGCTGGCCGGAATCGTGATCGAGCCGCATATCCAGGAATTGCGAGCGCACGCGCGAGGCCTGACCGGCCGGGCGCGTCGCGCCCCCGCCGAACAGCCCGCCGATATTGCCGAAGCCGGCGTTTGCCATCGGTGTCCAGCCCAAGAGCCCGGCGCCGAATATCCCGAGCGGGATCGCCACCACCAGTTCGCCCTTCAAGCCCGTGAACGCTGCGACAGCCAGCGCCACCACGCCGCCACCGAACCTGATCGCGCGTGCCAGCACGGCCGGATTGGCCGAACGGAACATCTGGAGCAGCAAATAAAGGGTGATAATGGCGATAGCGCCGGCGATCAGGGTCATGGCCGGAATATAGTCGGCCTACCGCCAAAAAGCATCGAGTCCTTGCGCCCCCGCCGACCGCGCGCCAGCGCTACTTCATCTGGCCGATCAGCCTGGCCGCGCCACTGGCGGTCTTGGCCAATTGCAACAGCGCCTCGCGTCCGCCGGCCGCGTAGGCGGCGGCTGCGCGCAACAGCTCGCGCAACTGCGCCGCCGCGCCCGGATCGAACCGGCACCAAGCGCCGCCGGTCAGGCGCGCGATCTCGCGAAAGGCCTTCTCGGCCACCGCGTCATGGCCTTCCTGAAAGACGAACACAGGCACTTTGAGCATGCCGAGCTCGCCTGCCTTGGCGCAGAGCTGGTCGACGTTCTCCTCCATGGCGTCGCCGACGAAGACGACGGCGCGCACGCCGGATGCGACGGCCTCGCGCCGCGCCTCGCTCAGCACCTTGCCGATCTGGGTGTCGCCGCCACGGCAATCGATCTTGCTCATCAGCGCCGCCAGCCTGGCGCTGTCGGAGATCCATCCCGTGGCGCGGCACTCGTTGAAGCCGCGATAGTAGACGAGCCGGATGTCGAGACTGCCGAGCGCGGCGGTCTCACGGAACATGTCGGCCTGAAGCGCGCAAGCCATGTCCCAGGTCGGCTGCCGGCTCATCGTCGCATCCAGCGCGAAGATCAGCCGCCCTTTTGAACCGGGCGCATGCGGTGACAGCGCGCGCGCGTTGGCGACGAAGGCGGCGATGTCCTCCGAGGTCGAGGTCCCCGCCTGCGGCACAGCGTCGCCTGGTTGCGCCGAGACGGCATCGCGGCCGCGCGGTTTGATGGGTTCGCCGGACATTTCCTTGACCCTTGCGTGAGCGGCTAATGTGGTCAGCACATGCAGCCCGGTCAATGCGCAAAGCCCCCGCAGGCGGCAGCCGGCGGAGGCTTTGAAATCGGTATCGACGACGAGGAAGGCGTCAGCTCTTGGCGGGCGCCATCAAAGCGACCGGCCCGGGCTCGAGAATCTTGGGCGGGGACGATTGCGTGTCGACCGGCGCCACTTCACTGTCGGTCGCGCTCAGGAACTTGTCGAGCATGCCCTGGATCGAGTTCTTGGCAGCATCCGGACCGGTGTCGCGCATGTCGTTGTGCTGGAATTCGGTCTTCACGACCTGGATGCCGGCCTTCTCGCATTCTTCGTCGGTCGGGATCACACCCGCATCGGCCTTGAACTGCGGATCGGTGGAGCGGAACGACAGGATCTTGAACTTCCCGGCGGTGACGAAGGGCACGCGAAGATTGTCGAGTGTGACGACCTTCTTGACCTCATCCGGATACTGCTTGGCGAAATACATCGTGATGTCGCCGCCCATGGAGTGGCCGACCATCGTCACCTTTTCGTAGTCGGCGTTGGGCTGAACCTTCTTCATCTCCTGCATGGCGAGATGGATGTTGGCGACGCCGCGCAGGATCTGCGGCAGCCGGCCGACATAGATCTCGCCGGGCTTGGTCACCATCGGTGGATCGGTCGGCAAATCATGCTGCGGGCTGACGACGAGGTAGCCGCGCGCGGCGAAAATGTTGGCGAGGAAGCCGTACTCGGTGTTCTTGACGGTGTTGCCGTGGTTGATCACGGCGACCGGCATCGTGATCATGCCGGCATTGGCCTGCATTTCCTTGTCACGACGGATCGCGATATCGACGGGCACCGCACGGTTGTCGCGCGAGGCATCGTAGAAGGTGATGGTCTCGTGCCTGATTGCCCACTTGCTCGCCGTGAAATAGGCGACGCCACAGAGGGCACTGACCGAAACCAGAACGGCAATTCCACGCTTCATTTTCGTCCTCAGCCTCAGGCTCTTGCGGCCTGAATCTCCCTGTTGAAAATCGTGTTCTTCCGGAGCTCTTCGGCCCCTGGTCGCCTATTCCCTAATATATGTCACAGCCGCGTGACAGGAAGGCCAAATATTGTGAACCGGCAGCCCTTTCATTGTGCGGCGCACACGTTTCTTGGGCATCTCGCTCTCACACGGCTACGTCAGGGTGCACGTCACCATCCGACGCAACCTGTCTCGATCGGGTTCCGTTTTGCAGTAAACACGGGGTGAAAACGGTTGAGCGCGGGCTCGGTTCCCCGGGGGAGACCGGCCTCTTGATCGACTGGAAGTAGCGATGTACCGCCGCCTCAAGCGCCGAGGATGTCGTGGACCTCGAGCGGCTTGTCGACCTGGTTGAACCACTCGGCGCGATTGGCCGCGCGGCGACGTCCGCGCTCGTCGAGCGGAAGCTTGAGCTGGCGGAGCAGGCTCGTCACCTCCTCCCGTGCGGTGAGATGGCCGAGATTTGGCCGCATGCCGAGCGTGGCCTCGTCGATCTCGTCCAGCGCGGTCAGACCGCGCGGGAAGAACTCGCGATAGACGACCCGTTCGGCGAAGCCGTCGACGTAGCGGAAGCCGAGCCGCAGCGACAAATCCTTCAACCCATCGGCAACGAGCTGCTTGTTGCGGGAGCCGAGCATCGACAGGCGGTTGCGCACCACGATCCAGTCGGTGGTCGCACCGTCGAGCTGGCGGCGCTTGCGCCTGACATCCCGCACCATCTCGGCGTAGTGGCTCTCGCCTGTCACCGCGTAATTGGCGGGATCGACAGTGCCGAGCACATCGAAATCGAGGAAGCTGTCATTGATCGGGGTCACCAGCGTGTCGGCCATCGAGTGCGCAAGCCGCATCAGGTAGCTGTCGGTGCCGGGCGTATCGATGACGATGAAGTCGAAGCTGCTCTCGACCGCCGAGACCGCCTCCATGAACTGAAGGAACTCCGAATTCTCGTTCTCGGCAACCTGCATCGTTTCGCCAAGCTTGATGCAGCGATGCAACGGCAGTTCGAGGTCGAGCTTGGTTCGGCGCGCCCAGGCGGAACGGTTGTTGATGTAGTGAGTAAAGCTCTGCTGACGGCAGTCGAGGTCGATGGTGGCGACGCGCTGGCCGGCTTTGAGAAGCGCGACTGCGATGTGCAGGGCGGTGGTCGACTTGCCGGAGCCGCCTTTCTCGTTGCCGAGCACGACCACATGCGCCGAGCCGGACTGGCCTTGGCTAGCTTGCACAAGCATCGCGATCCTCAACACCCCTAACGAATATCTTCGAGTTGGCCGCGTCTGCGGTCAAGTGAAATGCGTGACAGGCAAGACAAATCGCGGCGCGCTGACCTTCATCATGAATCGCGGCGCCGCTTCGCGTCTGTGATCCAGCCCACAATGCCGCGACGCTTGCGCGGCTTTGCGCGGGATGCTGTGCCGCATCCGGATGCATGGCGTCCATGGTCGCCGCTTGTTAAGGTTAGCCTGCCGGGCGCCGGAACGCGCCCGTCGATTCCCGATCGCGTCGAGTTCTGATGTCACGCAGCCCCTTGATCGCCCGCACGGTCCCCGCCTTGCGACGCGCCGTCGACAATCTTCGCAAGCGAAAGGCGACGATCGCGCTGGTCCCGACCATGGGAGCGCTCCATGACGGCCATGTGTCGCTGGTACGCCTCGCCAGGCGGCGCGCGAGCCGCGTCGTGGTGTCGATCTTCGTCAACCCGACCCAGTTCGCGCCGACCGAGGATTTTGGCGCCTATCCGCGAACCTGGAAGGCCGATCTCGCCAAGCTAGCCGCCGAGGACGTCGATATCGTCTGGCATCCCGGCGCCGAGGCCATGTACCCGGAGGGCTTTGCCACCCGCATCGTGCCGGAGGGACCGGCGCTGGCTGGCCTCGAAGACCGCTTCCGCCCGCATTTCTTCGCCGGCGTCGCCACTGTCGTCGGCAAGCTGTTCACCCAGTGCCGGCCGGATGTCGCGATCTTCGGCGAGAAGGATTTTCAGCAGTTGCGGGTGGTGGCGCAGATGGCTCGCGACCTCGAGCTCGGCGTCAAGGTGATCGGCTCCCGCACCGTGCGCGAGCGCGATGGGCTCGCGATGTCCTCGCGCAACGTCTATTTGTCGCCACAGGAGCGGCAGACCGCAACCACGCTATACCGCGCCATGAAGGAGAGCGCCGGGCGCATTCGCGCCGGCGAAGCGGTCGCGCCCGCAATGGCGCGCGGTGCCGCGATGATCACGGTGGCCGGCTTTGAGCTCGACTATTTCGAAGTGCGCCATGCAGCGACCCTGGCACAGGTCAGCTCGCGCAACGACGGACCGTTGCGCATCCTGGTCGCGGCCAAGCTCGGCACCACCCGGCTGATCGACAATATCGCGGTTTAGAGCAGCCCGAGATCGCGCAGCTCGCGCCGCATCGGCTCAGGCATCGCCGCGATCGAGCCGGCGGCGGACCTGCCGAGATCGGGCGGCACCGAATCGTCGGCAAGATAGCGCCAGCCCTGGAACGGGCGCATCGGCCGCGGCGACACCGGGATCACCTTCGGCTGCATAACGATCCGGCAGCGCCCGATGCCGTCCTTGTCGCGGAACGGCTCGATGCCGATGATCTTTTCGCGCGCGGCGACCTCGCCCTTGATCACCCAATAGAGCGACCCGCCCGACAGGATCTCGGCGTCGCGCTTGGGCACCATGCGGGTGATGTGGATGTGATGTTGCGGCAGCCCCTTCTTCTTGGCGGTCTGCATCCGTTCGGCGGTCCACTCCTTCAATTCCTTGACGGATTCGCAGCCGACGGCGAGCTTGATCAGATGTAGTGGCATGCCCCAGCATTAGCCGGACAGCCACGCATTTGGAATGCCGATCTACTCGTTATCCGCAGCCGGGGCAGCCGCGGCCGGCGGCGTGAGCGGAACCGGTGCTGCCGCCGGCGCCCGCGCAGCCTTCGGCGCAGGCGGCTTCTTCGCGGCGGGAGCTGCGGCCTGCGCCGAGGCCGCTGCGGGGGCGCGCGGAGCCGCCGCGTTTGCGGTGGGCGCCGCCTGACGCGTCGGCGGCTCGGGATTCATGATGCTGACCGGCGGCGTCGACGAGGCACTCGGGAACTCCGCATTGGTCGGCTTGCCCGTCGGCATCGACGGCGGCAGCCCCGCAAGTGCGGCAGTGGCCGGCAACGATTGCGCTGCTGCAGGCGCATTCCAGGTCGGGGCGTAGCGCGCGACCAGCGTGTCGTAGAGATGGGAATCCATGTTGGCGGCGACCCGCTGCTGGTCGGTCAGCGAGCGGAAGGCCGCGCAGTCAAACTGCGTGCAGCCATCGCGCGCGACCAGCACATGCGCGACCAGGCCGTAGCGATCACGCTCCAGCGACTTGCGCAGCACCTTGATGTCGGGCGTCAGGCTCTTCTCGGCGGTCGCGGCATCGCCGAGCGCCGTCAGCCGGTCGATCCTGGCCGCGGTCGTGGAGACGGCCGCAGCCGCCGCGTCAGGCGCGCCGAACAGCGCCTTCTCGCAGCCCATGGCCACGGCATCGCCCGCGAGATCGTCGAGACAGGACAGCGCCGGCAGGCTCGCGGTCATCGCCGCCTGTGCGCGCGCCTCGGTCGGCGTGGTCTGCCCCGCCGGTCCATCGACGCGCACAACAGCAGCCAGCGCGATGGCAATGGCGAGCAGCGCAATGACGGTCAGCGCGCCGTTGGCGACCGATCGTTCGGCGCGCAGCAGCGTGACCAGGAGAATCAGTCCGAAGAAGCCGGCAGCCGCCAGCATCATCCACATTGGAAGGGCCGGCGAGCTCCAGATTTGGTCAAACGACGAGGCCCATGCCCAGTTCATGCGCGACGTCCCCTCACGCGAGCAGAGAGCGAATGGTCAAAGCGAGTACCGAGAGTCGGCAACTGCCCCCGGCCCACCTTTTGAAGGTGAAGCGGGCCTTTTGACGGCGGCAGAATACAAATTCCCGGGGACGCGCCAATGCGCGGATAGCGTCGGCCTTCAGGACAGCGCGAGCTGGCTTTCCTTGGCGACGCGTTCGAAGGCTTCGGTCGAGCTCTTGATCCGGTACTGACAGTCGTCACCATCGGTCGGCAGGAGGCGGATGACCTCATACGAGCCGCTGGCAGCGGGGCGTGCGACATTGCTGGCGGTGAACAATACGCGCGCGCCAATAGGGAATTTGTGCTTCAACACCCTCTCCATCACTCAAACAACGCCTGCCACGCCCGTGGTCCCACTGCGTCGGCCGGCCGGAAACCCGGCCGCTGTATAGCATGCGACGAGCGTTTTTGGCCAGCAGTATGCGACATGGCAAACGTGCGAATTTTGCAGTTATTTCAGAGTGATGCCGTCAGCCGACGATACCGCCGGAACCGGTTCTTCCCGGGGGTATGGGGCAAACGGTCGTCGGGGCTGGCGTGATCCACCACCTTGGGAGGTTCCTGGGCCGTGAGGTCCCTCTGCCGACGACTCTGGCGATTGAGCGCCGCCGGCTTGCTCGGCGTCGAGCGAGGCCGATCACCGCGGATTACACGTTCTCGAACTTTTCGATGACCAGCGTTTCGGCGAGCGCGTCCCGGGTCCATTCCTGGAACGCCGGCAGCGCCAGCATCGTGTCCATGTAGGCCTTGGTCTCCGGCGTGACTTGGATCGCGTAGGTGCGGAAGCGGTGCACGACCGGGGCATACATCGCATCCGCTGCGCCGAAGCGCCCGAACAGGAACGGTCCATTGGCGCCATACCGGGCCCGGCATTCGCGCCAGATCTCCTGCACGCGCGCGATATTGGCCTCGGCGTCCGCCGACAGCGTCACGGGGCGCACCGGACGGTGCAGGTTCATGCCGCATTCGTTGCGAAGGGCCATGAAGCCGGAATGCATCTCGGCGCACACCGAACGGGCATGGGCGCGCGCGGCGGCCTCGTCCGGCCACAGCTTCACTTCCGGATAGCGCTCGGCGATGTATTCGATGATGCTGAGCGAATCCCACACCGTGATGTCGCCATCGACCAGCACCGGCACCTTGCCGGCGCGGCTGAACGAGATGATCTGCTCCTTGTCCGCGGGATTGTCGGTGTAGAGCGGGATGAGGGTCTCCACGAACGGAATGTCGTTGGCGCGGAGCGCGAGCCAGGGCCGCATCGACCATGACGAGTAATTCTTGTTGCCGATTGCGAGTTTCAGCGCAGCCATGTCATCAGTCCTTCTCGATACGCCTTGAAGCGAGCCGCTTTTAACGCCATCGCCTGCCGCCAATCAATCGTTGCTGCACCTCGCCATGCGTGGCAAGCGTTGCGATCCTCTCCGGGAGACTGACATGAGCAGGCATTGGGTCGACATCACAGCCGTCGGCTTCTTCATCATCGAATGGCTGGTCTACGCCCTGACGCTGGAGCAATCGGCCTATGGCCGCGACAGCCTGTCGGCGCGCATGAACCGCTACCGCGAGGTGTGGGTGCGCCGGCTACTCGACCGCGACGCGCGCATGGTCGACATGCAGATCATGGCCTCGTTGCAGAACGGCACCGCCTTCTTCGCCTCCACCAGCCTGATCGCGCTCGGCGGCGCGCTGGCGCTGCTGCACGCGACCAACGACGCGATCACGATCTTGAGCAAGCTGCCGATCGATCTCAGTACCTCGCCGGCGATGTGGGAGCTGAAATGCGTCGGCCTCGTCCTGATCTGCGTCTATGCCTTCTTCAAATTCGCCTGGTCGTACCGCCTGTTCAACTATGTCGCGATCCTGTTCGGCGGCATGCCGGCAGCCGCGCAGCGTGACACGCCGGAGGCCGAAGCTCATGTGATCCGCACCTCGCGCCTGTTCGAATCCGCCGGCCGCCATTTCAACCGCGGCCAGCGCGCCTTCTTCTTCGCACTCGGCTATCTCGGCTGGTTCGTCAGCCCCTGGGTGTTGTTCGTGACCACGGCAACCGTGGTGATCGTGACTTGGCGGCGGCAGTTCGCCTCGAGCGCGTGGGAAGCGATGGCGCCGGAGGTGGTGAATGGCGAGGAGACGCGGCGCGGTCCCTGACGCGCTCGTGTTGCGGCTCTGCAGTGCACCGCTGAGTAGCGGTGCGTCCACAAGAGCGAATGTGGCGCACCCTCTCTCCACATCGTCATTGCGAGCGCAGCGAAGCAATCCAGAATCCCCCCGCGGCGGCAGACTGGATTGCTTCGCTGCGCTCGCAATGACGGAGCATGAGGCGGCAGCGCCACTTTTCCAGCTCGCATCTTGAATTGCGACTATAGCTTCGCACCTTCGCGGCGCATTTTGCCCGAGTCTGGCCACTTCACCCTCTTGTCCCAAGAGGCACAGGGAAGTCTCCGGTCATAGTCCTAAGCCGGCGTCTCGATCTGCTATGTGCAGCGATTGCCGCATGGAACTCCCTAAAGCCGCTTTGATCTATCTCAATTCTCTTACAGACGCGGGCATCAACTTGAGAGAGTCGCGTCATCGCTCCGCCGCGCCGGCCGGGCGGTTGGGCGCTTCCAGGGAGCTCGATATGATCAAGTCGCTCGGAATTGCCACATTCGCCTTCTGCTTCGCAGTATCGGCTCAGGCGATGACACCTGCCCCGATTGCACAGCCCGAAAGCCTCGTTACGGAAGTTGCTGCTGCCTGCGGCGTCGGTAGGACACGTATCAACGGCGTGTGCGTAGCACGGACGACGGTCCGTCATACCCGTCGGGCGGTCCGCAGATGTGTGAGAGGAACAACGTGCTGATTGCTTGTCCTTCAGGACAATACCGCAAAGTGGTCTCGCCATGATTAAAATAGAAGAGTACCGACCCCAACGGTACATCAACGGCCCCCGGCCTCAGCCCTCCAGACTGAGGCCGTCTTGCGCCTGAAAGGTTGGCCGGACCGGTCACCTTGTCGGATTTATCGACCCGGCAACAGCATGAAACCGCAATGCTGATGCCAGCAGGCCAACAAAATCAAAACTCGAGAGCACGCTTCCATCGTCAATTGGCCAAGCCGATGCTGGAGGTGAATAGCGCAGACACACAAAGCAAATGTTTACGCAATTTACCACTCGACCATCAACGCGATGGTCTTCATTTTCCCATCTGATAATTGCCTTGCGCGCCTTGTTTGGTCGGATGCTCGGAATGGTCCTTTCGCAGCGGAGGTGGCCGGCATGTCCGAAATGGTAGAAGTGCTCGCCGGAACGAGTTTGTTTCTGCTCGCCTTCTCGCTGCTGATATTCGACATACCCCGCTACACCTTATCGCTGGTGTCTCTTGCTCTGTTCAGCTCGAAGCGGCGAAGCGCCAGTGGGACGGTTTGCGAGGCGACGGTAAGCGTGATTATCCCGACCTTCAACGGCGGCTCCGGGCTTGCTCCTTCGATCAGCTCGCTGCGCCGGCAAACCCTGCGACCTGTCGAAATCATCGTCGTCGACGACGGCTCCACCGACCAAACACGCGCGGTCGCGGAGCGGGCGAGAGCGCAGGGGCTAGTTGATATGGTCATCTGCCATGGGACCCGCTGCGGCCGCAGCGCTGCCATCAACGCTGCAGCACGGTTTGCCCGCGGCGATCTTCTTCTGACCGTAGATGCCGACACTGTCTTCGAACCGAACGCGGTTGAGCGCCTCGCGGCTGCGTTCGGCGATCCGCTCGTCGCCGGCGCAAGTTGCAACATCGCGATCAGCAATGAGCGCGATTCGATATGGACAGGACTTCAAAGCGTCGAATACCTGATGTCGATCACTGCGGGGCGGTCGATCCTCGACGTGGTGGATGCGATCGCGTGTCTGTCCGGCGCCTGTTCCATGTATCGGCGGGATATCTTCACGCAGCAGGGCGGGCTCGACGTCGGCCCTGGCGAAGATATGGAGTACACCTTACGGCTCCGCAGGCTCGGCTATGTCATTCGGTTCGTGTCCGACGCCTGGGCGGAAACAGCCGGCCCCGCAAGCGGCATCAGTCTGTTGCGCCAGCGCGCGCGCTGGGATCGCGATGCTCTGCGCATCCTTTCATGATGTATGGCGAGCTGAGTTTTCGCCATCCGCTAGAGCGTTTACCGGACACGATCCAAAGGCTGGACTTCATCGTCTTCGATCTCGTTCCGACGCTCAGCCTGCCGTTCTACTTGGCCTACATTGTGCTGTTGTTCGGCCCGGATGCCGTGTTGTTTCTCTCGGCGATCTACCTGCTGCTGCTCTGGATCTCGGTATTCACTATGGCACTTGTGTTCGCCCTATTCCAACGATCCGTCGGAAACTTTGGCTGGAAGATGGCGCTGATCTTTCCCTTGTACCAGGGCGTCTATCTGAAGTGCGCGCGGTTTTTTTCCTACTCTTCGGAAATCATCTTTGCCTCGTCGCGGAACGATGATTTCGTGCCACCGCGCGTTCGCCGTGCACTATTCGGAGATCGGACAAAAGAGGTGGCCAAATGACGGTGGCCCTGACGCGACTCGATCCGCATATTCCCGATCCTATCGAGAGCCGTCGGCGCGCGGCCGGACGGACCGTCCGCGCCGCCTATGCGACAATCGTATTCGGCATACTCGCATTCTTTGTCGTCTATTTCGGGAGGCCAATTCTCTATCTCGGCGGCCCGGGCAGCGTGTCCTCGCCAAGATATTTGGTTTCACTGCCCTACATCGTGCAGATCAACAGCATCACCGTGGTGAGAGGTGGATCGGTCAAGGCAGGCGAAGAAATCGGAAGGGTGCGGTCTCCGCAGCACGATGAAATCGTCGCTACTTATATGCGCTCGCTCGCGGACATCGCCGGCCGCAAAGCGGAACTGCGTGTCAAAGCCCGGGTTGCGCGCGAATCTCTCGACGCGGCGCGCTCACATCTGCAGCTTGCTGAGGAAGCTGTCCAACTTATCGCAACCTCATCGGCCGCGAGCCTGAATTACCGCATTGACATGTCGCGGGAGCGCGCCCTGGCGAACAAAGCCGTGGTCTCGCAGGAGGCGGAAGCCGCCGAGGCCAGCACTCAATTGGCCGCTCTCGACGAATTCAGCCGGCAACTTTCTGATCGCCTCGAAAAGGTTGAAAGCAGCTTTGCCGACGGAAGAATCTTTTCACCCATAGCTGGCATCGTCGCGAACAATCCAGCGCGTGCCGGCCAGTCACTGGTGGCGGGCACTCCGATCGCAGAAATTCTCGACCCCACCGATGTCTTCGTCGACTGGTACGTTCCCAACGAACGCCTGTCCGACCCGAAAGTCGGCAACGAAGTCTTTGTCCTGTTCGGCAACCGGCGAATTCTGGGCGAGATCGTGGAAATTCTGCCGGTGTCAGACGTGTACCCCGGAGCGGGCTCATCGGCGGCGCGCGAGCGTACCGCCTCGCAAATCGCGCGAATTCAGTTCAGCCCAGGCGCGCATCCCCCGGCGCTGAACTCGGCCGTCGACGTTCACATGCACTACACACAACTCAGCGCGCGCATCGCTTCCATGCTGGTGAAACTATTCGGGCTCGACGAGCTGTGAGAGGGAGCGAGGTGCAGCATGCAGATCGAAGCGAACCAAACGGGTTGCCCGGCTTGCGGCTCCTCCGCGCTGATGTTGTTTCCAGTATTCCACCACATGATCTGCGCCTATGTTGGTCCGGAGTATGACTTCACGCCAAACATCGCGGGATATACGTGCCCGAAGTGCTGCCGCGACATTGTGTCGGCCGACCCAGCTTGCGAGATCGTGGGCACTAGCGCGCGGTGCACAAGGTGTTGGGTCGAGATGGTGGTGTCCCCAGCGTGTGCTCCGGCTGGCTTGTAAGGATTAGCGGCGATCTCGGCTTATCCGTCGCTCAAGTGCGACTGCGGCGAGCAGAGTTGGACAGAGAATAAGCATAGGGTAGCTTCAGCAGCCAGGTAGAGCTGCCTTGGTCGGTAGCACGATGCCCGACTGTAACTACGATAGTTTCAACGGTCTCGCCTGTCTCCACAGGGCGAGTGAAGTTTGAGACAAATGGTTGCAACTCAACAGCGCATCGGTCAACAATGCCGCGCGAGTTGACGAAGGCGGAATTTTCACCACTTTTCCCAAGCGCGCCCGCGCTCCCACACACGGCGTTCTGGACCCAACGCGGTTGGCCGACATTGTGGCGATGGTCGCCGAGCAGGCACAAACTGCATAGACACCCGGTCGTAGCGGAGGCATCATAGCACCCGGTTGGCGTGTATCGGAGGACACCATGATCAGCTTGATCCGCGTTTTCGATATCGCCGTACTCACGTTGGGCATGTTCAACGTCTTGCTGGTGGCATTGATTATCTTTGCATTTTGATGCTCCCGCCGACGCGGCAATCGCCGTGCACGCGCGGCGGCTGCGCTTCAATTTCGCCGCCCGACTCAGGCTGAGGTTGTATTCGCTGCCGGCGTCTCGTCTGTGGCGGTTTGACAGGCGGCGCCGTGACGAAGCTTTGCAGCGCCGCTCGTCGGCACGAAGCTTTGGGCTCAGAGAGCAATCCGCCCTGCCCTTGGCCTCTCGCCCCCGAACGCTGCCGCGTCCACCGCAAGCCGGCTCGCGAACATGACGACCACAAGATCGCCCCTCAAGGATGAGCCGGGATGGCCAACACATACGCCGTGTCCGAATTTCGGCAAAGTGGAATATATTTGCGAAGATGGATTGACAGCAGAGCGACAAAGCAAGGCCGTAGCCCAAGCGAGAGTTTAGCCGCCGAAATCCCGCGGGCTGAACGGCAGGTCCATCACCTTCCATTCCCCGTATTTGTCGGCCGGCAACATCTTGTAGGGCTGGCAGGCCTGAAGCGCGCTCATGGCGGACTTCACGAGCGCGACGCCCTTTGCGGACGGCGGGGCTTCGATCAGGATCGGCTCGCGCGCCAGCGTGCCGTCGGTCGCGAGCACGGTGCGCAGCTTGATGTTGACGTTGTCGGTCGGCGCGACCCCAGCCGGCAGCTTGGCGCAGCTTCGCAAATGACGACGCAGCTCGGCGATGATTTCGACCGGCAGCTTCGCCGCGATTGAATCCTTGGCATCGCCGCCATCGTCTTTGGGGGCGTCTTTCGGCAGCTCCGTCGGCAATTCCGGCGGCAGGCCCAGCATGACGCCGTATTTGACAGTGACGTCGGGCTCCGGCGCCTGATAGGACGGCGGCGGCGCGGCCTCCGGGTGCTGCATCGCTTGTGGCAGTAGCTGTGGCGCCGGGGGCTGCGGCGTCGCCTGAGGCGGCGGCGACTGCGATGGCTGAGGCTGTGGCTGTGGAGGCTGCGGTTGCGGCTGCGCATTTGCCTCGCGCTGCTGCGGCGTCTGTGAAGGCTGTGGCTGCGGCTGTTTCTGCTGCGGCGGTTCAGGCGAGGCCTGCTGCTTCGAGGACTGTGCCGCAGCCTGCTGCTTCGCCTCGGGCTTCGGCGCGGCCGCCGCCTTGTCCTTATCGTTCAAATCGAACTTCGGCAGTTTCAGGTCAGGGGTCGGCTCCGGCGGCTTCGCCTTGAGTTTTTCCCCGGTCTTCTCCTCGGCTTTGGCCTCCTCCTGCTTCACCTGCTCCGGCGTCACGATGCTGACGGAAACCGATTCGGGCGGGCTGGCGTGAAACGGATGGACTTCGCTGATCACGATGATCAGCGCGACCAGCGTCAGATGGGCGATCGCCGACGCTGCAATGTCCGTCCGTATGATCTTCCGCAGTTCCATCGCCTGACTTCAGGTTGCCAAGCTGGTCCTAGCATACGGCAGGCCCCTCTCAATCCCATTTTGGCGCGAAGGCGAAATCGGTCAGGCGGCCCCTGGGACTGGCCAGCGCGGCGATCTGGGCCATCTCGTCGTCCGAAAGCTCGAAATCGAAGATCTCGATGTTTTCCGACAGGCGTTCGACGCGCGAGGTGCGCGGGATCGCAGCGACATTCTGTTGCACCAGCCAGCGCAGGCAGACCTGCGCCGGCGTCTTGTGATGCAGACGCCCGATCTCGGCGAGCGTCCGGTCGGTCTTGATCCGCCCCTTGGCGATCGGGCTGTAGGCGACCAGCGCGAGCCCGTGCTGATCGCAGGCCGCCCTCACCTTCGCCTGGTCGAGATAAGGGTGGTATTCGACCTGGTTGCAGGCCAGCGGCTCCGGCGACAACGCCACCGCCTGCTCGATCAGCGCCACGGTGAAATTGGAAACGCCGATGTGGCGGGTCAGGCCCATGCGCTTGGCATGCGACAGCGCGCCCAGCGTCTCCTCCAGCGGCACGTGCGAATTGGGCCAGTGCAGCAGCAGGAGATCGACGGAGGGAAGTCGCATGCGCGCCAGGCTCTCCTTGACCGAGCGCTCGAGATCGTGGGGCGCGAAATGATTGGTCCAGACCTTTGTCGTCAGGAAGATGTCGTCGCGGCGCACGCCGGAGGCGCGCAAGCCGTCGCCGACCTCGCGCTCATTCTCGTAGACCTGTGCGGTATCGATGTGGCGATAGCCGAGCCGCAGCGCCTGCTCGACCACACGGGTGCACATGCGCCCGCTCAGCTCCCAGGTCCCCAGCCCGATCGCCGGTATCCTTGCGCCATTGGTCTCGACGAACAGCATGAGGAATCCTCTCTGTCGCGGTCGCCCCAAATCATGATCCAGGCGTCATTATGAACCCGGCTGGCAACACTGCCAACGGGCGACACCGGCCGCCGGGTCGGATCTTGCGCGCAATGCTAACGGGAGGTTCGTGCCAGGCCTTGACGTCAGGCCTTGACGTCAGGCCTTGAGGTCAGGCCTCGAGCTCAGGCTTTGGCAAGCGCCTGGAATACGGTGTCAGGCGCATGCGCGATCACAGCGAGCAGCGCGCGGGCGGGTCCCCGCGGGGCCCGCTTGCCCTGCTCCCAATTGCGGATGGTCTCGACGGGAACGCCGAGCTTGGCCGCGAACTCCATCTGGGTCGGGCAGGCACGGCGGCGCAAATCGCGCACGGCGAGCGAGCTGGTGTCGGGCGGCGCTGCGTTAGGTACGGGCTGGATTGGAAACGGCTGGACCGGAAACTCCCGCCCATCCCGCAACTCGACAATCCGTCCGTCCGCCTTCAACCGCACACGCATGCTCATTCCCCCAAGCAAGGCGATGATGCGGCAGCTCGCTTAAGTTCGGATTAAAGATGATGGCTGCGTATACGGTCTCGTGCCCCGGACGCAGCGCAGCGCTTCTTCAGCGGTGCGCTGCAGAGCCGGGGCCCATGTCGCTGCAATACTGTGCCGCTTCTGGGTCCCGGTTGCGCAGCAACGCCAAGGGCGTTGCAGCGCGCCGGGGAGACGAGAGTGCGTGTAGCCCTACCTCAACCCGAACCACAACGTCGCGATGCCGAGGAAGGAGAAGAAGCCGACGACGTCAGTGACCGTTGTCACGAACGTGCCGGAGGCCACGGCCGGATCGGCCCTGACACGTTCGAGCGCCATCGGGATCAGGATGCCTCCGAGTGCGCCGGCGAAGAGGTTCACGATGATGGCGAGCCCGATGACCAGGCCGAGGCCCGGGATCCTGAACCAGGCCACCGCAGCGACGCCCGTGATCACGGCAAAGGCGAGACCGTTGACGAGGCCGACCAGGCCCTCGCGCACCACCACGCGCCAGGCATTGGAGGAGCCGAGCTCGCGCGTCGCCAGCGCCCGCACCGCGACCGTCATGGTCTGGGTCGCGGCATTGCCGCCCTGGCTTGCGACGATCGGCGCCAGCACGGCGAGCGCCACCATCTTCTCGAGCTGCCCCTCGAACAGGCCGAGCACGGACGACGCCAGAAAGGCGGTGGCGAGATTGACCAGCAGCCAGTTGAACCGCGCGCGTGCAATGGTGAACACGGTGTCGGACAGCTCTTCGTCGCTGTTGACGCCGCCGAGCGCCTTGAGGTCCTCGTCCGCCTCTTCCTCGATGACGTCGACGACGTCGTCGACGGTGATGACGCCGACGAGGCGGTCCTGGGTGTCGAGCACCGGGGCTGCGACGAGATTGTACTTGCCGAACATGCGCGCCACCTCCTCCTGGTCCTCCAGGACGGAGACGCGGCGGCGATCCTCGTCGGTCAGTTCGGCAAGCGCCACCGGGCGGCGGGCGCGCAGCAGCACGTCGAGCGAGACCGCGCCCTGCCAGTGCTGCTCCTTGTCGACGACGTAGATCTCGTAGAAGCGGTCTGGCAGATCCGGCGTCTCGCGCATGTAGTCGATCGCCTGCCCCACGGTGAAATCCTGCGGCACTGCGATGAACTCGGTCTGCATCCGGCGGCCGGCGGAGTTCTCCGGATAAAGCAGGCTGCGCTCGAGCACGACGCGCTCCTTGAGCGGCAGCTTCTCGAGGATCTCCTCCTGATCGGCCTGATCGAGCGTTTCCAGCAGCTCTACCGCGTCGTCGGATTCGAGCTCGCGCACACCTTCCGCGACCGTCTGCGGCGGCAGTTCCTCGAGGATCTCCTCGCGCACGCCCTCGTCGAGCTCGTTCAGCGCGGAGAAGTCGAAATCGCGCCCCGTCAGCTCAACCAGGCGGACCCGATCGTCGGGCTCGAGAGCCCCAATGAGATCGCCGAGATCGGCCTCGTGCAGCTCGGCAACGCAGGCGCGCAGCGCGGCGCTGTCGCCGGCCTCGATCGCATGGGTAATTTCCGCGACGAATTCGTGACGAATTTCGCCGTCTTCATTGCGCATCGGCACGTGGTCGAGTACCGATTCCGCGGCAGATGCGGCACCGTCCAGATGTTCATCCATGGCGCGCCTCGCCGTTCGACAGGTTGGAACGAGTGGTCTGAGCTGACGGTTCAGGCAATACCCACAAGGCAACTCTGAGCGCAATGACAAAGATGCTTCGACTGAGGTGGACCTCGATGTCGGCAGGCGCAGCCCTCGCCGCCCTCACCGGCATCGCCTCGAGTGAAGCCGCCGAGTGCCCGCGCAAGGACGCGCTCGGCACCTCCCGCATTCTGAGCGTCGACGCCAAGACCGCGCCGCGCGTGGGCCTGAAGAGCTTTCCGCAGACGCTGGAGCTTGCCGATCACGAGGTCGTGCTGACCTTCGACGACGGGCCGCATCCGCCGACGACGTCGAAGGTATTGGTGGCACTGGCGCAGGAATGCGTGCGCGCGACCTTCTTCCTGATCGGCCTGCACGCCTCCGAACACCCTGACATGGTCAAGCGCATCGCGCGCGAGGGCCACAGCATCGGTCACCACACCTTCTCGCACCCGTTCATGGCGCGCATTCCGTTCGACAAAGCGAAGAGCGAAATCGACCGCGGCATCGCGGCCGTCGAGCTGGCTCTGCACGGCACCTCGACAACGACGCCCGCGACCCCGTTCTTCCGCTTCCCCTATTTCGAGGCGACGCCAGCCGAGCTTGACCTGCTCCAGTCCCGCGGCATCGTGGTGTTCGGGGCCGACCTGTGGGCCAGCGACTGGAACGAGATGACGCCGGAGCAGGAAATGAAGCTCGTCACCGAGCGGCTCGCCGCCGCCGGCAAGGGTATCATCCTGTTCCACGATCCCAAGGCGCGTACGGCTGCGATCATGCCGGCCTTCCTGCGGTATCTGAGGGAGAACCGCTATCGGGTGGTTCACGTCGTGCCGGCGGGTGCATCACAGAAGAGTGCCGACGCGCATTGATGCCGGAATGTCACGCCGGTGCAAAATGGGGTGATTTGGGCCCTATTAACAGTCTGTTCATGCTACGCCATGCAAGTATCAAGGGGACTTGTCGCGGCAGGGTTCTGGGTCGGGGTTCTTGCGCCTGAACCGTTTGCTGATGTCTCCGACCTACTATGGCGGCAATCGCGTAAGAGGGCAGACCGGGTTCATGATCGGAAGTAGCGTTGTTGCTCGGACGCGATCGTGGATCGTCCTTTGCCTTGGCAGCTTCCTTGGCGGATTCCTTGGTGTCCTGACCATCGGCTCGCCGGCCTTTGCGGCCGACTGCCCCGGCCATCGGGACGCGCTCGGGACCTCCCGCACGCTCGTGGTCGATCCGCACGAGCATCCCCGCATCGGCACCATGCAGTACCGCGAGACGCTGCCGCTGAAGGACCATGAAGTCGTCCTGACCTTTGACGACGGTCCGTTGCCGAAATATTCCAACCAGGTGCTGCAGATCCTCGCCAACGAGTGCATCAAGGCGACATTCTTCATCATTGGCGAACAGGCCAAGGCGAACCCGGAAGGCGTGCGCAAGCTGGTCGCCGCGGGCCATACCGTCGGCACCCACAGCATGACGCATCCGCTCACAATGGACCGGATGCCGCTCGACAAGGCCGAGGCGCAGATCAATGGCGGCATCGAGTGGACATCGGCCGCAATGACCGATCCGTCCAAGCTCGCGCCGTTCTTCCGCATTCCCGGCCTGATGCGCGCCGACGGCGTCGAGAACGTTCTGATCTCGCGCGGGATCCAGGTCTGGAGCGCCGATTTCCCGGCCGACGACTGGCGCCATGTGTCGCCCGATCGCGTCTATCAGCTCGCAATCCAGCGGCTTGAGGCCAAGGGCAAGGGCATCCTGCTGCTGCACGACATCCAGTCCCGCACGGTGGCGGCGCTGCCGAAGATCATCCGCGACCTCAAGGCGCGCGGCTATCGCATCGTGCACGTGGTGCCCGCGACCGCCGAGCAGCCGGCGACGCCGACAACGCCGGTGGAATGGCTGCTGCATCCGCCGACCGAGACCACACCGATCGCGCGCTGGCCGGCCGTGCCGAACTTCGTGTTCGCGCAGACCAAGACACTTCCGGCACCCTCGCTGGCCGACCTCAACGCACAGGCCGCGCACCAACCGCTGCTGCCGCGCAAGACCATGGCGCTCGCCAATGTCGCGGCCACCCTGCCCGTGCCTGGCCGCGATCTCTTTGCGATCCCGGAAGGCTCGGTCGAGGTGCTGCTGTCGACGACCTTGTCGCGGCGCGCCGCGACGCGCCTGGCAATGGCGGCCGAGACGCCTCCTGCGGCCAAGGTCAAAGCCGGCAAGTGGCACGCTCACCGCACCGCGCGCGCTGCTCATGGCACACCGAACCACGCCGCAGAGACCGAGGGCACTGCAGCCAAGAGCACTGCCCCCAAGAGCGCCGCGCCCAAGAGCACAGCGCCGCGCCCGACCCGTGTGGCAAGCCTGAAGAAGCGCGCGCAGTAGAGCTTACTGTCGCATGATGTTGGCGACGCAGAGCAATACGATCAGCGCCAGGAAGAACAGGTCCATATAGGACTTGACCTCGCCGTCGCGCCGCAGCCGGGCGACGTCAACCACGACCTGCTTGCGCACACTCGTTCCGCCAGTGCCGTCATTGAGCGGAGCCTGAAGGCGCTTGGTCTCGGCTTCCAGCTTCTCGATCTTCTGGTAAAAGTAGAACGCCCGCAGCGTCGAAGCTGCGCGCATGCCGGTATAGACCAGCACCAGGATCGCGATAATCGCCCGGTTCTGGTACTTCTCCATGAAATTCAGGCTGAAATAGACCATCGCCATGAATGCGAAGTTGGTCACGAAGCGATAGACGAAGCTTAAAAAGACCATGCGGGCTTAAGCCTTGAAGGGTGGCGCAACCGACCGTGTTGCAAATGCGGGGATCAGGAGCCCAGACCGGAACAGCCGGCCTGAATGCCATGCAGCCCCGTCTACGCCAACTTTGTTTCAACAAAGATACTATTGCCCGGGCAATGCCGCCTTTTAGCCACGCCCGGCCATAATGCAAGCCGGAGCACGGCCGCCGGTCCGCGGGCCTGCTGGCTGCAACGGCTCCTTGGAGATTTGGCCGAAGTCCCGATAGACTGGGACCGCCACATGTGGGGTCTGCCGATGCCGAAGAAGGGAATCACCGGCCACGACGACTGGGTACTGACCGAGGCGCTGGCGACTGCGCTGGTCGCACTGGAGCAGCTCGATACCAAGCATCAGCCGAGCGCGCATATGGACGACATCCGCAAGATCCTCTCGAACGGCAAGGAGCCGGCGGCGGTGAGCCTCCATCTCGCCCAGGCCAAATGCCGGCTGTTTCCCGACCTCGATCCGCTGGAAATCTACCGGGAATACGGCATCGGCGAGGAATATGGCTGAGGGCCGTTGACGGCCGGACTTAAGGCCCGCCGGCGACCGATCCGGCGATCACCATAACCAGCGCGGCCAAGTCGATCTTGCCGTTGACGATCAGCTCCTCCGAGGCTTTCGCATCGTCCGCCCGTTCGAGCTTTAGCAATTGCGGCCGGTTGGCCGCCTGCCGCTTCAGCTCCTCGACGATGGCTTCCGTGAGTTTCTCTTCCAGCATGGGCTTGTCCTCAGGCCGCCATCGCGCGGCAGGATTGCGCGCAGGAGCGGCACATGGCGACGCATTCGTCCATGCCACCGACCTGCACCGGTCAACCAGTGGGATGTTGTGATCGTTCCTGCCGTCGTGCCGATTGCGACCTCGGGGGAACTTCGCGAAGCTAGCCGTACCGCCTCGCGCGCACCGCCCGGTAGCGAGCATCGGTCTGCGGTTTGATGAACAGCGCCGCCACGCTCGGATGACGTTTGCGTATCTCGGTCTCGATCGAAACGACGCATCGCTCGATGTCGTCGGCGCGCTTGTCATCCGCAAATTCGATGCTGAGGGCCGCAACGACCTCGACCGGCGACAGCTGCACCGTCAGCAGGCCGTTGGCCCTGAGCACGCCGGGCGACCGCCTTGCGATATCGAGGACGGATCGCGCAAGCTCCGGATCGGCGGGCTCGCCGATCAGCAGGCTCTTGCTCTCGCGCGCGAGACCGATCGACACGATCGCCAGCAATATCCCGATCAGGATCGAACCGATCCCGTCCCAGACCGGCTGGCGCAGCCATACGGCCGCCGCAGTGGCCGCCGTGGCAATGGCTATGCCGACCAGCGCCGCGCTGTCCTCGAGCAGCACCATGAATGCCGGAGGATCCTTGCTGCGAACGAAAGCCTGATAGTATCCGAACCGCTGGCCGTCCGGGCTGAAGCGCCGCAGGGCAACCAGCCAGGAGCCGCCTTCAAACAGGAACGACAGCCCGAGCACCACGAAGCTGACGATCGGACTTTCGATCGGCTCGGGTGCGGCGACATGCAGAATGCCCTGATACAGCGAGACACCGGCGCCCAGCGCGAAGATCAGCAGCGCAACGATGAAGCTCCAGAAATACAGTTCGCGCCCATAGCCGAGCGGATGGGATTCGTCGGGCGAACGGCTCGCGCGCCGGTAGCCATAGAGCAGCAGGATCTCGTTGGTCGTATCGACGAGCGAATGCACCGCTTCGCTCGTCATGGCCGAACTTCCCGTCCACGCGGCGGCGCCGATCTTCGTGACCGCGACCAGGACATTGCCGAAGAGCGCCGCATAGACCGCGGTCTTCGAGGATGATTCTGTTGCCAATGTCCGATACCCCGTTCCTCATGCCAGCCGCCGCGGCAGGCTGTTGTGGATCGTGCAGGCGGCGAGCGCGGCGTGGCCGAACGCGACCGATATCTGGTGCAGGTCGGTGACGACGTCGCCGATGCCGTAGAGCCCGTCGACCGAGCTGCGCTGATGGTCGTCGACTTTCAGATGGCCGTCTGCGGTGTGTTCGGCCCCAAGCGTCATCGCGAGATGCGAGCGCACTTCCGCACCCATCACCGGGTAGACCATCTCGAATTGCGCCGTCCGGCCATCGGCGAAGACGGCTTCGACGCGGTCGTCTTTCCGCCTCAGGCGCAGGCCAGGCGCGACGACGATCTCGACACCCGCTTCATTCAGCTCCTGTGCGGCGGCCTTCCCGTCATCCTCGCCCGTTGCCAGCAACGTCACGTCGCGCGAGTAGCCGCGCATGAAGAGCGCCTTGCCGGCGGCACGGTGAAGCGGACCGACGATGCCGATGCGACGGCCGATCGCCTCGTAGGCATCGCAGACGGGGCAGTAGCGCAACAGCCCGTCTGCGACCGCCGCGCGCCATTCGTCGAACGGCGGATGGGTGTCGACGATGCCGCAGGCAAGGATGACGGTAGAGGCCGTATGCACGCCGCCGTTCCAGATCGCCTGAAAACCTCGCTCGTGTCGCCGCAAGGCGGTGACCTCGGCATCAACCCGCGTGACCGCGAGTTCGCCCAGTTGCGCGGACATGCGCGCGAGCAGGTCCGTTCCGGACAGGCCGTGGACGAAGCCCGGCACATTGTGACTGCGCGGGATCAGCGCCGCCCGGCTCGCGCCCGCGTCCACGACACAGACGCGGCGCCGAAATCGCGCGAGGTAGATCGCAGCCATCAGCCCGGCCGGGCCGCCGCCGACGATCAGGCAATCATACGGCTGATCATTCGCCGTCATTTGGGGTTTGGGTCCGACAGGCCCGCACCGGGCTCGCGAAGCTGTCCGCTCCGCGCCAGGCGGACCGCGTTGCCGAGTGCGCGCGCGACGTTCTGCACCTCTGTCTGGAATGCCCTGTCGTCGTCGAGGTCGCGGTGCGAGGTGGCGTATGGCTCCATGTAGCCGAGATAGCCATCGAGCTCGGCGAAGCGGCCCGCCGAGATCAACTGCATGTCGGTCAACCAATCCGACAAGGCCCGACGTACGCCCTCGGCGCCGACCGCATCCCCGTGAACGACGAGGCCGAAATGGCGGCCGGCGAGATGGCGCGGATAGGACCAGCCCTTCAGCTCCAGCGCCTTGGCTTCGGCAGCCTTCTTGCCGTGGGTCGAGGTCGGATCGGGATTGCCGCCATCGGCGCAGACCATGCGATCCATCATCGCCTTCAATCCGGCGGGCACGTGATACCAGTTCACCGGCGTCACGATCAGGATGCCGTGGGCGGCGACCCACAGCGGATAGATATCGTTCATCCAGTCGTCGGTCTGTCCCAGCGAGTAGTTTGGATAGCAGCTGCACGGCCAGTGGCAGAGCGGCATCGCTGTTCCGACGCAGGATTTGCAGGGATGGATCGTCCTGCCGAACTCCGAAGCCAGGCGCGACAGATCGAGGATGTCGACGGCGAAGCCAAGCTCGGCAAAGACCGGCTCGGCGAGCTCGACCAGGCGCCAAGTCTTGGACATCTCGCCGGGACAGGTGTGCTCGCTGCGGGCCGCGCCGTTGATGATGAGGATGCGCGGCGTCTCGTCCGCGTCGTCATGGCGCCGCTGCGCTGCCAGGATCTTCGCGCGCGCATCGAGCCAGTCGATGGCGATGTCGTAATCGGGATCGGAGAATCCCGCGCCTGCCTTTCGCGTCAGCGGGGCCTTGCGTGAATTGCTGTAGGCATCCCAGGCCGCGCCGACGATGGCGTCGAGCTCGCGCTGGAGCGGTGCAAAGGCGGGATCGACGAACCGGCTCCTGTAGCGGCGCTCGAAGGCCTCGCGCGAGAGCTTGACGGGCGGCATCCCCTTGCGAATGTCGACTTCCGTCATGCTGGCTCCTCGCGAGGTCGGTACAGTTCGACCAACCCGGGGCGCAACGCGCGGTTCCTTCTCGCTCTCCTCTCGTCGCCCTACTGGCGAACAACTTCCGGCGGCGCATCGAACTGCGCGATGCGCTGGTCCAGCCGCCACAATTCGATGCGGTGCACCAGCACGAGCGATGCGGCCTCGCGCTTGGCCTGCTCATCATCGTCGCAGACCAGGTTGATGCATCCAAACACATGCCCGTCCGGATCGATCTGGAACGCGCGGTAGTGCTTGATGCTCCGCATCGTCACCCTCCCCGTCTCGGGTAGACGGGTTCGCTCAGCCAGTCCGTCAGGTTGGAGGTCACCTCGTTCTGCTTGGCGCGCTGAAGCAGCATGTCGCGCTCCTTGCCGGGCGGCAGGCTGCGCGCGCGCTCGCGAGCGGTTTGGGCGAATGCCGCCAACCGCTCCTGGAGCGATTGGGTCTGTTTCCTGCGGTTGCGTTTCGCGGTCATTGTACTTTCACAAAGCCCTTTTGATCGGAGGAATTGGCCCCGGCGGGAGGTCGGGCGCCGGGGCCAAAGTTCATGCCGGTGGGGGCGGCCCAGCCCGGCAGTGTTGGCAGCTTCGGCCGCAACCGCAGGTTCCGGCATTTCAATAAGTTAACGGTGCGTGATTTTGCTGGTGCGAAACGAAGGGGCCGAGCAGCGACGGATGTGCGCATTCCCTTCGCACGCCGGCGCTGCTTCGAGTGCGCCGGAACCGAAATGCTGATTCGCTTATTGATGAAGGACTTGAAGGAGGATCATCATGGCGAAAGCAGCATGGAAACGGCCGGGCTCACCGATCGGCCGCAAAGGCCCGCGCAAGGCAAATCCCGCGTACAAGCGCAGGGCGCGCGAACGGTGGACACCTGCGGACGTGAGCAAGCTGAAGCAGCTCGCAAAAGGAAACACGCCCACGGGCGTCATGAGCATCAAGCTGCAGCGCCCGGTTGCGGCCATTCGCAGCAAGGCGCAGCGCGAAGGCATTTCGCTCAGGCCCGTCAACCGCTCGCCATACAACAGGCGATCCAAAGCAGCGAAGCGGCGTTGAGCGGGGCACCCATCCCGGCGCAGCTAGACGTTTAGTGTCGTCGGCTCCTATTCCGACGGCGCGCGGTGCCGGAGATCCTGTCCTTCCCGGTCGTCGCGGAGGGCCTTGAGCTCCGAGCGCAACATCGCGCTTTCCAACACCACCCGGCGCACCTGGCGCGTGGCGTCATCAAGCTGATCCGCGACCGCTCTGCGCTGCGCCCGGAGGGCGCGGCTTGCTTCGATCGCGCGCTCAGCGCGGGCAAGCAGGACGTCGTTCATAGAACGACAATACAGGATTCGGGACGAAACTGCCTTTACGTAAGTTACGTCAATTACTCAAAACCAGCCATCCGGTCAAAAAACATCCGCGAACACTAACCTGGATCAAGTACGACCGTTCCCGAAGCGAGCAAACGCTTAGCTCCGTCGATAGAGTTGCAGATAGCTCGGGGAGAACAGCGCCGCATCCTTGAGCGCATCGAGATCGGTGATGGTCAGCGTGCGATCGCGCAGCACGATCAGGCCGGAAGCACGCAACTCCTGAACCGTGCGATTAAGATGGACCACCGACAGGCCGGTGGCGTCCGCAAGATCCATTTGCGTCACCGGCATCACGCAGGAATTGCCCTCGACCATGCCGACAGGACGCAGCCGCTCGATGATCTCGCAGAACAGATGGGCCACGCGTTCAAAGGCCACCCGGCGGCCGAGGTTGATGGCCCATTCGCGCTGGATCGCGTTGTTGACGAGCGTCTCGCACCAGAACGCTTCCGCGAGCCCACGGTCGCCCGCCACCAGACTCTCGAACCGCGCGCGCTTGATTTCGGTGTAGACGACCGGCGTCATCGCCGCGATGGAATGATCCATCACCGAGAGCAGGAACGCGTGCGCGTCGCAACTTTCGCCGGGAAAGAGAAAATTGACGATCTGTCTCCGGCCGTCCTCCAGCGTCTTGTAGCGGCAGAGCCAGCCGGACAGCACGAGGCGCACGCTGTCGACCGGATCGCCCTCCGAGATCAGATCCTCGCCCGCTCCTGCGCGCTGGATTCCCTCGAGCATCGCGTATTCGAGCGAGGTGCGGGCCTCCGTCGACAAGGGCCTCAGCACGTTCAGCCGGCGAATGACCGGGTCCACCTGGCTGCGATCTAGCGTCGACAAGGGCATCAGCTGGCCACCGCCGGTGTATGAAACGCCCGCTTGCTGAGGGGAATGGTGATCGTGCATTCCAATCCCTTGGGACTGAATGCCAACCTGGTCTGCCCCTTGAACTCGAACGCGAGTGTGCGCTCCAGAAGCTCGGTCCCAAATCCTTTGTGCGGCGGCGGCGCAACCGGCGGCCCACCGCGCTCCCGCCACTCGAACACCAGCTCCGCCGGGTCGGTGCCCTGCTCGAGGCGCCAGGAAATCTCGATGCGACCGGTCGGCCGGCTCAGGGCGCCGTATTTGAGTGCGTTGGTCGCGAGCTCGTGAATGGCAAGGGCAAAGGTTTCCGCTGCCTTCGACTGAAAACGCACCGGGGGACCGCTGACACGTACCTGCTCGCCCTCCCTGGCATTATAGGCCAGCATCTCCTCGACGGCGAGGTATTCGAGATCGACGCCGCCTTCGGGATCGCGGGTCACCAGCGCCTGGGTACGGGCGAAAGCGTTGAGCCGGCCGTCGAGATGAGAGGCAAACTCCTCGACCGTCGAGCTCGTATCGGCCGTGCGACGGGCGATCGAGCGCACCACGCCGAGCGTGTTGCGGACCCGATGCTGGAGCTCGGCCAGCAGCAGGCGCTGCCGCTCCTCGGCGCGGGTCATGGCGGTGATGTCGACGAAGGTGATCACGACCCCGGCGATGAAGTTTTCGATGCTGCGATAGGGCAGGATTCGCACGATGTAGCGCGTGCCGCTGTCCGGCGCCCTCAGCTCGCGCTCGGCGCTGGCAAGCGTCCGCAGCACGCTGCGAACGTCGTCATAGAGGTCCTCGATCGGGACGCGCGCCTTGATGTGCGCGATGGGCCGGCTAATGTCGGTTTCTACGAGATGCAGAATTTGCGTGATCGCCGGCGTGAAGTTCATCACGCGCAACTCGTTGTCGAGGAATACGGTCGCGATCTGCGTGCTCTCCAGGAAATTCCGGAGGTCACTGGTGGCGCGCGTCAATTCCTGGACGCGGTGAGCAAGCTCGCCGTTGACGGTGGTCAGCTCCTCGTTGACCGACTGCAATTCCTCGCGCGAGGTTTCGAGTTCTTCGTTCGCGGACTGGAGCTCCTCGTTGAGGGACTGGTATTCCTCGTTCGAGGACTTCAGCTCCTCATTGGTGCTTTCGAGCTCTTCGATGGTCGCCTGAAGGCGCTCCCGCGTCGCCCGCAGCTCGCCTTCGATACGCTCGACATGCTCGGTCTGCACCAACGCATTGGGCTTGCCTGCGCCGGCATCGATGGCGCGCACCGGGCCGTCCTTGAACAGGACGACAAAATTGCGATCGCCGCTGCCGCCCTCCTGGATCGGCTCCACCGTGATGTCGACGGGAATGTGCTGGCCGTTGGCGCCGAGCTGCACCTGTTCGGCATGGGCGGGCTCGTTGGTCTCCGCCGCGCGGCTGAGCACCGCACGCAGGTCCAGGCGGAGATCGCGGTGGACGAGTTGGAGCAGATCGAGCGTGGCGGCGCCTGCCGTCGGCTCGATGTAGCGTCCGGTGCGCCCGGAGAAGTGCAGGACCTGAAAGTTGCTGTCGGCGATGACATAGGCGGGCGCATAGCGCTCGGCGATCCGCTGTGCGCGGCGCTCCAGCCCGACGTCGGGGCGGAACGAGCGCGACGGCGCCACCTCGAGGGTTGCCCTCCCGGCAGCGGTCGTGATGGGAAATTCCGGCGGCAGCCGGGTTCCGGTCTCGAGCTTCTTGAAGATGCGGGCGCGACGGTCGATCGGCACGAACAGTTTTGGATGCCGCGTGACGTTCTCGGAATTGCCGAGGAACAGGAACCGATCCGGCAGAAGGGCGAAGTGGAATAACGGGATCACCCGGTTCTGCAATTCGGCATTGAGGTAGATCAGCAGGTTGCGGCAGGAGACGAGATCGAGCTTGGAGAACGGTGCGTCCTTGATCACGTTGTGCTGCGAGAAGATGCACATCTCGCGCAGCTCCTTGACCACGCAATAGGTGTCACCTTCGCGCACGAACCAGCGCGCCAGGCGCTCGCCGGTCATCTCCGCTTCGATCTTGGTGCGATAGCGGCCGACGCGCGCAGCCGCCAGCGCCCGTCCGTCGATGTCGGTCGCGAAGATCTGAACCTGCGGTGGCGAGTCCATTTTGGCCATGTACTCGCGCAGGAGGATAGCGATCGAATAGGCCTCCTCGCCGGTTGCGCAGCCGAGCACCCAGACGCGAACCTGCTGGCTCGCGTCCTTGCCTTCGAAGAGCTTCGGGACGATCTGGTTCTCCAGCACCTCGAATTCACGCTTGTCGCGGAAGAATTCGGTGACGCCGATCAAGAGGTCGTTGAAGAGGTGCTGCGCCTCGTCCTGGTCGTTGCGCAGGAAATCGACGTAAGCGGAAATGTCGCCGATCTGGACCACCTGCATCCGCCGCTGCACGCGACGCAGGAAGGTGTTCTGCTTGTAGCCGTGGAAATCATTGCCGGTCTTGCTGCGCAGGATGTCGGCGATGCGCGACAGCGAGGTCGCTGCAGCAGCCAGCACCTCATCGAACCCCTGCTTCTCCTCCAGCCGCCGCAGATGACGGGCATAGACCTGGATGTGCTCGGCGATGTCTTCGGCGGTCAGCACGTAGTCGGCGATCGCGGCCGGCGTATCGGCGTCCTTCAGATGATCCGCGTCGTCGCTCGCGCCTTTTTCGGCGATGGCAAGACCGCCGTGGTCCTTCAGTGTCGCGGTACCCAACGTGCCATCGCCGCCGATGCCGGACAGGATCACGCCGATCGATTGCTCGGCGCGTTCTTCCGCCAGCGACACCAGGAAGCTGTCGATCGTCGCCCGCTCGCCGGGCGCCTGCTCGGCCGGGCGAACGCCGAAGCGACCGCCGTGGATCGTCGTGATCATCGCGGGCGGGCACAGATAAATCGTGCCACCCTCGATGGTCTGGTCGTTACCGACGTCGGAAATCTTGCCACCGTGGGAATTTCGCACGATCTGGCGCAGCCGCGGCTCGTCGAGGGCCTCATGATGCTGGAACGCGAGCACGACGGCCTGGTCGGCGCTTACGGTCAGCCTGGAAAAGAACCGCTCGACACTATCCAGAGCTGTCGGCGCGGCGCCCACCCCGATGATCAGCGGAGACCTGGTCTGGCGCTCTCTTTCGACCGGCTGGTCGCCGATTTCATGCATGATCTCGATAGCTCTCATTCATTGACGGGAACCAGAGGACGCCCGCTCGCCGCAAATAGCAGAATTGATATTATCCCAACAGGTGCAAGGCGGAAACGTCACGCTGCGTTCCGTACAGCGAGCATTGGGCATTAGGCATTGAGCTTGGGTGGCCTGCCAACGCCCCCAGATCACTCCGGACCGACTTGCTGCCGAAGATAGGCGATCCGCTGCTCGATCAGGACGCGATGGCGCAGCCATTCCGTGAGGGTCTGCTTCAGCGCCTCGACCAACCGTTCCGCCTGGCCCGCGTCGTGGCCGCCGGCACTGAGCTCGCGGATGCGCGCCTCCTGATCGAGGATGCGCCGCGAACCCTCCTCGATATCCCGATCGGCCTTGATCAGATGGCGGCGCTCGGTATCGAGTTGCTCGGTCCATTCGGCGAGGGAAATGGCCATCGCGACCCTCAAGCCTCCCGCCTGCGAATGGGAGGATCGAGCGACTTTAGCACAACGCGCCGGATCATGTCGGCATATTCGCGATATTCGGCAGCGCGCGCCTGGTACATCTCGGCCACCGCCGGCCGGCCGTTGCGCCGTCCGTCGGCGGCCATGCGCTGCACCAGCTCGGCCCGCTCCTCGATGATGCGCAGTGCGACCCGCAGGGCTTCATCCACTTGCCCCTCCTGCTCTTTTGCGAGGACGTCGGCGGCGAAGGCGTGACCGACCTGGCAACGGAAGCGCATCGGGTGCGATTCCTTCATCTCGGACAGGACGCCCCCGCAGGCCGGACAGGTCAGCGCAACCGGATCGGCCATCGAGACGAGACGGTCACTGCCGATCCGTTCGCCGGCCGCGATCTCGACCTCGAGCCGGATCTCCGGCGGGATCGGCAGTGCGGCGCCGGCAGCCTCCCTGGCGAGATCAGACAGCACGTCGCCCATTCCGGCGCCGGGAACGCAAAGATCGATGATGGTCGCCTCGAGGGCGCTCCTTGGCATTTCATCGGCGATGGCATCCGAGGGGTCCTGAACCACCGAAATCCCGCCGCAACGCTTGATGGCGTTGAGACCGGCCGAACCGTCGGACAACAGGCCGCTGAGCAGCACACCGATCACACGCGGGCCGTAGTTGATGGCGGCCGAGCGAAACAAGGCATCGATGGCCGGCCGGACCATGTTCTCGCGCGGGCCGCGCCCGAGGAATACGCGATCCTCGGACAGCAGCAGATGGTGGTCCGGTGCGGCCAGATAAACCCGGCCTGGCTCGATCTTCATGCCGTTTTCGGCCTGCCGGACCGGGAGCGGACCGGCGCTGCTGGCCACCGTCGAGAGAATGCCGATGCCCTGCGCCGGGATGTGCAGCACGATGAACACCGCCGCGGGCAGATCCGGCGGCAGCCGGCCCAGGATCTGCTTCAGCGGCGCGGTCGCGCCGGCCGAGCCACCTATGACGATGATGTCGCGGTTGCTCATGGAACCCACTATCGGTTGTATTCGTTTGTACCAAGGCGGGTCACCGCCCTATGTTCCTATGAACCGGCAACGAAGGGGTGGAAGGCACCATGGCGATGTCGCCTCGATCGTCAGGTCCAGAGTCGGCGCTCAGCGGGCGACGCATCTTCATTGTCGAAGACGAATATTTTCTCGCCGACGACATTGGCAGAGCATGTCGCGCGCTCGGCGCAGACATCGCGGGCCCGGTGGGCGATCTCAACGACGCACTCAGTATCCTGCACGACGGCAGTGTTCTGGATGCCGCCGTGCTCGACGTGAACATCCGCAGCGAGATGATCTTTCCGGTCGCGCGCGAACTGAAGGCACGGAACGTCCCCTTCCTCTTCACGACCGGATACGACAAGGTCACGATCAGTCCGGAATTCCACGACGTGCCGATCCTGGAGAAACCGATCGATATGCCTGCGATGGCACAGAGGCTGGCCGCGCTGATCGCCGATCCGCACGGCCGAGCCTGACGGCGATCAGAACAGATGCGCGAAAGCGAGCCAGGCGGTCACCGCCAGACACAGAAGCACCGCAGCATAGGGCAACGCGATCCGCAAATCAGCAGCCCTCCCGGTCATCAACCCATCATCATCCAGACGATCGCCGCCATCATGACGAGAAAACCCGTGATTGCCGTTGCGACAAAGGCCTGTTCGACGCGATCCATCGGCATCACAGCCCCCTTTTTCCAGCCGAACCAGTCTGACGGCGCGGGGAGCTTTGCGCATTAGGCTATGTGAATCGGCGTCCTCCTTATCGGTCCGCGCCGCACCGGTTAGCTTAGATTGCGACGGTATCGTTCTACGACTTCGCCGTGCCCGGCTCCGCCATCTTCCGATGCTGCTTGGCCAGCATCTCGTTCGGCGTGACGTTGGCGATCGTGGTCTGGATCTTGTTCTTCATTCCGGTCACGATGTCGGACTCCCCGCGCAACATGGCGTCGAAGCCGGCCTTCGCGACGTCGTAGGCACTGTCCTTCGGCTCGGTGCCGACCTTGGTATCCATCATGTCGGCGCGGCGGAAGAACTCCGTTTCCGTGGCGCCAGGCATCAGGCAGGTGACGGTGACGCCGCTGTCGCGCAACTCCTCGCGGAGCGCGAATGAGAATGAATCAAGAAACGCCTTGCTGGCGTTGTAGACCGCCTGAAAACTGCCCGGCGTGAATCCCGCGATCGAGCCCGTGATCAGGATGCGCCCCGAATTGCGGCGAAGCATCGCGTTGCCGGCGCGATGGATCAGATACAGCGTGCCGGTGATGTTGGTGTCGACGAGGTGCTTGATCCTGGCAAAATCCTGGTCGAGGAAGGCCTTGCCAAGACCAACGCCGGCATTGGCCAGCAGCGCGTCGATCGGCCGGTCGCCGACCGCGGCGCAGAGCTCGTCGACGCCTTCGGTGGTGGCGAGATCGGCCTGGACCGGTTCGACGCTGCTGCCGAGCCTGCGCAGATCGACGGCCACCCTCTCGATCTCGGGCTCGTCCGCCGCAATGACAAGGTTGAAACCTGCTTGGGCACAGCATCTGGCGAGTTCCAGCCCGATGCCGGTGGAGGCGCCGGTGACGACGGCAAGTTGATTGGCGGGCATGAGCGTATCCTTCGCTAATCCTCGAGGGGGATTGATGACGCTCCAATCACCGCAATGGGCGCTCGTTCCTATCGGGGACGCACGCTGGTGCGGCGCAAAGATTTTGCACTGTGCAATAGCAACCATCGTTCGTTGTTCGACTTGGTTGCCTCGTAGCTCGGGAGAACAGAGATGAAGGCGCTGGTTTGGCACGGCAAGGAAGACATACGCTGCGACACCGTCACCGATCCGGAAATTCAGGACGCGCGGGATGCCATCATCAAAGTCACGAGCTGCGCCATCTGCGGCTCGGACCTCCACCTCTTTCACAATTACATTCCGGGCATGCTGCCCGGGGACATCATGGGCCACGAGACCATGGGCGAAGTGGTCGAGGTCGGCTCGGGCGTCGACGGCAAGCTGAAGAAGGGCGACCGCATCGTCGTGCCCTTCACAATCATTTGCGGCGAATGCGACCAGTGCAAGCGTGGCAATTTCTCGGTCTGCGAAACCACCAATCGCAAGAGTCATCTCGCTGAAAAAGCGTTTGGTCATTCGGGCGCCGGCCTGTTCGGCTATACGCACCTGACCGGCGGCTATCCCGGCGGCCAGGCCGAATATTTGCGCGTGCCGTTCGCTGACGCCACGCACATCAAGGTGCCCGCGGGCATTCCCGACGAGCAGTTGCTGTTTCTCAGCGACATCTTCCCGACCGGCTGGCAGGCCGCCGTGCAATGCGACATCGAGCCGACCGACACGGTCGCGATCTGGGGCTGCGGTCCCGTGGGGCAGATGGCGATCCGCAGCGCCATCCTGCTCGGCGCCAACCAGGTGATCGCGATCGATTGCCTGCCCGAACGGCTCAGCATGGCCGAAGCGGGCGGCGCCACCACCATCAACTTCGAAACCGAAAGCGTCCTCGAGCGACTCGAGGAGCTCACCGACGGCAGAGGCCCTGAGAAGTGTATTGATTGCGTCGGGATGGAGTCGCATGTGATGGCGTCCCTGCCCGACACGCTGCTCGACCGCGCCAAGCAGATGGTCATGGTGGAGAGCGACCGGCCGCATGTGCTGCGCGAGATGATCTATGTCTGCCGGCCCGGCGGCATCATTTCGGTGGCAGGCGTGTACAGCGGATTCTCCGACATGCTGCCGATGGGCGCCTTCATGAACAAGGGCCTGACGATGCGCACCGGCCAGACCCACGTCAACCGCTGGACCGACGACCTGCTCCATCGCATCGAGGAAGGTCAGATCGATCCGTCCTTCGTCATCACCCACACCGTCCCGCTTAGCCAAGGCCCCGAGATGTACCAGGTGTTTCGCGACAAGCGCGACTCCTGCGTCAAGGTCGTGCTGAAGCCCTGAGGAGCAAGACCCATGTTTCATTTCTCCAACATCGTTCGCACCAAGGGCGACCCGAAAATCGTCGAGGGCGGCCCGAGCCTGAAGCGGCCCGAAGACCAGCTCGCCCGTGCGCTCGGCTGGTTCAGCATCGGTCTCGGCGTCGTGGAATTCTTCGCGCCGCGGCGCGTCACGGAAACGCTGGGCATGGAGGGCCATGAGACGCTGGTCCGCACCTTCGGCCTGCGCGAGATCCTGGCCGGGGTCATGACGCTCTCGGTCGAGAAGAACGCCGGCCTGTGGGCCCGCGTCGGCGGCGACGGCCTCGATGCCGCCGCGCTGCTCTCGGGGCTGACCGCGGACAATCCCAAAAAGGGCAATATCGCGCTGGCGCTGCTGATGGTCGGCGGCATCGCGATGCTCGATTACCGCGCCGCGCAGGACACCAAGCCGCAGCGGCCGCCGCGCGACGCACGGCGCAAGCTGTATCCGAACCGCAGCGGCTTTCCCAAGGGCATCGAGAGCGCCCGAACCGCGGCCAAGCAGATCGCAGCGCACGCCGCGACGGAACGGACCTGAGAACGCGCGACGAGGTGATGCAAGACAATGAGCGAAGCGTCCCGTAACGAAGGTGCGTGGTGGGAATCCGCCGTCATCTACGAAATCGCACTGATCTCGTTCCAGGACTCGGACGGCGACGGCAAGGGTGATCTCGCCGGCCTGACATCCCGCATCGACTATCTGAAATGGCTCGGCGTCGACGCCGTGTGGCTGACGCCGGTCTACAAGAGCCCGTTTCGCGACCTCGGCTACGACATCTCCGACTACTGCTCGATCGATCCTGCGTTCGGCAGCCTCGAGGCGTTCGACCGCCTGCTCAAGGCCCTGCACGCGGCGGATATCCGCGTGATCCTCGATCTCGTGCCCAATCATACCGCGAACGATCACGCATGGTTCGTCGAGAGCAGCAGCTCACGGAACAGCGCGAGGGCCGATTGGTACATCTGGGCCGACGCAGCCGAGAACGGCGGCCCGCCCAACAACTGGCTGAGCCGCTTCGGCGGCAGCGGCTGGGAATGGTGCGAGGCGCGGCGGCAATATTACTATCACTCCTTCCTGGTCGAGCAGCCTGATCTGAACTGGCGCAACCCGCAACTGCGCGCCGCGATCGCCGACGTCATGCGCTTCTGGCTCGATCGCGGCGTCGACGGCTTTCGCGTCGATGCCAGCGCGGTCCTGATCAAGGACGCGCTGCTGCGCGACAATCCGCATAACCCGCAAGCGAAAGGCAAGCCGCCGCCGCAGCGCCAGACGCCCGTCTTTACCGACGACCGGCCGGAGACGATGGATTGCATCGAATTCATTCGCGAGGTGATCGACGGCTATCCAGGGCGGATGTTGTGCGGTGAAGTCCAAGGCAAGACCGACCGCATCGGCCACTTCTACGGCAACGACCGACCGCGCCTGCATCTGCCCCTCAATTTCGCACTGCTGGACTCGCAATGGGACGCGCTGTCCCTGCAAGCAACGATCGACGCGTATTTCAACGCCATCCCGGATCATGCATGGCCGGTCTGGGTGATCGGTGGTCACGACAAGCAACGGATCGCGAGCCAAATCGGCGAGCCGCAAATGCGCGTGCTGGCGATGCTGCTGATGACGCTGCGGGGAACGCCCTTCTTCTTCATGGGCGACGAGATCGGCCGCAAGCGCGTTCCCATTCCGCCCGACCGCGTCCACGATCCCTTCGAGAAGCTCGTGCCGGGGTATGGCCTTTGCCGCGATCCCGAACGCGCGCCGATGCGATGGGATGACAGCAGCAACGGCGGCTTTACAACCGGCGATCCATGGCTGCCGCTCGAGCCGCGCGACGGCGCGGCCAACGTGGCCGCGCAGCAGCGCGACCCACGTTCGATCCTGGCGCTGTTTCGCGCGCTGATGCGACTGCGGCGCGAGCGCGCGTGCCTGCGCCACGGCGGCTACGAGCCCCTACGCGCGCAGAACGACGTTCTTGCCTACAGGCGGACGGATGGCGGCAAGGAAATTCTGGTCGCGCTCAACATTGCCGCCGAGCCGCGGAAATTGCATTGGCAAGGTCGCGGCCGCCTGCTGATGTCGACGCATCTCGACCTGCCGTCCGAGCCGCTGCCGGACGCCTCCATCCTGCTCCGCGGCAATGAAGGCGTGATCATCGAACTCGAGCCACGGTGACGGCCGAGGAACCATCCGCGCGTCAGAGAGTCTCATCAACGCCTCCGACGTCCCCCCTGCCGGAGGCTGAATAGACGAAACCGCAGCCCCGGCGCTCACCCCCTTCAAGCGCCGGGGTGGCGGCGTGAGCCAGGAGGCGGATCATGAGCAAGACCAAGGGCCTCGGTCAGCGGATCGCCGGCAAGACGAAACAGGCCGTCGGCGAGATCGTCGGGGATCAGGATCTCCATGAGGAAGGCAAGCAGCAAGCGGAGCGCGGCCGGGACGAACAGAGCAAGCCGAGCGAGCTCAATCCGTTGAAGAAACTCAATCAGCTGACGTGAACGCCGCCGCGCCGTCAGCCATTTCCAAGTCAATTCGCACCGGTGATGAAGCCGCCTCACGGCGACGCTCGCGCTGGGTCGCCGCTGCCGAACTCGGCCTGGTCAGCAGCACCTTCTCGACCATCGTCAGCCAGCTGTTCGCCGCGCGCATCGGACGCGATGCCGCCGTCGACTGGATGACGGTCGCCGCCATCCCCGCGCGCGATTGGGCGATCAGCGCAGAGCCGTCGTGGAGCGCGATCCTTGTCGGGATCGCCTTCCACCAATGGGCGGACTTCTCCTGGGCTCTGGTGTTCTTCGGTGTGCTCGGGCGCTGGACCGCCGACCTGCGGCCGCTGACGATCCTGCTGCTCGCGCTGCCCTGGGCCGTGTTCTCGTCAAGCATGGAATGGTTCGTGCTGGTGCCCCTGTTTCCGTTTTGGCAACCGCTGTTCACGCTGCAGCAGCCCTACTGGATCGGCCTGCTCGTCCACGGCTCCTCGGCCGTGATGTACCCCCTGTTTGCCCGGCTGCGCTGGACCGGGGGAGCAGCACCCGCGCGCGATGTTCGCTTCGCCGATGCCTGGATCACCGGCGCGCTGGCTTTGATCGCACTGCTCGGCGCGGCTGCCTTGTTCGGCAGCCATGGTTACGAGCCGCAGTGGGCGGGCCGCGACAGGGACGCGGACCAGACTTACATCCGCCACATGACTGCGCATCACGCCCAGGGCGTCGCGCTGGCCCGGATCGCCACCGAGCGCGCGCAGGACCCGCATCTGCGAAAGCTGGCGATGCTGATGGTCGCAAGCCAGACCGGCGAGAACCGGATTTTCGAGACGTGGTGGCTGAGCTGGTTCGACACCGAGATGCCCGATTGCAGCTCGGACGAACGTGCCGCCATGCCGGGCTTCCTGACACAGGCCGAGATGCGACAGGTCAAGGCCGCGCCGGCGGACCAATTCGACACGGTGTTCGTCGAGACGATGAGCAAGCATCACGCAGGCGCGGTCAGGATGGCCGACCAGATGTGGCATAGCCGCGGCGATCTGCGCCTGCGTGTGATGGCCCACGCCATCCGCCATGAGCAACAGGGCGAGATCGCGCTGATGCACGGCGCCAGCGGCATTGCCGCCGTCGCCGCCGCCTTCCGCAACATGCTCGGCGACAATGTCAATTGAGCGGGTCGTGCCCTACTCGCGCCAGAACTCCGCCAATTCCTCGGCGGTCATCAGATCGACCTGGCCGTGAAAGCGGGTGCGATACATCGTCATCAGCGCATCATGGCCGACGTCGGACGAGCTGCACAGCGCATCCTCGACGATGACGACCCTGAAGCCGAGATCGACGGCGCTCAGGACCGTCGAGAGCACGCAGACGTCCGTCTCCGCCCCGGTGATGACGACCGTGCCGACGTTCTTGTCGATCAGCAGGCTCGCGAGGCCAGGATTGCTGAACGCGGAATAGGCCGGCTTGTCGATGACGGCGGCCGGCGGAACGAAGCGGCTCAGAGCCGGCACGAGTTCGAGGCCGGATGGCGGCAGATGTTTGCGGGTCGCTTCGCGCCAGCGACGAAAATAGCGCTGCCACTGTCCGGGACGATCTTCCGGATCTTCCGGCGTGATGAATCGCGTGAAGATCGTTCTGGCCTGATGGCGCGAAACGATCGAGGCGATCGTCGGCAACACTCGCGCCATCCATGGCGTCTCCCAAAGGCCACCCGGAGCGAAGATGTTCTGCATGTCGATGCACAAGTGAACGGCGTCGCTGATGTCGGTCACGTCCGACGCGCTGTCTCTCATCGTCCTTCACTCCTGTGGGCGTGATCGACGGCGTTCACGACGCCGAGATCGGAGCCTCTCCGGCCTCGACGATCTCTGGAAGGATGTCCTTGAACAGACGCACCGGAATGGATTTTGCCGCAGGGACCTTGCTGCCCTCCGCGTAATGCCAGAGCGGAATGAGCACGTTGCACTCCGGATAATAAGCCGCAATGCTCCTGCGCGGGATGCCATAGGGGACGATTTGGAGTTCGCTCAGGCTGCGTTCGACACCGTCGCCCGCCTCCGTCACCAGCGTGACGGTATCTCCTGCTTTCAACCCGTCTCCCTCCATGTCGGCGGGATTCATGAACACGACGTAGCGGCCGCCCTCGATGCCGCGAAAGCGATCGCCTTCGGCGTAGATCGTCGTATTGAACTGCCCGTCCGCGCGCAGTGTCATCAGCTCATAGACGCGGTCGGTCTCGCGCGGCGGCGCGAAGGCCGACTTCGGAACGGTGAAGTTGGCCTTGCCGTTCGGGGTCTTCCACTTCCGCTCGCGCGCCGCGAGCGGCCGCGCAAAACCGCCGGGTTCGAACATGCGCGCATTGAAGTCCTTGAACTGGTCGGGATAGGTGCGCTCGATGGCGTCCCGAACCCGCGAATAGTCGGCGACCCAGGCGTCCCAATCGATCTTGGGGTTGGGCTTCAACGTTGCCTTTGCCAGGGCGGCGACGATCGCCGGCTCCGACAGGAGATGGTCGGCCACCGGCTTGCGCTGGCCGCGCGATCCGTGAATGCAGGTGGTGGAATCCTCCATCGACACCGCTTGTGCGCCGCTGGCCTGCCGGTCGATCTCGATCCGGCCGAGGCACGGCAGCAGATAAGTGACCTCGCCCGGCACGAGGTGGGTCCGGTTGAGCTTGGTCGCGATCTGCACCGACAGGCGCAGGCCGGACCAGGCGGGCTCCATCAGGGACCGCTCCGGAACGGCGCGCAGGAAATTGCCGCCGAGGCCGACGAAGCCGCGAACGTCGCCTTTCAGAATACCCTGGCAGGCGTCGACGGTGGACAGTCCCTCCCACCGCGGCGGCTCGAAACCGTAAAGCTCCGCAAGCTTGTCGAGCGGCACCAGCTTGGTCTTCTCGGAGATGCCGACGGTGCGCTGGCCCTGCACGTTGGAGTGGCCCCGGATCGGCAAAATGCCCGCGCCCGGCTTGCCGATATTGCCGCGAAGCAGCAGCAGGTTGACGATCATCTTGTTCGTCTCGACGCCGTGCTTGTGCTGGGTGATGCCCATGCCGTAATTGGCGATCACAGCCTTGGCTTCCATATAGGTGTTCGCGGCTTCGCGCAGCGCACCGCGCGAAAGCCCCGAGGCCCGTTCGATCTCGTCCCAATCCTGTGTACGGCAGAATGCGGCGAACTCCTCGAAGCCGGCCGTGTGCTGCTGGATGAATTCGACATCCACCACGCGCGCAGCTTCATTCTTGCGCGCGAGGTCGTCCGCCTCGATCACCCATTTGCAAATCCCGACGATCGCCGCAGCATCACCGCCGACCCGCACCTGATAATATTGCGAGCTGATGCGCGTGCCGCCGGCGATCATCTGGACCGGATTTTGCGGATTGACGAAACGCTCCAGGCCGCGCTCGCGCAGCGGATTGAAAGATATGATCGGCACGCCGCGCTGCGCCGCCTCCTGGAGCGGATGCAGCATGCGCGGCGCATTGGTGGTCGTGTTGTGGCCGAAGAAGAAGATGCAACCGGTAGTCTCGAAATCCTCCAGCAGAACGGTCCCGACCGGAACTCCGATCACCTCCGGCAGCGCCACCGACGTGGTTTCGTGGCACATGTTCGAGCTGTCGGGGAAATTGTTGGTGCCGTACATGCGGCCGAATAATTGGTACATGTAGCTGGTTTCGAGCGAGGCACGTCCAGACGTGTACATCACGACCGAACGGGGATCGAGCCGGTTCAGCTCGGCGCCGATAGCCGCAAAGGCCTCCTCCCAGTCGACCGGCAGATATTTGTCGCTTGCCCTGTCGTAACGCATCGGCGTCGTCAGGCGCCCCTGCTCCTCCAACTGATGATCGGACCAAGTTCGTAGTTCAGCCAGCGTATGTTGCGCAAAGAACTCCGGTGTCACGGTCTTGCGCGTAATCTCCCAGGCGGTCGCCTTGGCGCCGTTTTCGCAGAACTCGAACGGACGCGGCTTGGCCGGCTTGGCCCAGGAGCAGCTCACGCACATGAATCCGTCCGGCTTGTTCTGCTTGAGCAGGATCTCGCTGCCGAGAATGGCGACCTCTTCCTGTGTCAGGATACTGGCAACGGCTTTGAGCGAGCCCCAGCCGCCTGCCGGCGCATCATAGTTCTCGACCTTTGCCTTTTGCCGCATGGCGTTTCCTTCAATCGCAAGCCCTGCACGCAAAACCCGAGATGGGATGGCAAGTTCCAAGCGTTCGGAACCTTGCTCCGGTTCGTGCGTCGATGAATCGACGTAGGACGAACACCCATGCACGGCTCTCGATCCGGCGCACACGATCGCGCATCCATGCCCACGGCATCCGTGAGAATGCCCCGGCTGACGTCGAGCGGAACGCGGGATGAGCGGATGCTGGCGGAGGAATGTCCCGTGGCACTCGTCTACGACGGAACGACCGTCGCCGTTGTGATGGCAACTCCCGCCGATCTGACCGATCTTGCTGTGGGATTCAGCCTGACCGAAGGGATCATCGGGGACATCGGCGAGATCGAGGAGCTCACGGTCGTTTCCGGTCGCGACGGCATCGAACTGCGGCTATGGCTGCGAACGAACGCCGGGCGCCGCCTGAAGGAGCGCCGGCGACATCTGGTCGGGCCGACGGGTTGCGGCCTGTGCGGCATCGACAGCTTGCGGGAAGCCGGGCGGATCGTTCAGTGCGTCGAGCAGCCAGCGAACCTCACGGCGGAGCAGATCAGCACGGCCGTCGCAACCCTCAGCGAGTCACAGATCCTCAACCACAAGACACGCGCCGCTCACGCCGCGGGTTTTTTCGAGCCAGTCGGCAAGACCATGACGGTGCGCGAGGACGTGGGGCGCCACAACGCCCTCGACAAGCTTGCCGGCGCTCTCGCGACGGAAGGAGCATCCGGCCGCGCTGGCGCCGTCATTCTCACCAGCCGGATTTCGGTCGAGATGGTGCAAAAAACCGCCGCGATCGGCGCCGGCGTCGTCGTTGCCATGTCTGCACCGACCGCGCTCGCAGTCCGAACGGCCGAAGCCAGCGGGATCACGCTTGTCGGCATAGCGCGGGGCGACGAGTTCGAGATCTTCAGCCATCCGGCGAGGGTGTTTAAGCCCGCCGCCACGCAGATCGAGCCGGAGTCTCGACCGCAGGCAAACTAAGGGAACCCGGACGTGAGGGCATAGCGAACTTCGCCAGGCAACTTCATGCCCGATCGCGCCGAGGGAGCGAACCCTCGGCCGCGAGATCGAACATCGAAGACTTGGGGAGGCCCCGTTCCAGGGTCCGCAGCGCGAACAGGGCGGGCACCGAAAATCGCGAAACAATCTTTCGCGTGTCTGTTTGCTTGGTGCGCTCGGAGGGACTCGAACCCCCACGATTTTACTCACTGCCACCTCAAGGCAGCGCGTCTACCAATTCCGCCACGAGCGCTTTGGGGATGCCGGCTTGAGGCTTGAAGGCCAACCGGATCAACGGCGCCGATCTAACAAATCCGTCAGAGGGGTACAAGCCTCCAAAGGCCCTGAATTCCACAAGCTTGGCAGGAAAGTTCCGGCTCCTTGCGCCGGGATCGGCCTTTTCCGCCTGCCCGGCCGCTACTGCGTGCCCAGGCCGCGACGCGTGCCCGGGCCGCGACGCCTGCCCGGGCCGCGACGCCTGCCCGGGCCGCTACCGTGTGCCCGGGACACGTGGCAGCATCTGCTTGACCTCGACCGCGATGCGGTTGCGGTCGACCAGCACCACCCCGGAGGCGACCGGTAAATTATTGGCCAGAACCTTGACCTCGTCGGCCTCGGTTGCGTCCAGCTCGATGATGGCGCCGCGGGAAAGACGCAATACCTGATGGATCGGCATGGTCGTCGTCCCGAGGACGACCATGAGGTCCACGGTGACTTTGTCGAGAGTAGGCACTTCAGCACCACCGCAACTTGGGACTAGGACTAGGGACTGGTATTTGCTCCTGGGATCATCACCCGGTTATGGTTAGCCAATGGTTAATTCGCCCCAACACCCCCGCCAAGAGCTCGATTTGACGCCGTTTTCCGCTTCCACCGGCGAGCCAGTGGAATGGCGGATTTCGGACGCGCCGGTGCCCTATCCGGAGGCGGTCGCCGAAATGGAGGCGCGCGCCGCGGCGATCGCGGCCGGTGCAGCCCCGGAGCTGGTCTGGCTGCTGGAGCACCCCCCGCTCTACACGTCCGGCACCTCGGGCAAGACCACCGACCTGCTCGATGCCCGATTCCCGACCTTTGCCACCGGGCGCGGCGGCCAGCTCACCTATCACGGGCCCGGCCAGCGCGTGGCCTATGTCATGCTTGACCTGAAGCGCCGCCGGCCGGATGTCCGAGCCTATGTCGCGAGTCTGGAGGAGCTGATTCTGCGGACGCTCGCCGCCTTCAACATCCGTGGCGAGCGGCGCGAGGACCGGGTCGGCGTCTGGGTCAAGCGGCCCGACAAGGGACCCGAGCACGAGGACAAGATCGCCGCGATCGGCGTCCGGCTGAAGCGCTGGGTCTCGTTTCACGGCATTGCCATCAATGTCGAGCCGGAGCTGTCACATTTCGCCGGCATCGTGCCCTGCGGCGTCGCCGATCCCCGCTACGGCGTCACCTCGCTGGTCGATCTCGGCCAGCTCCTGACGATGAGCGATGTCGACGTGGCGCTTCGGCAAGCCTTCGAGGAGCTGTTCGGGCCGACCCAGGCGCTGATGCCGGAAGCAGCGGCCTAACTTCGGTCTCCCTCATTCTCGGCAAACCCGGAATCAGCTACCCTCGATTCCGGTGTCGCCCACGCCTCCCCCCTCCGCCGGGAAAGCAGATGTCATGCCGGGCGAATTGATCATCGGACCGACTGTTCGAGCGCCAAGGCATAAGGAGGGGTTGCGCTTCAGCTTGCAATGGGAGGTTTTTGCGATGAGACTGTCTGCACCCATTTATCATCTGAAACGAAAAGCGAAGCGCTTGTCCCACGAGGTAGGCATCCCGCTGCACGATGCGCTCGACCGCGTCGCTGCGACGCAAGGCTTTTCCGCATGGAGCCTGCTCGCGGCGAAAGCGGCCACAGCGACGCCGGCCAACCGGCTTTTCCCGCAATTCCAACCGGGTGACCTGGTGCTGGTGGGCGCGCGTCCCGGCCAGGGCAAGACCCTGATGAGCCTCGGGCTTGCCGTAGAGGCGATGCGGTCGGGCCACCGCGCCGCGTTCTTCTCGCTCGAATACACCGAGAAAGACGTTCTGGATCGCTTTCGGGCGATCGGCGTGGATCTGGCGGAGTTCGAAAAACTCTTCGAGGTCGATTGCTCCGACGCCATCAGTGCCGACTACGTCGTCAAGCAGATGGCCGCAGCACCGCGCGGCACGGTCGTGGTGATCGACTATCTGCAGCTGCTGGACCAGCGGCGGGAAAATCCCGACCTCACCGTTCAGGTGCGCGCGTTGAAATCATTCGCGCACGACAAGGGATTGATCGTCGTCTTCATCTCGCAGATCGACCGTTCCTATGATTCCTCGCTCAAACCCTGCCCTGACCTGGACGATGTCAGGCTGCCGAACCCGCTCGACCTGAAGCTGTTCGACAAGACCTGTTTCCTGAACAAGGACGAAGTTCAGTTTCGCATAGCGAGCTGACGATCCCTGGCAACGGTTCAGGCCGCGGGTGCGGTTATTCACCCGCGGCCTCCCTCCTCACGCCTTCTCCGGCGAAACCTCGAGCTTGCCGGCGATGTAGCGCCGCTCCTGGGTCAGGCCGCCAAAGCCATAGGCGTCGCCCTTGACCTCGTCGACATGCAGATAGGTCTCGTGATGCAGCGGGCCCAGGATCCCGGCCATGCGCTGGAACATCGCGGCGAGATAGGCGGCCTTCTCGTCCTTGGTGTTGGTGCCTTCGCTGACGTGAATGTCGGTCCAGTAGCTCGCGAGCTTTTGCTCTGCGAGCGACTTGCCGCCAGCGAACCAGTCGCTCGCCTCCACCGACTTCACGATAATGGCCGTGACCTCAGGGTCCTTGTGCAGGATTTTTGCGGTGAGCTCGGATACGGCGCTCGCGATGTCGGCCTTCAGCGGCGGCGACTGGCGCGGGGTGGTGTAGGACACGGTGATCAGCGGCATGGTCGTTCTCCTCGGATGTCGCGCAGATGTTGCGCGGCGTTGGTGAGAAGCTAGACCCGCCCTCGACATCTTGGTATCTTATCTCTGTTGATACCAGTGATAAGAAATCGTAATGATAGCAACGCTCGACATCGCCACCGTCCAGGCCTTCCTGCTGGTCGCCGACCTCCAGAGTTTCACGCGGACCGCCGAAGCGCTCGGCACGACCCAGGCGGCTGTCAGCCTCAAGCTGCAACGGCTGGAGACGCTGCTGGGAAAACGTCTCGTCGAGCGCTCGCCGCGCGCGGTCCGGCTCACGGCAGACGGCGCGACGTTCCTGGAGCGCGCCCGCGCGCTGATCGCGGCGCATGACCGCGCGCTATCGGGCGAGGCCTCGGTCGCGCAGTCGCTCTCGCTCGGCATCTCCGACCATGCTGCGGGGCCGGAGCTGGTACCCCTGCTCGAACGCCTGCATGCGATGTCGTCGAACCTCACGCTTGCCGTCATCATCGGCTTCTCGCGCGAGATGCAGGAGGCCTATGATGCGGGCCGACTGGATGCGGTGATCGTGCGCCAGGAAGGCAGCCGGCGCGGCGGAGAGACGCTGGCCGAGGACGAATTCGGCTGGTTCGCGTCACGACGCTTCACCGTGCCAAAGGGGCAGCCTTTGCCGCTCGCGACGCTCGCCCCGCCCTGCGGCGTCCGCGCCATCGCTGTGCGCGCGCTCGACAAGGCCGGCCTGAAATGGCGTGAGCGCTTCGTCGGCGGCGGCGTCACCGCCGTGGTTGCAGCCGCGCTCGCCGGACTTGCAATCGCGCCGCTGGCGCGACGGATCGCGCCGGCAGGCCTGGTCGACGTCGGCCCCGCCCACAAGCTGCCGAAACTCGGCAGCTCAAAGGTGATGCTCCATTCGAAGGTCAGCGATCCCGCAAAGCTGGCGGCGCTGCGTGCGGTGGCGGCGACGTTCCGTAGCGTGGCGGCGGTCTGACGCGCACGGCTTTCCGGCTCGAATGCGGGCGAGCGTCTGCTGGCTTGCGTCCTGCATACGGACGCGCAATGTTGCCTAAAAATGTTCCAACCTCCGGGAACAATCCGCCACCTACTGCGTTTGCCCCCGTTGAGGCAGGGTCCGCGAATGGTCGAGAAGTCTAGTCAGCAGAGGGATTTGTTCGAAAGCGAACGCAGTTTCCGCCTGTTAGTTGAAGGAGTTGCGGACTACGCACTCTACATGCTGGATCCCACCGGGAGAATCACCAGCTGGAACATTGGCGGCGAGCGCATCAAGGGCTATTCACCCGGGGAGATCCTCGGCCAACACTTTTCCCGGTTCTACACCGAGACCGACCGCGCCAACGGCAAGCCCGCCCGTGCGCTCGGCATCGCGCGGGAAAAGGGCCGCTACGAGGAGGAAGGCTGGCGCGTCCGCAAGGACGGCACCTTCTTCTGGGCCAGCGTCGTGATCGATCCGATCTACGAGGCCGGCGAGCTGGTCGGCTTCGCCAAGATCACGCGCGACATCACCGAGCGGCGCAATACCCAGCTCAAGCTCGAGGCGATGCAGAAGCAGCTCGCCGAATCCCAGAAATTCGACGCGCTCGGCCAGCTCACCGGCGGGGTCGCCCACGATTTCAACAACCTCCTGATGATCATCAGCGGCAGCCTCCACATGCTGAAACGAGGGGCCGACGACAAAGCCAAGCTTCAGCGCGCGATCTCGGCCATCGAGACCGCTACCAGGCGCGGCGCCGCGCTAACCAACCAGCTCCTCACCTTCGCGCGGCGGCAGAGCGTCAATCCGCAGGCGATCGACTTCGCCGACCGCATCGCGGCGATCCGCGAGGTACTCGATGCCGGCGTCGGCAGCTCCGTGCGCCTGGCTTTCGACGTCAGCGACGACGTCTGGCCGATCAGGACCGACGTTTCCGAGCTCGAGACCGCGCTGCTCAACCTTGTCATCAATGCCCGCGACGCGATGCCCGACGGAGGCACGGTGACGATCGCAGCGCGCAATCTCGTGCTCGACGAGGACCCCCTCGTGGGCGAATTCATCGCGATCGACGTCACCGATACCGGCCTCGGCATTCCCTCCGACGTTCTCGACAAGATCTTCGAGCCGTTCTTCACGACCAAGGCGATCGGAAAAGGCACTGGCCTCGGTCTCTCCCAGGTGCACGGCTTCGCCCATCAGGCCGGCGGCACGGTCCGGGTCGCGAGCGCGCTCGGCAAGGGCACGACCTTCACCATCCTGCTGCCGCGCGGAGAAGACGAGCCATCGCGTGAGGCGGCGGGAGAACCGGCGTTCCAAGGCAGCGGCACGGTGCTGCTGGTCGAGGACAATCCGGACGTCGCCGCCGTCAGCATCGGCCTTCTGGAGCAGCTCGGCTATCAGGTGCGCCGGGTCGCGGACGCCGAAGCCGCCTTGAGCGAGATCGAGAAGAACGGCGTCGACTTCGTGTTCTCGGATATCGTCATGCCCGGCAAGATGGACGGGCTCAGCCTCGCCCATCACCTCCGCCAGATCCGCCCCGGCCTGCCGATTCTGCTCGCCACCGGCTACAGCGAAGTCGCCGCAGGCGTGCGCGGCGATTTCCCGATCCTGCGCAAGCCCTACGAGATCCACGAATTGAGCGAAGCGATCGCCAAGCTGCCGCGGTGATTCTTTAGCTACACCGTCGGCAACACCGAAAACGCCTCGCCTGCTCGGCGCAAGTTCAGTTCATCGACGTCGGCCGTCTCGCTGGTGACGCTGTCGACGCGCGAGGACGGCGGGCCGTGGCGGCACAGCGCAACCATGTCCGCGACGTGCTTCGGCGGCCCCGCGAACAGCGCTTCGACGCTGCCGTCACGGCGGTTGCGGACCCAGCCTTCGAGACCGCACGTCGTCGCCTGATACTCGAGCCAGGCCCGGTAGCCTACCCCCTGCACGCGGCCGCGGATCATGACCTGGAGGATCGCCCGGCTCATTGTTTCAGTCCGAGGACATCGGCGCTCCGCGCCTTGACGTCGGCCTCCCGCGTGACGCGGCTGGTCAAGTCCGACGATGGGAGACCTTTGAGATTCTTCGGCGCAGTGCCGTCGCGTAGCGCCTTCTGCGTCTCGTAGACGGCCTGCGTTGCGGCCGCGATCGGCGCGTGGCCCTGAAGCGCGATGCGCACGCGCTGGCCAGCGAGGTATTCGAGCACGTTCAACTCCTCCGGCGCGCCGCCGAGCACGATCGGCAGGCGCGTCGCAGACACGATGGCCTCGAGCTCGGCGCGCGACTTGATGCCGGTGAAGAACAGCGCGTCGACGCCGGTAGCCTCATAAGCTCTGGCGCGGCGGATCGCATCCTCGATCGAGGTGATCGAGGCCGCACCGGTGCGGCCCATGATGACGAGCGAGGGGTCGCCGCGGCCGTCGAGTGCCGCCTTCATCTTGCCGACGCCCTCCTCGAGCGAGATCAGCTGCGTCTTCGCTTCGCCGAAGCCAGCCGGCAGCAGCGTGTCCTCGATGGTGAGGCCGGCGGCGCCCGCCGTTTCCAGCTCCTGCACCGTGCGACGCACGTTGAGCGCGTTGCCATAGCCGTGATCGGCATCGACCAACACCGGAAGCGCTGCAGCACGCGACATCCGCCGCATCTGCTCGGCAAGTTCCGTGAGCGTGATCAGCGTGATGTCGGGGTCGCCGAGCACCGCGAGCGAAGCCACCGAGCCGCCGAACATGCCGAGCGGGAAACCGAGATCCTCGGCGATGCGGATCGAGATAGCGTCGTAGACCGAGCCGGGATGGACGCACGTCCCGCCCGACAGGATCGATCGCAGTTTTTCGCGGCGGGAACGAAAGGCCATGGTGATGTCTCGGTTAGGTCACGGAGGCCGCAGCATACTCCGTCATTGCGAGCGAAGCGAAGCAATCCAGAAATGCATCCGCAGAGACAGACTGGATTGCTTCGTCGCGGAGCCTGTCATCGGGCCGCGCTTCGCGCGGACCCGGTGGCTCCTCGCAATGACGTTACGCAAATTCCAAAATCAGCGCATCCACCGCGAGCGTCGCGCCGGCGCTGGCGTGGATCTTCTTCACCGTGCCGTCCTGCTCGGCGCGCAGAACGTTCTGCATCTTCATGGCTTCGACCACCGCGAGCGTCTCGCCGGCCTTGACCTCCTGCCCTTCGGTCACCGCGATCGAGACCACGAGACCGGGCATCGGACAAAGCAGCTTCTTGCGGGTGTCGGCAGCCGTGGTCACCGGCATCAGCCGCGCCGAGGCAGCTTCCGCTTCGGTCCAGACATAGACCGGCACCTCGACGCCCTGATGCGCGAGGCGGATACCGTTCGCGATCGGGCGCACCTGCACCGCGACGACATGCCCGTCGATGGTGCCCTGCCAGACAGGATCGCCCGGCTTCCACGGCGACTGCAACAGATGCGCATTGCCGGTCT
>NZ_JADPJQ010000104.1:0-28092 GCF_023073515.1 Bradyrhizobium sp. 17 | reverse complement strand
ACCCGCGCCTCGTGGCGTAAAACAAGCCGAGACTCTAATTGCCGCTGGATGAAAGCTCGGGGGCAGGTCAGGTGAGGTTGAGAAGACTTGGCTCAACGAGGTTCGGGCGACTGCAGCGAAGCGCGCCCACTAAACGCCACGAGTTCAACCGCGCAGTGTAGCTAGGAAGGACGAGTCGATCGATTCAACGGCATCTTCCAGGAAAGTCTTGCCCAGTTTTGATGCCCGCCGATAAGCGGACACGAGTGCTGATCTCGACCCGGGTCGGCGAATTAGGATGAGCCGAACGTCACTGCGTACGAGGTCCTTGACATCGGGAAGGGCGAGTGCGTCGAAGCGGGTCGCCATGTCGATCCGCGCCGGCATCAATCGCGCGTCGTTTGGTGCGACGAAATATGCCATCTTCAGGGCCTCGACCACGACCGGATCGTGCGGGTCGCGCTGGACCTGAAGCAGCGCCAGCGCCAGCCATAGTTCAGGATTGTAAGGAGACGTCGACAACGTCCGCCGGACCCGGCTGAGAGCGTCGGTATGCGCTATTGATCGCAGGATCGTGGCCCTTTGCCGACCGGACTCGATTGTCTGCAGCGCGGCGATCAAGGCATGATTGCTCTCCAGCTCCGATCCAAACGGCGGGCGCGTTCCCAGCAATGAGGGCGCCTCTCCAGTCCACCGCGTCCCAATCTCGGCCGCATCTGTGGGAAATGTCGTCCGACCCAGCGCCGTCACCTCCGCCACGGCCGATACAATCGCATAGGATCCGACCGTCAAGGCCAACGCCATCAGAAGAATGCGAAATCTGCTCGATGACTTCATTTTCGATGCATAGTTCATACAAAGCCAATGTTACGGCTCGCGGCATTCCGCCGAGCGGTCGGCGCCGCTGGTCCGTCCTACCGATTGTGCAAGTCCAACTCCGACCATCACCGCCACGATCGCTTGAATCGTGGGGTTTGAGAGGCTTGAATCAAGAAAGCTCTCACAGAGCACGACGACGACGACGGCCGCCGCGGCGGCGGCGAAAAAGGAATCGCGTCCTCGCCGAACGGCGCCGCGAAAGCTAACGAGGAAGAACTGGGCGGCGAAAGCTGCCAGGATGGCGCTCGCCAATCTTCCCGCCTCGACAGTCATCAAGACTGCGGTGGAAGGAGGGTCTGCCAGAGCAGCGCCGAACTCCTGATAGGCTATCGAAGTCAGCCTAAAGGTTCCGAGACCATTCCCCCACGTCGGTGCATCAGAGAGCAGGTGCTTTGCCGGCGCAAGTGCTTCCGGGGGGAGGCTGACGAATCCAAGGAGGCCCAAGCGTCCGGAGAGAGAGTGCGGCACAACCATCGCGCTGGCGATTGCTGCAAGGCCCAAGAACAATAGCGCCGAAGGCCAAAACCGAAATCCCAAGCGTCGGACAGCGGCTATGAACACGAGGACCATCAATCCGCAGCCAGTAACCGCCACCAATGTGTGTTGTCCGAGGGCCGCAAGTGCGGCGAACGCTAAGGCAATTCCCAACAGGCCGCAGAAAACGCCGACCCACAGTTGGGGCGAGGCCAGATTGCGGATGTTCTGCTGGTGCAGGTGGCGTTCGAGTGCCCGGGCGACGAGCGCGCCATTTATCAATATTGCAAGAGCGGCTGCTGCCGGAAACAGATTCGTAGCCGCGCCTGTCTGGGGAATGATTCCGGCGAACGCATCGAGCTGGCTGAGTAGGAACTCGACTGATATGAGGGTCGTCACTGCGCTTAATACGAACAGGATCGTTTCGGCCGTACGGCGATCCCTGGTGATGACGACGGTCGACACCAGGAGCGACACATTGACCAGATAGAGGAACAAGCTTTGTAACGTTGCGCCGGGATCAACGCTGATGCGGCCCGGCAGCGATGGTTGGTTCAATGCGATCGAAGTCGCCGACCAGATCGGGTTCGCAAGCGAAGACATCGGAAAGATTTGCATGGTCATCCAGACGACCGGAAGCAAGAATATGAGGAGAAATTGCTTCAGCAATGGCGCGGCCGACGCGATTTGCGTCTCCGGACCTCTTGTTACCATGGCGATCATCGTCGCAGTAGCAAGTGAAATCACATGCTGTGCGAAGGAGCCGCCTGTGATGGCCAAGATCGGAGCCGCGGCCATCAATGCGATCAAAAGCCGGGACGCGATGAACAATCGGAGAACCGTGAGACATGGAAGCGGGAATGGAGTGCAGCATTGCACGAGTGGGACATTGATACGCGGCGCATGGCCAAGAAAGCGACGCCACCCTCGTCTCGGTGATTGCCACTATGGCCCATCATCATAACGCGGCCTCCCAACTGGTGCAGCATGCGGTCGATTTGCGGCATTCGCGCGGCATGACAGTTTCGGGCTAGATTATCGAGCATAGCAGGACCGCGACAAGTAACGGAGAGCCGTCGCCAGTCCAGCCAGCGGCACCGCTCCGTGGATCGCTTTCGGTGCGGTCCCAATTTCAACTGCAAGCTCGTTTGCATTTTGCCAGTCGCTGGCAGCAAGCTTCGAGGCCTCGGCGGGTAGTTGGAGCGCCACGCCGCTCTGGATCACAGATGCCTGGAACTCTGCCCGCTTCTCTCCTGCTATGAGGGCTACGTTCGGTCGCGCCGAGCGGGACAGTGGCTCGAGTACAATCAGTACAATTTCGATACCACCTTTTCCGCATTGCAGGCTCAGGCCAGCAAGGCCCGTATCCGACTTGGCACTATCGACGACATGCATCACTGAAATGGCATCGGCGCCACCGTCCGGATTTTTGCTCTTCACCAGTCGCCATCCGCTCTCAAGCTGTGTCGATTGGCTGCCGGACTGGATCTGCTTGAACGCTTCTTCGTCGCAACGTCGACGCTGCTCGGCGGTGATCCCAGACCCGCAGTTCAGAATGCCCGGACTCATCGGCTCGGCTCGGCCGGGAGTTGTCGTCATCAAGAGACCAACACAGAGCAAAATTGAGCGCATCATCAAAAGCCCCGAATGCGCTAGCGCCAAATCATTCATGTTGTATCCAACGGCCCTGTCAAATATCGGACAAGCGCTGCCCACAGCTCCAGATCAAGCATCGGATGTTAATCGACGTAACCGTACCTCTTGTAGTATCGATTGCGATAGTAGGCCGCGCCGTACGTATCGTAGCGGCTCATCACTGACACGTTCACCTTGTTAAGAACCGCACCCAGCATACGCTCGCGCACAACCGGCGTTTCGCTTAGCACGCGCTCGACGATGTCCACTTTGGACTTCGCCCACTCGATGACAAGGATATAGGAATCAGCCAGCCCCCCGGTCGCCCGAACGTCGACGACGGGCGCCAACGGGCTAAGATCAAGAACGATACGATCAAAGTGCTGCCGTAGTTCCTGGAACAGGTCTTCCATCTGTTTCGAGGCCAGCAGGTCGCTCGAATTCGAGAAGCGCGATGTGATGGCACAAGGAAGAAATTGTAGATTCGTCTGCGGGTCTATCCAGACTACATCCCTCCAGTCGGCTTGGCCCAGGACGACGTGGATCAAGCCGCCCTGCGCAGCCGGAGTAAGCCTCGCGGTGAGGCTTGGGTTGCGAATGTCGCCGTCCATCAGCAGTGTACGGCAGCCGCTTTGCGCCAAGGTTTGGGCCAGCGCTTCGCTGATGGTGGACTTTCCCTCGTTCGGAAGAGCGGAGGTAATCCCCAGGACCTTGCTGGAGCCTGCACCGAAATTCGCAAAATCGCTGGCTAGCTTAATCGACCGAAATCCCTCTGCGAAGCGTGAAAACGGGGCATTGATCACGTGCCGCCCCACGCTCTCTTCGGTTGAAAGCAGACGGTCGCGATGGGACTGCTGGTGGCTGAACCCGGGCGAGGATCCATGGAGTGGCAACGTCGTGCCGGATCTTCCGTAACTCGTGGGTGCCTGCTGCGGTTTGGACTTGTCGCGTTTGCCGAATCGCCAGGCCGCTTTGCCGGATTGAACGGAATTCGCTTTGACGGCGCCCCGCTCTATCACCGGAATCGAAGCGAGACAGCGGGTCTCCACGAACTGCTCGACCTGCGAAGCGGTACGGAAGACGCGATCCATCATATCAAGCAGGATTGCAACGAGGGCTGCGAGAATCGACCCACCCACGATCGCCGCAAGTAGGATGAGTGTCGTTCTTGGCGACGTCTTGTTGGGAAGAGTCGACGCGGCCTGGCTGATCACCCTCGCTTCGGTAATGGGAAACGACTGCTGCTGAACCGAGACCATGTAGAGTTGCAGGAAGTTGTCTGACAATGCGCGAGCGCTCTGAGCGTTGCTTTCCAGATCTCTGAGGACGATTTGGGCCTGACCTGTATTATTCGAGACCGCTATCGTATCGTTCAAGCTCTTCTGGCTGGACTCTTCGCGCGCCTTGGCAATTTCAAGGTCACTCTTGTAGACCTCGGCGGTGCGCCGCAGTTCGTCGATGATCGAGCGTCGTAGTTCCCGCATCTGGTTGCGCAAATTGACGACCGCCAGATGTGTCGGTCCATACCGGTTCGACCAATCGGCCTGCTTGGCCGCGTACTCGAGATAGGTCTGGCGCAATTTGGTGATGACTGGGTTGGCCATCGTCTCGCTCACAGTCGCGAGGTCATTCAAAATGACCTTGGAATCGTCGCTGTCCGCATTCAATATCGCGGTGATGCGTTCGAGCTTAGCTTGTGCCTCCGCACGCTGGCTACGCGCAGCCGTCAGCGAAGTATTGATTTCAGCGAGTTGCTGCTCGGTGAGCAGTCGGCCGCCGGCGTCGATGATGTTGTTCTTGGCCTTGAAATCCGCAACAGTGCGTTCGGCAGAAGACGCCTGTGACCGCAATTCCTTCAATCGGTCCTGCAGCCAGACCGCCGCCCGTCTCGATGCCTGATATTTCGATTCCAACGAGTCCAAGATATAGCCGTCCGCGACTGCGTTGGCGATCCGCGCTGCCAGCTCCTGCGATAATGCCTGAAAGGAGATCTCGATAACATAGGTGACGCCGACGCGCTTGATGCTGAGGCCGCTCGCAAAGCGAGCGAGTGCTGCGCGCAGTATCTGCTCTTCCGTGGGCGGGGTCGATTCGGAGAATATTCCGGTAATCGCGCCACTGATGCTGCTGAGCAATCCGCCACCATCGCTCATGAAGTCTGCCGACCCCACAAGTTTTAAGTCCTTGATGACTTTGGTGGCGATCGCTTCGGACTTGAGAAGTTCGACCTGGCTGTCGACCATCGCCGAGTCGATCGGGTTGTCTCCGCCGCTCGCGGGCGCTTGTGTCTGCAGGCCCTGCATCTTACGGCTGTCGATCATCAGGATCGCCGTTCCGGTATATCGCTTCGGTGCCGTGAACACGTAGATGCCGGCAAGGCCGATGCACAGGAGCAGCGTGAAAATCATCACAGGATACTGCCGGCTCACCAGCGCGAGCGCGGAGGAGATGGTCTGCTCCAGCGATGGAGCCTCCGGCGCGGCGGTCTCGATCTCTCGAGATGTGATCTTCTGAAGCATCCCGCCCGCCTACCTAAATCTCTGTGAATGCGGCAACAGGCTGCCTTGTCGTCGCGCTGATTCGGGAATGGTAAAGTGCCGCTTAGAAGTCGTGCGTTGGCAGAACTCGACACGCCCGATGCGGTGATCGCGATCGCGGCGCTCGAGACTCGACCAACGCCATCGAGGCCCCGGCGAAACACCTACTTGGATCGTCCGACACGTTGTTTGGTCAGACAGGTTTCGGCAACGCTGCCGGGCCAATGTCGGTGCCGCTCGCCGCAAAATCGTCACAATGCCTCTCCGCCAACTCTGCCAAAAAAACCCGGACTTTCAAAACTAACGAGTTACGCCGCCTGAGAAGATCATGGGGTGCCCATGATCTGGGGAGACGGCTCGACCCGCATGCTGACGCGGTGGAATACGCGCGACCAGCATCGAATTCTGCAATGCAATATCGGCCTGAGTGTGACGGTCAAGCATGAGGATCGAGCAACTGCCACAGGAAAGGGAATCCGGTGCCGGAGTTACGTCCGAGCACGAGACGCAGGAGTGCGAACGAGCCTGGCTTCGGAGTATCCGCTATAGTGGCAGGGGTCGGCTTTGGAGTTCCACCGGTGAATCTCTGATCGTCCGAGCACTTAAAAATCACGCCAACGAGATCTCAATCAAAATCCTTGAACGACGATTCCCGATGCCAATCGACAAGCGAGCTTGCCAGGTCGTAGTCGAATTTGAACCCGCTTGCGATCAGATGCTTCGGAACTATGTTCGTAGAAAACCACAACTTCTTGATCCGGTCACGATTGATGCCGGTCTTGACGCCGACGGCCTGCAGCACCTCGAATGGAAGCACGGCCAGATTCATGAGCCATACCGGAATCGTTATCGTCGGCTTGGGGTATTCGGCAGCTTGAGAGAAGGCGGAGCAAATCTGGCTGATGGTGTAACGGTGCTCATAGCAGAAATTGTAGATCGACAGACTGTCGTTGCGAGACGCCATGAAGAGCATCGACGAGACGAGGTCCTTCACGTAGCCGCACGACTTGATGGTGTCGGTTCGGCCGGGATAGATGAAGGCCCGCCGTTCGAGAAGCCTCGACAATCGCGTAAAATTGCCTCGCTCGTAGCGGCCATAGATGACGGCGGGGCGTACGATGGTCAGCCGCCTGTCCGGGTCCTCCGACTGCCAAAGGCGATGGATCGCTTCGGCCGAGAGTTTGGAGCGTCCATAGGCACTGACCGGGACTGGCGTCGCATCTTCGGTAAGTGGGGTTTCGGTCGGACCGTAGACCGATATCGAGCTGGTAAAAATGATATTCCGGCTGCCAGTGTCTTTCGCAAATCGGCAGACGTGCACCGCACCCAGCACGTTTGTGTAATAATAGTCTCCGTCCGGATGACCCGGGGTGACATGGACCGCAGCCAGGTTGAAGATGTCGGCAGGCACCCCGCCACCCAGCTTCGGGTCGATTGGCTCACGGACATCATGATGGACATATTCGACGCCTTCGATGTGCGCCCTAGGCTTGCCGATGTCCACCGAAACGATCCTGTTGTAGCGCCCGGAAGCGAGCATCCGCGTCATCAGATGTGTACCGATGAAGCCTGCGCCTCCGAATACAATAGCCTGGGTGAGATTGGACATGTGCGCGAGGGTCAACGTGAGTGAAGGTGCTGAGTTAACTGCGACGAATTCCGGTCAGGGCTCCCCGGTAATCGAGCTCGCCCATTGGAGAGTTGCACGATCCGGTGCAAGAGTGGTGCCCGCCAAGACCGAGATCGCTTGACGTGTGGTGCCCCCGCTGGCGAGCGTTTTTGCGTCTGCAGATCAAGCATGCGTGGCTCATGCGGCGAGAACAACATCGTTACCGGCAGCGGGTGTGACATGCTCAGCGGAATCGGTTCCATCTGGGTTATCCTTAAATGCGGTGGCACTGGTTCGAGCGGGAACGCGAGTAGATGGGAAGATGTGCGGGTATGATCGTACTTTCTTGTGAAGGCATCACTTCGCGTCCAACCAGGTTGCTCGTTGGATCAGCAGCTCAATAGAGCTCGCGATACTCAAATTGAAAGTTCGTTGAACCGGCCGCGATCCCCAATAGCCTTTGCAGCTTCTGGTAGCCTGCGAGCGGAACGTCCATGCAATCGGAACTACCCGCGTAGCAAACCCGAACCCGGATCGATTGACCGCAAATGTTTTGAACCAGCACAATCTGCTCGATGATCTTGGGGTTGTTGGCTTGGGGGTGCGTCAACGGATTGACTGATATGCAAAGCTTTCCGTCTATAGTCGTGTGATTTGGCGCGAACGTACCTTCCATCGGCCGAACCGAACTCGAAGGCCGAGTGGAAATGCCGGAGCCGCCATACATCGGAGCAGACGTGCGACCGAAGCCTGAAATTTGAGCATCGGCCGTCGTCGCGAGGAGCGATGAAGCGATAGCCACAGAGATCGCCAAATAACCCTCTAAGTGCGTAGATAAGTTATCATGCATCTTCACTGCTCTGCACATCCATGATGGTTGGGGCCAGCTCTCGAAGGAAGCCGCGGTTATCGGCGGCAGGATAGAATTGCAGTTGCGGCAACAGAATGACGGGTAAAATAGTTCCCTGGATTGCAGGCGAGGAACTTGCCTCTTCCTTGCGCTTGAAAACATGTGCTAGAGGCTGCACCTCCCCGGATTGGGTGTCTAACGTCCGTCGGCTGTGATGTTCTCTCGGCCGTCATGCGACGTACTTACAACGCGAGTATTCTAGGCGGCGAATGTTGAAGGAGATACCAGGACACGCGGTGTTGTCGGAAGTCGAGCTGGCGATCCTGCCGCGCCTCTCGGTCGTCATTCCGAACCACAATTACGCAGCTTACGTGGGATCCGCGATCCGCAGCGCGCTGGACATACGATGGCCAAACGTCGAGGTGATCGTCGTCGATGACGGGTCGACAGACCATTCACTCGACGTGATCAACGAATTTGCAGACGAAGTCACAATCATCAGCCAGGCGAACGCCGGGCAGATGATGTCCTGCGTGAATGGCTTTGGCAGGTCGTCTGGCGATATCATCATATTTCTCGACTCGGACGATGCCTTGCATCCTGATGTGATGACGGAGATCGTATCCGTTTGGTCCAAAGCCGCGAGCAAATATCAGTTTCAGATGCGCGTGATCAATGCCGAGGGGCAGCCGACCGGAAACGTTCTGCCGCAGTACTTCTCCTGTCCGACATCGGAGGACGTCCGCAAGTGGATGGCAACCACCGGCGCTTATCCGACCCCGCCCGGGTCTGGAAATGCCTACCCGAAATGGTTTGTCGAGCGTGTTTTCGGCTTCGAGTCCGATTTCGTTGATCGGGCTCCGGACAGTTATCTTTTGGCGGCCGCTCCCGCGTGTGGCGAGATCGTGACAATCCCCAAACCATTGGCATATTATCGGGTGCACGGCCTCAATCACGGGGCGTTCCTTCAACTAGACGATACCCGCTTTGCGAGAGAGATCGACCTCACGCAGAGGCGGTACGGCTTCTTTTCCGAGATCGCGCGCACGGAGAAGCTGCCGATTGCGCCCGATGCGCTTAAGTGTAATTTGATATTTCTTTGCTTGCGGACAGCGTCGTTCAAGCTGCGGCCGGACCTTCATCCAATCGCGGCGGATAGTTCATTGAGCATCGCTGTCGATGCGCTTGGAGCGGCTGCGTCGCCGCAGGGGTTCTCAAGATCGCAGCGCATATCGCTGCTGGCGTGGATCTTCTGCATCCTCATCAGTCCGCGGTATTTTCGTCGCGCCCTGGTGAGCTTGCGGTACGTGCCTGCCCAGCGGCCGAAATGGTTGCGCGCGTTGCTCGGTCGATTCCGCATCATTCGATGAACACGGGGCAGGGCTGGGACACTTCGGTCAGAGAGCCCGAGGACGAATCGACCTCAGGCCAGCGCCTGGCGATTGCGACCATACGCACAGCATTGCCATCATGATCAGGAATGGAGCCATGGCGAGGTTGCCGCCGCCGAGCTGATAGCAGGCGAGCATTGTCAATGCGAGCATCGAGTTGTCTTTCCTGAAGATCGAGAGGACGAGATAAAACAGGAAGATCAGTAGCCCGATAATACCGTAATCCGCGACGAGCTTGAGAACGGGATTTCCGCTGCCGCCAAAGTAGGCGGGCGACCGTTCCAATCCGCCGGGCCCGGAGCCGATAAGCACTCTGTCGGTCTGAAAGAGATAGTCCCAAGTCTGTAGTTGGGCGACGTAACGAGCATAGCCGCTCGACTTGGTTGAACTGAATTCATCAAGCCTTCCAACGATGGGATCAAAAGGTTCCGGTGCAATGAGGTACGTTGTGCCGATCATCAAGGCAACGGCCGCCCCGATGGCGATAACCCGCAGTGATTTGAGCGGAGCAATCAGGGGATAGACACCGAGGGACACGACGAGCACCAGGAGGCCCGATCCGGATCGAGTGAGCACGTACGAGATCGCGTACAACGGAAGACAGGAAAGTCGCCGCAAAATGAACACATCGATGACAACACCTACAGCGAGCAATTGGGACAGCGCTCCCGGCTCTATCGGGAAAAACCCGTTCGCGCGCCGATTCAGCGAGCCATAAAATTCCACCGCATTTTGATTGTAGGCCGACTCGACGAGGACCGGATCGAGCGCCGGGATTGCATCCTTGAACGAGAAGATGCGGATTCCGCCGAATTGAAGAACGATCTGGACGATTGCCAGAACGGCGCAGAGGCGAACATAGAACAGGAAGACGGGAAGGACCGCCTCGTTGGAGAATCTCGTCGAGGGTCCGAACAGGAAGATCGAATTGGTGACAAGAACCATCGCAAGCGATGCCGAGCTGGTCTCGACACCGCGATCGGGAGATTCGACTGCGGCGACCGCGCTGAAGAGAAACCAGACGACCACGAGTCCGAATGCGAGAGTCTGCGGCCCGCGAATGCTCACCAGACCAACCCACCATCCCCACGCGACGAGCGCGAAGAATCCGAACAGCGAAAAGAAGATCTGTCCGGTTCCAATGAGGAGTCCGAAGCGCTGCATGCAAATGCACAGAATGAAGGCAATGTGCGCGAAAATGACGCTGTTGGTCTCGTCGCTTGACGCTGCTGCAGCGCGCTTGTTAGACGAGGTTCTGGCTGGGAATGTGTCGAGGCTCACCATGTTAGGACTCGTCGATTACTGTTTCGCGGCGCCTCGTCAGTGGGTGCGTCTGGGCACAGGGTAACGATCGCGATCCACCTTGGTCTCTCTCGTGAGGCTGTTCACCCCCTATACTAGAGCCTGTAGCGACTTCCCACATGGAACACAACGCGAGCGCAAGAATTAACCCTTACGTTCATGGTGCCAGAGGTTTGTTTTGCCTCATGGTATTCGTGTATCACGTCGTTCATTCCGGATTACCCACGTTCGATCTGTTTGCCAGGGGGCTGTTGGGTGAAGCGCTGCAGTCCGGAAAATTCGGTGTCGAGTTCTTCTTCGGCATCAGTGGAATCGTGATTCTGCCAAGCCTGTATCGGGCATCCTCGGTTGTGACCTTTATTCTTGATCGGTACGCGAGGATTCTTCCTGTGCTCTGGACGACCGTGATCGCGATCGCGATTTCTGGTTGGCTTTCAGGAAAGGGTCCAAGTCTGCTGTTGGTTGGTGCAAATCTGTTGGCGCCGCCGCCATTTATTGACATCATCCAGATCAATCCCGCCGCGTGGTCGCTCGGATACGAATTCCTGTTCTATGGAGTATGTGCTGTCGTTTTCCTGGTCAGCGGCGTCAGTCGGCCGCTGGCGCTGGCATTAGCCGTCAGTTCGCTGGTCTTGCTCGTGTACTATCCCCGCGCGCTCCTGATGATTGGTGGCGTGCTCATTGCGGAGAAGTACCTATCGTCGACCACGTTGCAGTCGCTGGCGAAGTACCCGGCGATCTTCTTCGTGCTGTTCCTGACTGTCTGGAGAGGCCTCGAGCTTGCCAGCGCAACAGACTACGTCGGCTTTGTCACGCCGGCATATTTGTCATTCCATGACTGGATCTCTGCTTTTCCATTTGTTGTTCTTGGTGGCGTCTTCGGGACTATTTTCCTGCTTGGCATGTCCCGAGGAAACGGCCTGTTCGGAAGAATGCTGCGTTGGCAGGTGATGCAGTGGCTGGGAACGATCAGCTTCAGTTTCTATCTCTGGCCGCCGATCGTCATGGCCGGGGTCAAGCTGATCATGTATCGAACGGGCATGGTCGATGCATTGGGGAGCGGATCGCAACTGTTTTTCCTCCTGGCCTCGCTTCCGCCGTCGCTTGTCATTGCAACGATCAGCCATCGCCTGCTTGAAGTGAAGATGACGGGACAGATTCGAAGGCGGCTTGACCGCGCCGCCAAACCGGCAGTCCGGCCGATCAATCAAGCACTCGACGGCACTCAAGGAGGGAACCTGATCGGCGAACAGTCAAATGTTCTTGATTGTTCGACAAGTCACCGCCCCAAAACGATCGCAAGTTGACCGTCTACTCGCGGAAAAGCCGCAGGGCCGTGCGCTTGCTTGTGCCGGCTTGCGACGTGGCAGCGTCACCATTGCCATCGTCTTTGCGCGTTGGGCCGGCACAGCGTTTCTCAGCCGGCTAACAGCCGTACCGAAAGGATCTCGTTGATGTTCGCAGCCGTGCGCAGGCAATTCCTTTGTGTCGCCTCGATAGTCGTTGCACTCGGATCCGCAACGCCGGCCTGGTGCGCTGGCTGGGAGCTGGTGTTTTCGGATGAGTTCAACGGCGACAAGCTTGATCGAACCAAATGGGCGACCCGTTACATCTACAACAACGAAACGATGGATCATTTCAACGACGAAAAGCAGCGCTACCGCGACAACCACGTGGTGTCCGAAGGTACGCTGCATCTGACTGCAAAAAAGAATGAGGGGGCGGACACGTTCGACTCCGGGATGATCCGGAGCCATCAGACATTCTACTACGGCTACTATGAAGCGCGGGTCTTTCTTCCGAATGCGCGGGGATCGTGGCCGGCATTCTGGCTCGAAGCCGATTACGACATTGATGGAAAGTTCTGGCATCCGCCGGAGATCGACATCTTCGAGTACGTCATCAATGGCGTGGAAGACAAGCCGAACATGCTGCACTCGAATGCCATGAGTAAAGATAAGTGGACGCCGCAGTCCTACACGTATGTGGACAGCTCCTTCGTGCTCAGGTTTCAGGACATGGTCAGCAAGGAGGATCTGAACAAGGACTGGCATATTGCCGGCTCCGTTTGGGCTCCTGACCGCATTTCGTTCTTCTGGGATGGCCGTCTCGTCTACACGCGCATGTACCAGTGGCTCAGGAAGGACGGCCAACTGGGGCCACCGGCGCACATCGATCTCAATTTCGCTGTCGGCGGAGCAGCCTGGGCCGGCCGGCACGGGATCGATGATGCGGCTTTCCCGCAGGCGTTCAAGATCGACTACGTGCGCGTCTGCCAGTTCACGTCCTCCGAGCGGGGAAGCCGAAAATGCGGTCCGAGCGACGTGACACCTGATCCGAATGATTTTGGATATAGGGCAGCGCTCAACGACATGCCCAAGCCGACATTCCTCAACGTTACGAACGTGGTAGCGGATAAGAAGCCGAATGCGGGGGTGTTGTCGCTGGGCACGACCGATCCGCTCAAGATCGACATTCCGATCAAGATTCCGGACGACTATCCGACAAATCGAACGATTCATGCGTACGTCTTCGACGAAACAACCGGCGCTATGGTCGCATCGGCAAAGAAGCCGCTGCAACAGGTCTCTCGCAAGGAAGGGGAAAATGGCGTCAGCGTGATCGAATTTGCGCTGCCCGCCGTGCCGCGTGAAGGGAACTATCTGCTGGGCAGCAAACTGACGGCTGAAGTCGCGGGCGAGGTTGGCCCCAAAGAAGTCCCAGTTGCTTGCGACACCACGGTGATCCAACCAAAAAAAGCCAGATCTTGCCGTCTACTGTCGCTGCATGTGCGCCGCTGATCGGAGGGGTGCATCCAGCGTGAGCACAATCGGTGTGATCTGAATCAAGCCGAGTACCGGTGATCGCGATCGGCACGCTATCCGAAGGTCGGTCTGAATTTTGCTTTGCTGTGGCAGATGAGCCGTCATGCGGGCTTGCCGGTCACGGTCAGTGTCTCTTGCAATGGTAGTCGTCCATGAACTCAATGGTTCGCGCCGTCAGGCAAATGCTCCGTGGTACATTGCGCGGCAGCCCGAGCCGGCTTTGTGATCATCGCACGTGGCGAAGTGAACATCCACATACGTGGGTGACTGCCGTCGAGGAACAGGTACTGGCGCGGAAGGCACCGGTTCGATTCGGCAGCCGCGACGCAGGTTTCGGTGAAAGCGTTGACAACAGAATGCCCGAACTGGGCGTTCTCCGCCTGGACAAGGCCCGCATCCTCGGTCCCGACGGCTGGCTCGTGACCGAGGATGGATCGCTGCTCTACGAGAGCACCTGGTACGGACCGTCGTTCTCGCGCCATCCGCGATCAATTGCCTACGGGACGCCGCTGCCGCTAAGCGGCACCTGTCTCTCGCTGGCGAGTGATTTCGCCGGAGGAAACTATGGGCACTTCCTGCTCGATTGCCTGGGACGCCTGGCGCTATTTCAGAAAAGTGGCCTGTCGCTCGATGATGTTGACTATGTCTATTTGCCCAAGCCTGCGTCCGAAACGGCAGCCAAACTCGTTCGCCGGCTTGGAATTCCGATGCACAAGTGCGTGTGGGCGGGGCAGGAGGATATCCAGGCCGATCTCGTGATCGGCACTTCGTTTCCAGGCTTGCGACGGAATTATGCTCCATGGCTTCCGGAGTTCTTCCGCTTGTCGGTCGCCAAGTCGCCGCTTCGTCACGACAGGCGCGTATACGTTCCGCGCAAGGGACAAAGGAAGATTGCCAACGAACAAGAGCTGATGCCTGCACTGAAAAAGTTCGGCTTCCAGATCTACGACTTTGATGACGTTGAGGATGAAGCGGCGTTTTTCTCGGAATGCTCGATTGTCGTTGGCCCACATGGCGCAGGGCTGACCAATCTCGTATTCTGCTCGCCTGGAACAAAAGTCCTGGAGCTGATCCCCTCAGACCACGTGCACCCCTACTACTACACGATCGCAACGTCCGCCGGCGCGCACTATTCCTACATCGTGGGAGACAGCAAGGGAACGCGCCCGCAGGGAGCGTTTGGGCCCAGTCCATTCGATTTCGACGTTGCGCCTGACATCTTCGAGCGCGCACTGGAAACCATCTGTCAATGAACGAGCATTGAAAATGGTCGCTATTGGTGCTCGTAAGGCGCTGCCTTTGTCGAAAAATTCAATCGCCATCGGAGCTGCCTGGATCGGCGTGAGCCGACTGGTGGTTGCCAGTCTCGGCTTGCTGAACACGCTCATATTGGCGAGAATGCTCACGCCCGAAGATTTCGGCCTGGTTGCCGTCGCGACGGCCATCATTGCTGTTCTGACGTCGATGACGGAACTGTCCCTGGCATCGGCGCTCATTCACCACAAGGATCCAAGTGAAGATCAATTCCACGCCGCGTGGACGTTGAGCCTGGCTCGCGGCTGCTTGCTCGCACTGTTGCTGTCACTGCTCGCTTATCCGGTGGCATTGTCGTACGGCGATGGCCGCTTGATTCCGATCCTGTTGGTCCTGAGCTGCTCGATTGTGATATCTGGGCTTCGAAATCCGATGCTTGCGATGATGCAGCGTCAACTCGTCTTCTGGCAGGAATTTGTGACGAGCAGCAGCCGGGCGCTCGCAACCATCCTCGTCTCATCCGGGATCGCCATTTGCTTCAGGAGCTACTGGGCGCTTATCGCCGGAGCCGTCATCGCCAACTTCATCGATGTCGTCGCCTCTTATCTCATCCATCCGTTCCGGCCGAAGTTCCGGATAAAGGGTAGCCGCTCCCTATTCTCGTTCTCTGTTTGGCTATCACTCGGACAGGCCGTCAGCACGCTGAACTGGCGTTTCGACCAGATCATCATCGGCTATTTTCTTGGGAAATCCGCCCTCGGTGGATATGTGCTGGGCAGCGACCTGGCCGCCACGCCGACAAGAGAAGCAACAAATCCGCTCGCCGGGACGCTGTTTCCCGCGTTCGTGAGGCTGAGGGACGACAAGGCCGCCCTTCAACGCGCTTATCTGTCGGCGCAATCAATGCTGTGTGCGATCGCCTTTCCGGCCGGGTTCGGCTTCGCGTTGATCGCCGATCAATTCGTTCCGCTCGCACTGGGTGAGGCCTGGGCAGGCGCGACAATCGTGATCCAGCTCCTCGGTGGTGCAATTGCGTTGCATACGCTCAGTGCGACCGTCCAACCCCTTGGTCTGGCCCTTGGGCAGACGCGCAGGTTATTTCATCGCGACGTTGCGATCTTGATCGTGAGGCTGCCTGTCATCATGGCGGGCTTGTGGGTCGGGGGGGTACTTGGCCTGCTGGTCGCTCGCGTGGCGGTTACGCTCGGCGGTGTCATCTACAACATGGTCCTGGTCCGCGAATTGATTGAGACTTCTGTCTCCCGGCAATTTCTCGCGAATCTGAGGACCGCTTTGTCCACCTGCACGATGATCATTGTCGGTCTGCTGACCAATTGGACTTTCATCACATCTTTTGGCCATGAGTCTCACGTCTATGCTCGGTTGATCGCTGTTGTTCTCGTGAGCGCTCTCGCCTATGTCGGGTCCCTCTTTGGTTTCTGGCGAGCGACAGGCGCGCCGGCCGGGCCAGAGCGTGAGATCCTGCGAATCCTCGGCGCAATCGCCAATAGGTTTCGGGAAAGTGGGAAAATCGTCGACGATAACCGAGCAGTCGGGTGAGCAATATGAATGAAAGCTCGAAGCGCCGCGTCGCGCTGATTACGGGCGTCACAGGTCAGGACGGTGCCTATCTCGCCGAGTATCTGGTCGGCCTAGGCTACACCGTTCACGGCATCAAGCGGCGATCGTCCTCGTTCAACACCGCCCGTGTCGATCATCTTTATCAGGATCCGCATGCCGGCAATGTGCGATTCCTGATGCATTACGGCGACATGACGGATTCGACAAACCTGATCCGTTTAATGCAGCAGATCCGGCCAACCGAGATCTATAATCTGGCTGCCCAAAGCCATGTGGCGGTCAGTTTCGAGAGCCCGGAGTACACCGCGAACGCCGACGCGATCGGAACGCTGCGGCTATTGGAGGCGATCCGTATCCTTGGCATGGAGAAGGAGACGCGGTTCTATCAGGCGTCCACCTCGGAGCTCTACGGCCTCGTGCAGGAAGTGCCGCAGAAGGAAACGACCCCCTTCTACCCGCGCTCCCCTTACGCGGTGGCGAAGCTTTATGCCTATTGGATCACCGTGAACTACCGCGAGGCCTACGGAATGTTTGCCTCGAACGGCATTCTCTTCAACCACGAGAGTCCGATCCGCGGCGAAACCTTCGTCACCCGCAAGATCACGCGTGCCGTTGCCCGCATCGAGACGGGCCTCGAAGAGACGCTGTATCTCGGGAATCTCGAGGCCAAGCGTGACTGGGGCCACGCCAGGGATTATGTCGAAGGCATGCACATGATCCTGCAGGCCGACCGGCCCGACGATTTCGTGCTGGCGACCGGGGAGACCCGCTCGGTGCGCGAGTTCGTGGAGCTCGCCTTTGCGGAAGTCGGCCGCAAAGTCGAATGGAAAGGCAGGGGCGTCGAAGAAACCGGTATCGACAAGGAGTCAGGCAGGATCGTCGTGCGGATCGACCCGACTTATTTTCGTCCCACCGAGGTTGATCTCCTGATCGGCGATCCCAGCAAGGTGCGCGAGAAGCTCGGCTGGAAATCCAGGACCCCGTTCGCGCAGCTGGTCAAGGAAATGATGGCTTGCGATTTGCTCGAGGCGAGGCGGGAGGTTGCCAATGGCAAGCACTCCATTTGAACTGGCCGGCAAGACCGTCTTCGTCGCCGGCCATCGCGGCATGGTTGGCTCCGCGTTGGTGCGGCGGCTCGCGGAGGAAGATGTCGAACTGCTGACGGCGTCGCGGAGCGAGGTCGACCTGCGTGACCAGACCGCCGTCGATAAATGGTTCGCTGCTAGGCGTCCGCAGGTCGTGTTCCTTGCTGCCGCCAAGGTCGGCGGCATCGTCGCCAACGACACGCTGCGCGCGGAGTTCCTCTACGAAAATCTCGCGATCGCGACCAACGTCATTCACGCAGCGCACGTCAATCGATGCGAGAAGCTGATGTTCTTTGGCTCCTCCTGCATCTACCCCAAACTGGCAGTCCAGCCGCTGCGCGAAGAGTCGATGCTGACAGGCCCGCTGGAGCCGACCAATGAACCCTACGCGACCGCCAAGATCGCCGGCATCAAGATGGTCGAGGCCTATCGCAGCCAGTACGGTTCAAACTTCATCAGTGTGATGCCGACCAACCTTTACGGTCGCGGCGACAATTATCATCCCGAATACAGCCACGTCGTCGCGGCGTTGATCCGCCGCTTCCATGAGGCCAAGACGTCGGGGGCGAAGAACGTCATGGTGTGGGGCACCGGCACGCCGCGGCGCGAATTCCTCTTTGTCGACGATCTGGCGGACGCCTGCATCCACCTGATGAAGACCTATTCGAGCGGCGAGCTCGTCAACATCGGCACGGGCACGGACATTGCGATCGCCGAGTTCGCCAGGGTGGTCGCGGCGACCGTCGGCTATTCCGGCGAGATCAGCTTTGACAGCTCGCGCCCCGACGGCACTCCGCGCAAATTGCTCGACGTCAACCGGTTGGCAAAACTGGGTTGGCGGGCCAAGACCCCGCTCGAGGATGGGCTCAAGCTGGCCTATCAGGCATATCTCGGCGAGAACCGGCAGCCGGGAGAGTAGGAAGCGCACTTCCGCCATTGCGAGCCGACGGTCGCGCATCCGCGCGCCCGATGTCCGCGGCTGGCGCGATTCATCGGTGTGGCCACGGTGGCGATCACCCCGGAGCGAACCAGCATTTCGGCAGCACGACATCATCCCTGTTGGCGACGTTTCTCCTGTCGAGGTCGTGAGGAAACCTTCTGGCAGGCGCTCGGCGAGAAACGCGATCCTTGCGCAAGAACGAGAATTCCATGATCGGCGGGACCTTGAAGTCCCTGTATTCGATGGGTTTGAAGTAATTGTTCGGATGAATGTGTACGACATCGAAGTGCTTGGTGATCTTCTTGAAAACAGCGCCGATCAGCTTGAGACCGAACGGATTGAGAATTCTGTCCAAGGAATGGAACTCGATGATCATGATCCTGAAGCGCTTCAGGTCCTCACAGCTCGTTTCGATGACAACCTCGTATTCGCCGCCTTCAATGTCCATCTGGAGGATGAGATCGCCGGTCTGAGGGCCTTTTCTCGACATCCAGTTCTCTAAAGTCATGAACTTGGCGTTGTTTTCGCTTCCGAGGAATTTCTTTTCGAAATCGAGCAGGTCATTGTGGATCGCGGGTGCATCCACCGAGAAGTCAGCGAGGAAGCACGGGATGCCGCGTTCGGCAAGGCCGAGCTCGAAGTCAGAGACGTTGTAGACGCCCGGCGAAAAGCAACCGACGCAGCCTTCGAGGTCGTCCGGAACCAAATAGCCGCCATCAGCCGGTCCGCCCAGTCGAATCAATTTCTTGTCGGTCACGACAGGGAAAAGGTCCCGGAAGAATTCCCTGAGCTCCTCCTCCTTTGAGGTGCCGGATATCGTAACGTCGCTATTGAGCAGGCGTGTCTTCACGTAGTCTTTCAACAAACCGATCATGCGATTGACTCCGAGCTCGCTAACGCACGTGGGTGCAGGCTTGCTGCAAGAAGCGGCATTCCTGCAGGGTCGCTGCCTATGTTCGTTGCGATCAACACATTTGCCTGCCTTAAGACTTCAATAGATTCGATTCTTGTCATGAATATGTGCGGTGTTGTCGCTAATCGGCAGTGTTGCCGAGACTTGCCTTTTGGCCGCTAAGCCGATCTATTCCGTGCTCTGGAACCGGTCAGCTTCCGCATCGGCGAGGGGACACCGAGAGAGGCACGAGAGCGCGATAGAGGCGGAAGCCGGCTGAGCGCGAAAGATCGAATGACAGACGTGGGAAGCTCGCAGCGCAAACATCCGGCGTTCTCGCTGGCGGCGCGCAGATGCGTTGTTTGCACAACCTTTGCGGGTGCTTGGCGCAATGGCAGAAGTGGATTAGTCGAATGGGAAGTTTTGCCGATGCATCGAAAGCCGTTCGATGCTGTGATGCGACCGATGAGACCGAACTCAGGACGATGGCCGAAATTCCCATGAAGGATTCTCGTACACTGATTGCAGAAATGCAGGATGAGATCGAAAAGGTCATCGGGCCCCATCTGGAGGGTGTCGAGAATTTTGCGCTGGTGGATTTCCCCAACCACTCCAATGTGGGCGACAGCGCCATATGGTTGGGTGAAGAGACCTATCTGCAGAAAAAGCTAGGTCGAGCACCGTCCTATGTCTGCACCTATGACACCTGGTCAAAGAAGGAGTTTGAAAGAGCCGTTCCTGTTGGACCGATCCTTATCCATGGTGGGGGCAATTTTGGCGACCTGTGGCCCAGCCATCAGGAGTTTCGGCTCAGGCTTCTGTCGGAGTTTCCGGATCGCCCGATCATTCAGTTGCCGCAAACTATACACTTCTCCTCGAAGGCAAGTCTCAAGCGCGCCGCGGAGATCATCAACTCGCACAAAAAATTCCGGATTCTGGTCCGTGACGTGCAAAGCTTGAATATCGCGACAACGGAATTTACTGCGCCCGTGGATCTCTGTCCGGACATGGCGTTCTGCCTGGGGGCGCAGAGCTCGCCAGCGGCAGTAACCAGGAAATTGTTGCTGCTGCTCCGAACCGATCACGAGAAGGTGGAGCAAAAGCATTTTCCGCCGCTTCCAAACTTTGCTGTTGTCGAGGACTGGCTCAACGAACAACGAGGCTTGGGAAAGTGGTTGTTTGTCAAGGCGCTGCTCGAGACGGCGCTCCTCTTGTTCAAGGGCAGGACGTCGTCGGAGCTCGACCTGCGCATTCGGTGGTTTCACCTGCTGGCGTCGAACCGTGTAGCCCGTGGAATGAGGCAGGTTGGATCGTCGGCCTACGTGATCACGGACCGGCTTCACACGCACATCTTTTGCGTGTTGCTGAATCTGCCGCACTCGGTTCTTGACAACAATTATGGGAAAATCAGCACGTTCGTCGATGCGTGGAGCAAGCCCTTCGAAAAGTTGAGCCGGCCACTGAGCACGAGTGTGGACGGCGCCCTCGCAAACTTTCTGGATATCTGCCAGGGCAGTTCGGCCCCGACGGATCAACGTTGAGGGTCGAGCATCATCCTCCGTACGGGCGGTTCGCCGGCTCGTGCGCGTGGACGGTCAACGTTGTCGTGCTCTTTGTGGTCTGGCCCGCATTGTTCGCGCAGGAGATTGTTAGGTTGGCGACACCTGTCGCCGTGGGAACGCCATTGATCAGTCCGGTGGAACGGTCAAAGGCGAGCCCCTGCGGCAGTCCTTTGACGGACAAAATCTTCGGCATCATAACTCCGACATCGCACGCCCCATACATATCGTAGTGGTAGCTGTCGCCTGCGGCGGCTGAAAGGGGGCGCGTCGTCACGCGCGGGCCGCGATTGATGGAGAATCGCAGGGGCTCCATCGTTGAGCCGTCAGGTTTGTAGCCATAAACGACGACATGAGACCTCCCGGGATTTCCCGTGGCGGTGGTGAAGTCCGCCTTGATCGTGCGCGCCGCCGCATCGTACGAAATTCCTTCCGGGAATTGCGTAAACGTCGTCTGCTCCGTCATGCCCGGTTCGGAGCTGTCATAGGGTACGACCTGGACGAATTCGGTAACGCTCGCATCACCCCAGAGGGCCTTGGCGCTCGGCAGCACAATGTTGCCGTTGCCGTTGTAATCGACATCGAGATCTGCGACCGAAACCAGCGGCTTCCAATGCTTCACGCCTGTCGTCCGCCAGCCGCGGATCCAGTCTAGATCGAGATAGCCGCCGGTCGCCGAGTTGGCCCACGCTGCAGCGTCATACGCCTCGCCCGCGTACGTGTTATTGAAGATGTGTGACGTCAGCAGCACAAATGAGGGCATATTCTTGCTATTCGAATCCACGCCGGCAAACTGGGATCGAAGGGCGCCATCGACGTAGAGTTGGGTGTTTCCGCCATTTCGAAAGACAAAGCTGAAGACGTGGAACGCGTCATCCATATAGTCGAATGGTCCGGCGCTGTTGTCGGTCGAGATTGCTCCCGAGGTATGGACGATATTGCTGAAGTGCATTCCCTGGGAGTTGCATTCCAGATCCCACTCGTTGCCGGTTGGATTGAGCACGGGTGCGACCGAATAGGTCCAGAACGCCGGATGAAAGCCGGCCGGATTTGTAGGCCTGGGGCTGAACCGGGCTCGCATCTCGATGATGACGGCATTGGCGGTTGGGTAGTATGCAAACGCCCCGGCGGTATGGATCATCGCGGAGAGGTTCGACCGCAGGCCTCCGTTGATGGACCGGTCGGTCGGGGTAAGGAACGCCTGCTCGCGAGCTATTGCTTTGCGCGCTCCGAGGCGCAGCACCGAGCCGGAGATCGACATGTTGTCGAAGCCAACCGCGATGCCGCGGTTGCGGTCCTTATAGCCCGTGGTCAGCGGGTCGGCATCAAAAGCTGTCCCGAGCGACGTGGTATTGCCGCGGATCCCTGGATGATAGGCGCCAGTCGGGAAGAACTTGCCGCGAGGGTTTGACGGACCCGCGATGTCGAGAGTGTTGAATTCATCGCCCCACGACAGCGTATAGCCCGCATACAACCCACTGCCATTCTGGCCGACGACGGCGCCGCCGACGACTTGGCTACGATCCTTAAAGGGCGGGATGAATTGCAGGCTCTGTCGCAAACCATCGTTGTTCAGGCCAAGATAAAGTACTGAGCCACCGAGAACCAACGGTGCGACCAAAAATGCTGCAATGGTGCTGTTCATTCGACGCTTTGATGGCATCCACGCCTCTCTTGCTGGAGACCGTCCCGACTTTCGCCAGGTACATAGTCACTCGTCGGTGAGGAACCGTTGGTTCGATCCCAGGCGTCCGAATGCGGGCCGCTTCAGCTATAGCCGCAGATTTCGACTTGCCTTACGAAACATGAATGGGAAACTGGCCACCAGCATGGCAGCCGCCGGGCGCGTGCCGCGTCCTTGTCAGCAGAGATAAGTTCGCGGTAATCGTTGGGACATCACGTGCAACGGTTCCCAATCAAGGTGTCGGACTGATCAATCAATGGGCAGCAATCTCAGAATTGTGGCGATTAGTTTGGCCGGTTCCGTGCGCCGGGAGCGCGCGCGTGCAAATCTGGAGTCCCTTGAGCTTCCATGGACCTTCTTTGATGCCTTGCGTGCGCCAGCCAAGGGGCTCCCGCAATATGATGAGGCGCTGGCCATCCGCTTTTGGGGCAGGGGCCTTTCACGTGCCGAGATCGGCTGCGCAGCGAGTCATATGAGCGTTATGGCGCAAGTGGCAGCGTCAGACGCCGACAATTCATGGACACTTGTGATCGAAGACGACGTCATTCTCGATGCCGGATTCAGCTTTCGATCGCTTCCGGGCATCTGCAAGGCTGCCGAGATCGGCTATCTCCGGCTGTATGGCCGACACATGGCGCCGTGCAAGCACGTGGCCTGGCTGGATCAGCGGGAATTGGTGCGGTTTAAGCGTGCGCCAATGGGAACGCAGGCCTATCTGATCTCCGGCCAGGCCGCGCGTCGTTTCATCGACAGCGTGACAACGATCCATCGGCCGATCGACTGGGAGATGGACCGCTTCTGGGCGAATGGGCTTTACAATTATGCCTTGTTTCCTTTTCCGTGCCTTGAGCTGACGCTGACATCTTCGATCGCAAAGGCGGCGGAGTCGGTCCGCGAGCCTACTGCGCTCGACAGAGCGGCTCGGCTTGCATGGAAATCAAAGGAGTATGTTTTGCGCCTGTCGGAAAATATCCGCCTTCGCCAGTCCGACAGGCGGATTCGCGCCCGCCTCGCCGGCGCAACCAGTCTTTCCGGGCCAATGCCGGAGACAATTCGTACGATCGAAAGCGTGTGATTGACGCCTGCAGGCGCGGACGAGATCTGACGAGGCGGGTTGCCTTTGCGGAGTTGCGCACTCAGGCGTTGCGCCGGATGACACTTCCGAACCTGACGAGCGGCCTCAGGAGTTCTGCCCTGTTGAACCGGAGCATGATCAGCTGGTACGCAAGCCAGGAAGGGCTCAAGAACAACCCTGTGAACCAGATGATATGAGAGGCAGCGGCGCGCCAACGTGTGGTCGTGGTCAGCGCAAGCCATATCCCACGGCGCAGAAGCGAACTCGAGGTGTCCGCGTCCTGCCGAACATAGCGCAGTCCCAATTTACGCGACGCGAGGCGATAGTTGACAAAGACGATCTCGTTATCGATCGGCCGTGCCGCTTGCACGTGCATGGACTTCTTTTCGCAATGCGCCTTCAGGATATCGAACTCTGCGGCGCGGAACCCGATCTGCCTAGGAAAATCCGGAAAGCGCTGCGCCCGGCCCTTCGCGTCATTTCGGCTGATATTTCTGCCATGGAGCCGATATTGCCCCAGCGTTTCCTGCACCGTGACCACGTCTCCGTAGAGAGGCGCGATGGTGTTGAGGGCGCCGTCGTATGAGACGGGCGGATTGAGCGGGATGACCTCTCGCAGAAACTCTCGGGAGTAGGCATTTCCCGACGTGACTGGCCAGATGTACGTTCCCGACCGGGCAAATTCGGCGTGCACATCGTCTGCCCCGTAGGACTTTGGAAACGCACAAAACAGCCGTCCAAGTGGCTTGCCGGCGCCATCGATGATTTCCAGATTGAACTGAACTTTCGAAATCCCCGCGCGCCAATGCGCAGCGACGTTTTCGACCGCCGTCGGCATCAGGATGTCGTCGGCATCAAGGAACAGCAGTACATCGCCTGTCGCTTCGCGATACCCAACCTCAAATGCTGCGATGTTGCCCTGATTTGCCTGAAATATGGCCCGAATCCTATCACCATAGCCCGCGATGACCTGGCGGGACCCATCGATCGATCCGTCGTCGACGACGACGATCTCGTCCGCCGGACGGGTCTGATTCAACGCGCTGTCGATTGCCAATCCGACATACCGTTCGTAATTGTAGACTGTTATGACGATGCTGATCTTCAAAGCGTGTCGCTCACAAATTTGCAGGTCGCAGAAGAGGCTATCAATCCATGCCTTGATGAGCCAGAAGTAATTTCACGGTCCGCAAGGCATGGCTGGTGAGGCAATCGCATGAAAATCGCTCTGATCGATCCGTCGCTGTTTACGTGGCCGTACGATCTCAAATTAGCCAAAGGATTGACCGACATTGGGCATGCAGCCAGCATTGTCGGGCGCCAGCTTGGGCAGAAGCCTTCCGTTGATGAAGACCTGTTTCTTGACCGGCATTTTTATCCGGGATTGCAGTCGCGGTTTTTCAAGAAACTTCCACGCAACGTGCAGCTGGGGTTGAAGGGCCTCAGCCACGCTGAATCAATGACACGGCTGATCAGGCGCTTCAGGACGACGCCGCCTGATGTGATCCACTTCCAATGGGCACCGCTGGCGATCGTCGACAGCCAGTTCATTCCCAAGTTCAGAAGGGTCGCGCCGACGGTTCTGACCGTTCATGACTCGAATCCGTTCAATAACAATCCGAGCTCGCGGATACAGCGGATTGGCGCGTTCAAGATTCTGCATTGCTTCGACCATCTTATCGTTCACACGACCATTGCACGCGATCGCCTGCTGCGCGTTGGTATCCCGGACGAGAAGATATCCGTCATCGCACACGGACTGCTGACGGATCATATCGCACGACCGCCCGATGAGCCCTCTTTCGGGGATGGGCGCGTTCAAATACTCTTGTTCGGCAAGATAAAGCCCTACAAGGGCGTCGACGTCATGCTTCGCGCACTTGCATTGCTTCCCCGAGAGGTCAGGGCACGTTGCGTGGTGAAGGTCGTGGGCTGGCCGGAAATGGCGATGGAGCCGCTGTTTGCGATGGTGAAGGATCTGCAGCTCGACGACCATGTCGAATTCGACCTGCGTTTCGTTCCAGAAGATGAAGTGACCTCGATGGTCGCGCGCGCTGACATCCTGGCTTTTCCGTACCGGGATATCGACGCATCGGGGGTGCTGATGCTGGCGATCGCGGCGGGACGTCCGATTGTCGCGTCGAATCTTGGAACGTTTTCGGAATGGTTGAGCGATCGGGCAGAGGGGACGCTCGTTCATCCAGGTGATCCCGCCGCATTGGCCGGGACGCTCGAGCGCTTGATCAGCGACCCTGACTATCGAAACCGCAAGAGTCAGGGAATGTTGGATCTGCGAGACTCCGTGCCGACGTGGACCTCGATTGCACGCCTGACCGAGGCCGCCTATGCGAAGGCAAGCCGGCGTGGGGGCGTACCCGCCCAGGTTCTGCAGGGTTCAGGAAACTGAAGGGGTCATCTGCCAGGTGGTCTGGCGGATCGACAGGATGCCCCAGAAAAAGCCAAGTGCCCACGCGAAGTGCATCACGACAGCGGCAGGCAGCGCAAGCAGCCCGCAAATTGAGCGATGTTTAGCTGCAATCGCCACTGCAGTCAGCGCCAGTATAGCCAGATAGGCCGCCGGAAATGTCAACAGCCGCGGCGCCAACGGGGACAGTACGAGGGTTCCAAACGTCAATGCAACATGGGTGGGCACCAGGAACTGGCGCAATCGCAATGATCCGGGATGCCGCCTCACGGTTCTCGATCGACCGCGGCCGTAATTGAAGTATTGTTTCGCCAGGCTCAGAAAGCCCGACCGGGGTCGATATGAAAGGCGGATGTCCGAATCCAGAAATATCCGGCCGCCGAGTGCACGCAGTCTGCAGTCAAACTCTGCATCCTCATTGTGAGTGAAGGTTTGATCGTAACCGCCGGCCCTGCGAAAGGCATCCATGGTCATCGCTGCATGATGTCCGTGATCGACAAAGCCGCTTTGCTTCCCGCCGCGATGTGCCGATCCGCCCGAACCGACCTTCGTGTCCGAGACCCAGGCGACCGCCTTTTGCAGGCAGCCGTCACCTCGCGAGTCCATGGGGACCACGACCGAGTCGGCTTGGCGCTCGTCCAACGTCTTGAGGAGGCGCGAAACATAGTCCGTCGGATATTCGCAATGGGCGTCACACCGCACCAGGACCTGCGCCGCAGCACCATAGAGTTGCACGGCTAGATTAACCCCGGCACTCTGCAGCCGCTGTGGATTGCGCAACAGATGGACGCCGCCAATCTCCCTGGCGAGCTGGCGGACAATGTCAGGGGTCCCATCGGTGCTGCCGCCATCTGCAACCACTACTATGCGATCTTTGTGAAGACTGTCCCGGGCCAGATGGCTGACAACGGTCTCGATGTGGGAAGCCTCGTTCAAAACGGGTATGACGATCAGGACGTTTCTGGACACGGTTTAGCTGCCACTTGCCATTGTTTGCTCAATCGATTGGCAGGCGCGGGAATGTTCCTTGATGCACGCCAAAGGACGCGCGGACGGTCCGCTAAAAGAATGGCCAACTCGTGGCTGCTTCTTTTGATGCATCGGTCAACGAGTGGGTTTACCGATGGTGCCTTAAAATGGGCGATCTATTCTGCGTGAATCGCGATTAGTGGTGCCCGATCTTTCGAAGATCGGAAGCGAACGTGACCGGAGCGATGTGTGAGAGTTGTTGTTGCTGCCTTGGCTTTATGGCTTGTATGTCAGCCTGCATCGGCCGATCCGATGACCTTGGATTTTTCATGGCGCGGGGCGCACGGCTGTATCACGCTGTTCCCAAATCCGGAGATGCGACTGCGCAACATTCCCGCTGGTGCCATTTCAATGACGCTCACACTTGCGCAAGGCACTCGCGAAATGGGAGGCCAGAACGTTCAGGTTCCCGGGAGTGGCGTTGTGCCGTCCGGAACGATCCGGACATTTGGTCCTTGCAAACCGGGTCTATATGAATGGACCGCCATCGTGAAATCATCGACGGGACAGGTTCTATCGGAAGCGCATCAAGCACGATTTTATCCCGAGGACGAAACCGCAGCGAAGCAGTAATTCCCAACATCAATCCAATGTTGCGGCCTTTCGGGACCTTTGCAACTGCCGTTGCGAGGTTCCATCGCCCGCTCGCGATTGATCGTACGAATCCACCTATTATTCATCTAGATAAGAATTGATCGATTTTGGCAGGTTGCGATTGGCAGGTGTTTTAGAGATCGTGGAGGCTCTTGCCCGACAATACGACACCTGGATTGGACAGCATGGCCTGCGCTTTTCGGGCGGTCTGCATCAGCGTCTTGGTCTTGCACGCGCGTTGTGCGCAATCCGAAGTTCATCATCCTCGACGAAGCGATGAGCGCGCTCGATCTGACGCTTGAGGACAGCATTCGACGCGCGATCCAGCTACACTTCAAGAACCGCACCTTGTTGCTCATAACACATCGCTTGGATTCAGTGCGCGATGCGGACCATGTGGTCTGCATTGAAAACGGTCGCGTTCGTATGCGTCCGGTGAAGGCCGCCTTGCCGAATGAGGCTTGTTGTTGAGAACTGTCCTTATGGACAGTGA
>NZ_JADPJQ010000121.1:0-881 GCF_023073515.1 Bradyrhizobium sp. 17 | reverse complement strand
CACAACAATTACGGCGTCGACTTCATCGAGGCGACGCGCTGGATCCGCAAGAATCTGCCGGGCGCGCACATTTCTGGTGGTGTGTCCAATTTGTCGTTCTCGTTCCGCGGCAACGAGCCGGTGCGCGAGGCCATGCACTCGGTGTTCCTGTATCACGCCATCAAGGCCGGCATGGACATGGGCATCGTCAATGCCGGGCAGATGATCGTCTATGACGATATCGATCCCGAATTGCGCCAGGTGTGCGAGGACGTCATCCTCAACCGCGACCCCGGTGCGTCCGAGCGTCTGCTGGCGCTTGCGGAAAGATTCCGCGGCAACAAGACTCAGACCAAGGAAGCCGATCTCGCCTGGCGCGAATGGCCGGTGGCGAAGCGGCTGTCACATTCGCTGGTGCACGGCATCACCGAATTCATCGAGCAGGATACCGAAGAGGCCCGCAAGGCCTCGACGCGGCCACTCGACGTGATCGAGGGACCGCTGATGGCCGGCATGAACGTGGTCGGCGATCTCTTCGGCGACGGCAAGATGTTCCTGCCGCAGGTGGTGAAGTCGGCCCGCGTGATGAAGCAGGCTGTCGCCTGGCTGATGCCGTTCATGGAGGAGGAGAAGGCGCGCAATCTCGCCAACGGCATCGGCACGGAAGGCTCCTCGTCCGCCGGCAAGATCGTGCTCGCGACCGTCAAGGGCGACGTCCACGACATCGGCAAGAACATCGTTGGCATCGTGCTCCAGTGCAACAATTACGAGGTCATCGACCTCGGCGTGATGGTGCCCGCGGCCAAGATCGTCGATACGGTGAAGGCGGAGAAGGCCGACATCGTCGGGCTGTCCGGCCTGATCACACCCTCGCTCGACGAGATGGCGTTCTTCGCCGCAGA
>NZ_JADPJQ010000025.1:0-779 GCF_023073515.1 Bradyrhizobium sp. 17 | reverse complement strand
GGTCAGCTCTGGACCTATGCTGCGGACGACCGGCCGTGGGGCGGCGCAGATCCGCCCGGCGTCGCCTATGTCTATGCCCCCGATCGCAAAGCCGATCGACCGATCGCTCATCTGGCAGGCTTCAAGGGGATTCTGCAGGTCGACGGCTATGCCGGCTATGGCAAGCTCGCCGAGCGTGGCGATGTTCGGCTTGCATTCTGCTGGTCGCACATGCGGCGTAACTTCTACGAGCTTGCCACACCCGGTCCGGCGCCCATTGCGAGCGAGGCGCTCAAGCAAATCGCCGAGCTCTATGCCGTCGAGAAGGACATCCGTGGCCGCAGCGCCGAGGGGCGCCGTCTCGTTCGGCAACAGAAAAGCCGACCGCTGGCGGAAGCGTTCGAACGGTGGCTCCGCGCCAAGCTTGCGCTGATCAGTCAAAAGGGCAAATTGGCAGACGCAATCCGCTATGCGCTCTCACGCTGGGAGGGCCTGACGCGCTTCATCGATGATGGCCGTATCGAGCTCGACAACAACGCCGTCGAGCGCTCGATCCGTCCGATCGCACTCAACCGGAAAAATGCACTGTTCGCTGGCTCCGACGGCGGCGCCGAGCACTGGGCCATCATCGCATCCCTGGTAGAAACTTGTAAGCTGAACGACGTCGATCCCCTTGCCTTCCTGACTGACGCGCTCACCAGGATCGTCAACGGTCACCCAAACAGCGAAATCGATCAGCTGCTTCCCTGGGCCTATCGCGCGCAATCCCTCAAAGCCGTGGCCTGAGAACGACGCTTACA
>NZ_JADPJQ010000083.1:0-6567 GCF_023073515.1 Bradyrhizobium sp. 17 | reverse complement strand
AGAAACTTCTTGGCCGCCGTCCACCTCGCCGCTCTCGTCGCTTATTGGATCAATTGAGTCTGAACCCTAGGCCAGGACGACCCGGAGTGTGATGCGACAGCGGAGGACTTAACGCTCCGCCTTCCAGGCTTTGGTCACCGCGCCGATCTCCGCCACTTCCGGCTCGCGCACCGCCGATGGAGTCCGCGAAAAGCGCGGCGCCGGCGCCGGCTGCTTCACGCCGTGGCGCTCGACGAAGACGTTGCGGGCGACCATGTGCGGATGCTCGGTCGCTTCCGACATGGTCAGCACCGGCGCGAAGCAGATGTCGGTGCCTTCCATAATCTTGCACCAGTCCTCGCGCGTCTTGCTCTTGAACACCGTCTTCAGTTTTTCCTTCAGCGCGGGCCAAGCCTTGCGGTCCATCTGCGCATCGAAATCGGGGTCGGTCAGGCCGGCGTGCTCGCGCAGCAGCGCGTAGAATTGCGGCTCGATCGAGCCGATCGAGACGAAATGGCCGCAGGCGCATTCGTAGACGCCGTAGAAATGTGCGCCGCCGTCGAGAAAGTTCTCGTTGCGGCCTTCGGTCCAGCGGCCGAGCGTGGTCATGTCGAAGAAGAACGACATCAGCGATGCCGCGCCGTCGCACATCGCGGCATCGACGACCTGGCCCTTGCCTGACCGCGAGGCCTCCAGCAGCGCCGCGAGCACGCCGACCACGAGATAGAGCGCGCCGCCGCCGAAATCGCCGACCAGGTTGAGCGGCGGCACCGGCGCTTCCTTCGTGCCGATCGCGGCGAGCGCGCCGGTGATGGAGATGTAGTTGATGTCGTGGCCGGCGGCATTGGCGAGCGGGCCTTGCTGGCCCCAGCCGGTCATGCGGCCGTAGACCAGCTTTGGATTGCGCGCGAGCACCACGTCAGGCCCGAGACCGAGCCGCTCCATCACGCCGGGACGGAAACCCTCGACCAGCGCGTCGGCATTCGCAAGCAGATCGAGTACCTCCGCGATCGCCGCCTGGTCCTTGAGGTCGAGCTCGACCACCTTGCGGCCGCGGCCTGCGACCGACTTCATGTTCTTCCTGGCGCCGACCCGATCGAGCGTGACGATTTCGGCGCCCATGTCGGCCAGCATCATGCAGGCAAACGGGCCCGGTCCAATGCCGGCGAATTCAACGATGCGGAAGCCCGACAGCGGGCCGGAGGTGCGGACGGAGGAGTTTTGGGCTGATTGATCGAGCACGTGTTTGTTTCCTCGGATCCAAGGCGCATATTGCCGATGGTCGGCAAGCGCCAAGGCGTTCCTCTGCGGGGCGAGTTAATTGGCCGATTAACTTTTCTCGCCTTCACGCCAGTGAGGCAAGCGGTTTTCATGTCGCGTGGCTAAAATAAAACGGCGCGCACCGAAGTGCGCGCCGTGGAAAATTGCGTCGAGGCGCTAAGGCCCGATGGTCAGCGAGCGGCAGCCACCGCGCGCTGCGCCATCACCTTGATCAGGTTGGCGCGGTACTCCGCCGTGCCGTGGATGTCGGCCAGCAGATTGCTCGCCGAAATGCTCACGCCGTCGATCGCCGACGGTGACCAGTTCGCCTTCAGCGCCGTTTCGATGGCCGGGACCCGCATCACGCCGCTTTGCGAGGCGCCGGTGGCGGCCACCCGAACCTCGCCCGACTTCGTCTGCGCGACGAACACGCCGGTCAGCGCAAAGCGAGACGCAGGATGGCGCATCTTTTCGTAGCCAGCCTTCGCCGGAACCGGGAACGACACGGCGGTGATGAGCTCGCCCTCCTCCAGCGCGGTCGTGAACATGCCCTGGAAAAAGTCATCCGCCGTAATCGACCGCCTGTTGGTCTTCACGGTGGCGCCGAGCGCGAGCAGTGCGGCGGGAAAATCCGCGGCGGGATCGTTGTTGGCGATCGAGCCGCCGATCGTGCCGCGATAGCGCACGGCGGGGTCGCCGAGCACCGAAGTGAGATAGGCAATTGCGGGAATCGCCTTCTTCACGTCGGCATTCTGCATGATGTCGAAATAGGTCGTGCCGGCCTTGATGGTCAGCACGTCGCCCGAGAGCTCGACGCCCTGCAGCTCCTTGATCTTGCCGAGGTCGATGACGTCGGACGGACTGGCGAGGCGTTGCTTCATCACCGGCAGCAGCGTCTGGCCGCCGGCGAGGAACTTGGCTTCGCTGCTCTTGGAGAACAGGCTGACGGCTTCGTCAACCGAGGACGCGCGATGATAAACGGTCTGGTACATCTTCGTTCCTCCCTTAAGCCGCGTGGATCGTGCGCCACACCCTGTCCGGGGTTGCGGGCATTTCCAGATTGTTCTTGCCGATCGCATCCGTGATCGCATTGATCACGGCCGCTGACGCCCCGATCGCACCGGCCTCACCGCAACCCTTGATGCCGAGCGGATTGCCCGGGCACAGCGTCGTGGTGTGGGAGAGGTTGAACGAGGGAACGTCGTCGGCGCGCGGCATGGCGTAGTCCATGAACGAGGCCGTGACCGGCTGCCCGTTGGCGTCGTAGATCGCGTGCTCGAGCAACGCTTGTCCGATGCCTTGCACAAGACCGCCATGGACCTGGCCCTCGACGATCATCGGGTTGATCAAACGGCCGAAATCGTCGGCCGCGACGAAGTTGACGAAGGAGGTCTTGCCGGTGCCGGGATCGACCTCGAGCTCGCAGATATATGTGCCGGCCGGGAAGGTGAAGTTGGTCGGATCGTAGAAGGCGCTTTCCTTCAGGCCCGGCTCCATCCCGTCGGGCAGATTGTGCGCGGTATAGGCCGCGAGTGCGACCATCGGGAAGGCGATCGCCTTGTCGGTGCCGGCGACCTTGAACTCGCCGTTCTCGATGACGATGTCGCCTTCCGAGGCTTCCAGCGCATGCGCGGCGATCTTCTTGGCCTTGGATTCCATCTTCTCCATGGCCTTCAGGATCGCGGTGAGGCCGACGGCGGCCGAGCGCGAGCCATAGGTGCCCATGCCGAACTGCACCTTGTCGGTGTCGCCATGGACGATCGAGACCTGACTGATGGGAACGCCGAGGCGTTCGGCTACGAGCTGGCAGAACGTGGTCTCGTGACCCTGGCCGTGGCTGTGTGATCCCGTCAGGACCTCGATGGTGCCGACCGGGTTGACGCGGACTTCGGCGGACTCCCACAGACCGACGCCGGCGCCCAGGCTGCCGACGGCCTTCGACGGCGCGATGCCGCAGGCCTCGATGTAGCAGGACACGCCGATGCCGCGCAGCTTGCCGTCGGCCTTCGCCTTGGCCTTGCGCCCGGCAAAGCCGGCATAGTCGATCGCCTTCATCGCGGCGTCGAGCGAGGCGTTAAAGTCGCCGGTGTCATAAGCCATGATCACCGGCGTCTGGTGCGGGAACTGGGTGATGAAGTTGGTCCGGCGCAGCGCGGCCGGATCGACCTTCAACTGCCGCGCCGCCGTCTCCATCAGACGTTCGATCAGATAGCTCGCCTCGGGGCGGCCGGCGCCGCGATAGGCGTCGACCGGCGTGGTGTTGGTGTAGACCCCGACCACCTCGGCATGGATCGCCGGGATGTTGTACTGGCCCGACAGCAGCGTCGCGTACAGATAGGTCGGCACCGACGACGAGAACAGCGACATGTAGGCGCCGAAATTGGCGTAAGTCTTCACCTTCAACCCGGTGATCTTGTTGTTGGCGTCGAACGCCATCTCGGCATGGGTGACGTGGTCGCGGCCATGCGCATCGGTGAGGAAGGCTTCGGTGCGGTCGCCGGTCCATTTTACGGGGCGGCCGACCTTCTTCGAGGCCCACAGCGCCACCATCTCTTCGGGATAGATGAAGATCTTGGAGCCGAAGCCGCCGCCGACGTCGGGTGCGATCACGCGCAGCTTGTGCTCGGGTGCAATGTTGTAGAACGCCGACAGCACGAGGCGGGCGACGTGCGGATTCTGCGACGTCGTGTAGAGCGTGAAATGCTCTTCCGCCGAATCGTAATCGGCAATTGCCGCGCGCGGCTCCATCGCGTTCGGCGCGAGACGGTTGTTGGTGACGTCGAGCTTCACCACGTTGGCGGCCTTGGCGAAGGCCGCATCGGTGGCGCCTTCGTCGCCGATCACCCAGTCATAAACCTGGTTGCCTGGAGCTTCGGGATGTAGCTGCGGCGCGCCGGACTTGATCGCGGCGTGGACGTCGGCGACCGCGGGCAGCTCTTCGTAGTTCACGACCACGGCTTCGGCCGCGTCGCGTGCGAGATTCTTGGTCTCGGCGATCACGACTGCGACGGCCTGACCGACGAAGCGCACCGTCTCCGGCGCCATTGCCGGCCATGCGCCCATCTTCATCGGGCTGCCGTCCTTGGAGGTGATGGCCCAGCCGCAGATCAGGTTGCCGACCTTGTCGTCGACGATTTGCTGACCGGTCAGCACAGCGACCACGCCCGGCATCTTCAGCGCCTCGGCGGGATCGATCCCCTTCACCTTGGCATGCGCGTGCGGGCTGCGGATGAAATGGGCATGGGTCATGCCCTGCAATTTGATGTCGTCGACGTAGCGGCCCTTGCCGGTAATGAAACGCTTGTCTTCCTTGCGCACGACGCTCGCGCCAATGCCTTCAACGCCCATGTCTGGTCCTCCCGACCGGAATTTGTCTTGACCGCGCTTTCCCTCGAAAGCGGCGGCGATCGTTCTTGTTTCGAGGCGGGCCGCTTACTCGGCCGCCTGCGAGACCTTCATGCGGCCTGCCGCATCCAGCACGGCTTTGACGATGTTGTGGTACCCAGTGCAGCGACAGATATTGCCTTCGAGCTCGTGGCGGACGGTGGCCTCGTCGAGCTGGCCACCATAGCGGTGCACGATGTCGATCGCCGACATGATCATGCCCGGCGTGCAATAGCCGCACTGCAGGCCGTGATTGTCGCGGAAGGCCGCCTGCATCGGGTGCAGCTCGTCGCCCTTGGCGATGCCTTCGATCGTGGTGATGCTGGCGCCGTCGGCCTGTCCTGCCAGCATGGTGCAGGATTTGATCGCCTTGCCGTCCATATGGACGACGCAGGCGCCGCACTGGCTGGTGTCGCAGCCGACATGGGTTCCGGTGAGGTTGAGGTGGTCGCGCAGCAGCTGAACCAGCAGCGTGCGGTCCTCGACGTCGACAGCAACGGCCTTGCCGTTCACCGTCAGTTTGACTGTAGACACGGTTGAAGTCCTCCCGGGATCGATTTTGATTGTTTCTAATTAGAGACAGCGACCCGGAACTTTGCAACTACGATTTTGGCCGCCCGCGTCATGGAAAAGTCATTGATCCAGAATGCCCAACATTGGTTTGGGGGGCGAGTCGGCCGGATCGGGTTGCGGCTCCGGGGCGCCAGCTGGGATGCCAGCCTCTATATCCCTATCCGGCTCGCCTTTGCAGTCCGCCTTGGCCGATAGAGCCGGAAGCTCTGCGGACGCACCGAATTTACCGCCCCTTATCGATTCTGCCTTAGTTTTGCGCAGCCAGGTCAGGGGGCGGGGCGCCACCGGATCTCGGCTGAATGAAAATGGGGGTGGGAATGTCCGGGCGTATCGCGTCGTCGTCGAAGCGCACAATAATGCCGACCCTCAGGTTCCGCGCCAAGATCATTCTGGGCTTTGCCGCGGTGCTGGTGATCTCCGCCGGCAGCATGGCCTTCTCCTATTTTGGCTTCGAGCGGGTCTCGTCCGGGGTCGGGTCCTACCGCACCAGTGTCACCGAGGCCGATCTCGCCCGTAACATCGACCGGGAGCTGCTCGCCTATCGCTCGGCCGTCAGATATTTCGTCGTCACCGGCAAGGAGGACGACGCCAAGACGGCGCTGGACGCGGAGACCGGCCTGAAGAGCGCCATCGACCAGGCGGTCAAGAGCGCCAAGAAGCCGGCGCGGCAGGAAAGTCTGGACAAGCTCGCCAAGGAGTTTTCCAACTTCTCCGCGACCTTCGCGAAAGTCCTCCAGGCCAAGCGTGACAGCGCGCTGCTGGTGCAGAACCAGCTCATGCGCAACGCCAACCTCCTGAAATACAAGCTCGACGACATCGGCAACAATGCCTCCGATTCCGAGGCGCAGGCGATCGAGTTCGGGACCAAGCAGGTCAACGCCCAATTCCAGACCGCGAGCGGGGCGGCGACCAATTTCGTGCTGACGTCCGACCAGGCGATCGCGACCAGCGCGCTGGCGCGGTTGAAATTCGTCGAGAACTCGCTCAACGCGGTCTATTCCATGGACGACAAGATCGTCGCCGGCCTGAAGGACGCCAAGGGATTGCTCGGTGCCTATCGGGAATCGCTGGAGAAACTGATCGCCAACGCCAAGATGATCGACGAGCTCGTCACCGAGATGAGCGGCTCGGCCAGCGCGATCCTTCAGGGTGCCACCACCATGAAGGCGGACCTCGTTGCCGAGCAGCAGCGGTTGGAGTCCGAATCGGAAGCGACCATCGGGAAGACCGAGCAACTGGTGCTGATGCTGGCCGTCGGCGGTACGCTGCTCGGCGCGGTCCTCGCTTTCCTGCTCGGCACCGGCATTTCGCGTCCGATGATCGCGATGTGCAAGGCGATGCGCGAGCTTGCCGCGGGCAATTTCGACGTCG
>NZ_JADPJQ010000063.1:0-1171 GCF_023073515.1 Bradyrhizobium sp. 17 | reverse complement strand
GCATAGATCTGCGCTTGCCGATAGAGCGGCAGGTGATCGGCATATTTTGACACCAGAACCTGTGCGACGGTTGCTTCCGTTGGCAGTCCGCCCTCGATCAGCCGAGCCGGAGCTGGCGCCTGCATGACGCCATCCTCGCAAACCCGGCAGGCGTATTTGGGCCGCCGGGTCACGAGGATCCGGAACTGCGCCGGGACCAGGTCCAGCCGCTCGCTTCTATCCTCGCCGATCCGATGTAACTCGCCTTGGCAGCAGGGACAGGTCCTGTCCTCGATGTCGACGATGACCTCGATCCGCGGCAGGTGCGCCGGCAAGGCGCCACGGTTGCCCCGGCGCTTGCGAGCTCGCGCATCACGGCCTTCAGGTGCACTGATGTCCTGTGCCGTCTCGCCGTACGCTGCGACTTGCTCGACGTCTTCCAGGCCCAGCAGCATCTGGTCTTCAGGCAGCGTCTCTGCCCGTCGGCCAAACCGATGCCGCTGCAATTCCTTGATGATCTGACGCAGCCGCTCGCTCTCGCACCGCTCGGCGAGCAGCATCGCTTTCAGCGTCTCCGGATCGTCAGGCAGGACGTCGCTCACAGCCAAATCAGAGCATATTCGCCGCCATCTGGCGACGCATCCGACGGTCCTGATTCACTTCGCCGCAGCGCTGCCAACAACTACCCGGGCTGCGCTGGCGCCGGCGTCCCCCGTGCCTCGTGCACAAGCCGCCAGTCGAGTCCTTCCAGCAGCGCCGACAATTGCGCTGCCGACAGGCGCATCACACCGTCCTCGATCTTCGGCCAGCGGAAGGTCCCATCCTCAAGCCTCTTGGCGAACAGGCACAGGCCCGTTCCATCCCAGAACACCAGCTTGATCCGGTCCGCCCGCTTGGCCCGGAACACATAAACAGCTCCCGAGAATGGATCTGCACCCATGCTCTCGCGCACCAGGGTCGCAAGACCCTCCATGCCCTTGCGGAAGTCTACCGGCTTGGTCGCCACCATCACCCGGACCGCACCTGACGGACCGATCACCGGCTCACCTTCAGCGCCTGGACAATCGACGCAATCATCGCCGTATCCGCTCCACGACCGGCTCGGATCGTGATGCCGTCCACTTCAATCTCGATGATCCCGCTATCTGCCTTGCGCACCGTTTTGCGCTCCCGGTGAGCACTTGGCGCCGGT
>NZ_JADPJQ010000016.1:0-44409 GCF_023073515.1 Bradyrhizobium sp. 17 | reverse complement strand
GGAGGGCACGCCCCTACCGCGGAGAGAACCATGGACCCGGCAAGGATGTTCAAGGAGAGCTTGACCTCACGCCCGGAATTAGAGAACAGCCAGGGTCACAAGCAGACATCGGCCTGAGCGGGCATCCTGCCGGATCTGCCGACCACCCGAGCGATCGACCTCGGCGAAACGGGCTGAACCGACGGTTGCCAACGGTACCCGCGAGGCGCACGCTGCTGTTCAGCACGCGTGAATCGCTAGACGATCGTTACTGCCGCTCGCCGCGCGCCGTGACGCGGTCGCCGACTGCGCAACGTACCTCCATCAATGGAAAAGAGGACTGTCGCAGCACAATTCCCCGCGGGTATGAAAATTATTCACATCGGATATTGGAAACTTTCGTCCCGCGCTGCGACCAATAACAACTCAACGCCGCGGATTAATCGAATAACGCCAGGGCAACCATTTCAGTCAACACGAAGCAGGAACCCCTGATGTCCGGCTCCTATCCGCTCCCTACTGAACCCGAAGGCATTGTCGCGCCGCTGCTCAAGCGATTTCACTCCGGTAAGATCAGCGCGATAATGCCCCCGTACGACGCAGAGGCCGTATTCATCACGGGTAACGAGGGAACCATCACTGATCACACCGAAATCGCCGCCCGACTCGAGCGCGATCTCGCGGTCTGTCTAATGGTGAAGGCCAAGGCCGACGTGTGTTCGTTGCCGGCGATATCGCCCGGATCGTGCTGGACTGTTCAATTGGTGGCACAGGTCACGACGGCAAGCACGTGCACCTCGGGGGCTCGGCGAGCGTTATCATGCGCCGCGCCGGAGATCGACGATTGCGCTACCTGATCGACAATATTCGACGGGCGCGCGAAAGGCCGCCGGATATATGCGCGGCACGGCAGCTCTCACCGATGCAGCCGCTCTTCGGCCTGGCGTCGACGATTCAAGCCAGTTGGTGAAAATACCTAATTGGAGAGTTTGGACCTGCGCGCCCGAATCTCCGGGAGACAACGGATGCACGGCTCGCTGCAACATCTGGCACCAGCGATCAACCAGGCGCACCGGGGCGGCACGCTCCGGCTCGTATTCGTATCCGCAGTCGTCTCGCTAGTGGTCTCGTCTGCCGCGGCGGCCGCTGCGATTCCCCTTTACAACATCTACCGGGCGGAGGACGGCTTCACGAATGTCGGCATCTCGATCGCTGTCGTCGCCTAAACGCCATCGGCACCATCGCCGCACTCTTGGGGCTGGGACGACTGTCCAATCATCTGGGCCGCCGGCTCACTGCGATCATTAGCCTCAGCCTGGTACTACTGGGCTGTGTGTTTTTGCTGAATGTGCACGACATGGCTACCCTGCTGGTCGGTCGCCTCCTCGTGGGTCTCGGTACCGGGTCGGCCAGCAGCAGCCTGACATCCTACATCGTCGACGCCGCACCCAGTAGACCGGAATGGTTGGCGTCCGTCGCCTCCAGCCAGGGACCGATGCTCGGCCTTACTGTCGGCGTCATCGCCTCCGGTGCCTTGGTCCAGTTCGGTCCCTGGCCACGCGACCTCATATACCTAGTTTGCATCGGCTTCCTATTATTGTCTGCCGCACTCATTGCCATCAGCCCCGAAACAGCAACTCCGACGCCAGGCGCTTGGCGATCACGGCACCTGCTCCCTGTTGCGGCGGCGGTGTTCCTGGCCACATGGGCAACTGCACTGGTGTTCGCCGGCTATATGACCCTCAGCGTTCTGGGCGCTCCCATGGGGGGCCGGTTCACATCCGCGCAAGCCCAACGCGTCGGTATGATCATTTTTCTGGCCGGAATGATCAGCCTCTGCACGGCGGTCACCGCCAGCACACTGGTTTTGTTCATCATCGCAACCATCGTCGCCGGAGCCGGCCAGGGAATCGCCATTAGCGCCGCCGCCCGCGGCTTGCTGCATGGCAGCACGCCAGCCGAACGGGCGCCGATCTTCAGCGCGATCTACCTTATCTGCTACGGCGGTGCCGCCTTCCCTAGCCTTGTCTCCGGCCAACTTTCGAACACGTTCTCGCTACCGCAGATCACGCTCGGATACGGCGGACTTGCCGCCGTCGCAACTCTGTTCACTGTCGTCGGCGCACGCAATCCGCATACCGATACGACGGGAAGCAGCACCTGCGACAGCTCGAACGCGACCGGTTCATCAAACAGCGAGCGCTCTCATGAGAATGGTCGCTGGCCTTGCCGCCACGATCGGTGAAGAAGGCTGCGTAGTGGGATGGGCCACAATCGAGCAGCAATTCCGCCGCGCCCCGGTGTAGCGGCGAACCGTACCGCCGAGCGCGAGCTCAAGTTGTCGCCGGAGCACATCCAGTAAAGAGACAAATGATCGGGGAGGAATTATCATGCAGGCGATCGTTGTGACTGACCAGGCTGCGGGAACGGCCGGGATGAAACTGATGCAGCAGCCCGAGCCGCACGCGGCGATAAACGAGGTCATCGTTCAGGTTCATGCGTCGGGATTCACCTCCGGTGAGCTGACATGGCCTTCGACCTGGACCGATCGCCTCGACCGTGACAGGACGCCGACAATTCCCGGCCAGGAGCTGGCGGGTGTCGTCACCGCTCTCGGCTATGGCACGACCGGGCTGTCGGTGGGACAACGGGTGTTCGGTCTGTCGGACTCGTATCGCGGAGGGACCTTGGCGGAGTATGTGGCCGTGGAGGCACGCAACCTCGCGCCCCTTCCGGGCGACGTCGATTTCACGGTGGGTGCGGCCGTAGCGATGCCGGGCCTCACCGCGTGGCAGGGGCTATTCGTGCACGGCCGCCTTGGGGCGGGGCAGAGCGTCCTCGTGCACGGCGCGGCCGGCGCAGTCGGTTCGATGGTGGCGCAGCTCGCACGTGAGGCCGGCGCCTACGTCATCGGCACCGGACGCGCTGCCGACCGCCAGAAGGCGCTCGACTTCGGCGCGCAGGAGTTCGTGGATCTCCAGAACGACGTCCTCGAAGATGTCGGCAGAGTCAATCTGGTTTTCGATGTCATCGGCGGCGACATCGGGAAGCGCTCCGTGGACCTGATTCAAGCCGGAGGAACGCTGGTAACCATCGCCGGGCCGACCGAGGCGCGGCCCGCCGACGGCCTGGCGATCGATTTTGTCCTCGTGTCTGATCGCCGCCAACTGGGTGAGATCGTCCGGCGGGTGCGGGACGGACGACTGCGTACAAACATCGGCAACATCGCGACCATCGAGGACGCCGTCGCCGTTTTGAATTCGACCAAGCGGACCAGCGGGAAAACCATCATCCGAGTTCGTCCGTGAGGAAACAGAAAAGGCGAAGGGTTCCCCTCTCCCAAATGGATTGTTGGCGCCCCCCTTTGGCCCGCCTGCGCTCCACGCGCCGCGGCGGTACTGCGCGGACCGCGCGCTAGGGAGGGTTCCCGAAGATCGAAGCGAGGATATCTATGATTGAAATCATCGCCGACGTGGAGACGATCACCAAGCAGGCGATACTGTCGTTCGTCGCGACAGTCAACGAGGGCGGAACGCCCAATCTTTCGCCGAAGGCGTCTCTGACCGTCACAGACGGCGTTCTCTACTTCTCCGATATCGCATCCCCGGACCATGCTGAACTTGCAACGCAATCCCGCTATCGAAATTAACGTGGTCGACATCTTTCCAGAGGCGCGGTTATCGATTCAAGGGCCGTGTGTTGATACTGCCGCCTGACCATGACAAGTCGTTGATGATCGCCAACTCAGTTCACGTAACGAATGGCCAAGAATATCCTGTTGATCACGTTGTCAAAATCGAAACAGCTTCGATCACCCCGTTGCTGTCTCCAGCCCATGTCTTTGCTGACCCTCCTAGAAGTCAGGACGAAATCAGGAATAGCTACTATCCTAAGTACGATGTGAAACCCCTCAGGACCTAGATGATGGCGTTAACGAAAGCGACCGAAACCCAAAGCGAGAAAGCCCATGAAGATCCGAACCATCATCGCCGCCAACTGCGCCGCCCTCGCCATCTTGATGGCCGGCCCCATGTACGTCCATGATGCCGAAGCGCAAACCATCACGAAGAACTTCGAGGCTGCAATTCCTAACATACCTGGCAAGTCGCTGATCGCCTTGGAAGTCGACTACGCACCCAACGCAGCCTCCGCGCCCCACACTCACGCGAGCTCAGCGTTCATCTACGCCTATGTGGTTTCGGGCGCGATTGAGTCGAAGGGGAACGATGGCGAGATGCGTATCTATCGGGCAGGTGAGAGCTGGTCCGAACCGCCCGGTGTGACCCATTCGATCAGCCGCAACGCCAGCACGACCGAGCCGGCGAAGCTGCTCGCTGTTTTCGTCCTCGATACCAATGACAAAGCGCTCACCACTCCCATCAAATAACGCTTGATACACACTCGAAGCGCCTAAAGATCGAGGCTCGCGGCGTGCACGACCCGCCCTCCAAAAGGGGCAGGGCAGCCCCGGGGCCCAGGAGTCGCGTAGCACTCGGCCGGGACGACGCATGCAGCGGTCGTTCGTTGACCCCGGCTTCGAAGCCTCGTGCCCGTCGTAACGAGGGTATAAAAGCCCGGCGACGGGACCGCTGTTGCAACGAAGCGGTTGTTAGTTCGGTCTCAAGTTGGCGCGCTCGCGAGCATACGCGCCTGCTCTGCCGTCGGCGTCGATCCGTGCGATCGCTGGGAAAGCAGGGGCACGATAACGCGCAAGCGGCGTTACCATCCGTCTAGCGTGGAGTCCGCCGCAACGCCGGGCGATCTTCCCCCGGCTAATTGTGTGCAGACGTCGGTATGTCGCCGCACCCGTGACGAAGATGATCGTTTGCCGCAGCTAGCTCGCGGTAAAAAACGCGGCATCCCTCCAAGGTGTTGTTGCGCGATGTGCTGTTCGCGTGGCCCCACGTTCGGCTTTCGGCTCGACTGCGATCCCGTGGGCGCGATCGCCGGTGGAGAAGCTGCCCATCAGCTCATGTATGCCCGTCGCATTCAGCGGTCTGCGGATCGAGCTAGTGCCTTGGCTGCATCGTCGAGCGAAGCCTTCTCGGCTCGCCGCTCGTAGTAGTCGGCAAGCGCCTTAAGCTGAATCGCAACCGCTTGGTCGGTGATGGTTTCGGCAGTGCGCAGCAAAGTCTGCGCTGCCTTCAAGCATTCCTTGCCTCGTCGCGAAATCTGATTCCTCATGACGCGCTCGTGCGGTCTTCGGGCGTTTGATCGAAAGCGATCAGGTATCCATTGTGGTCACTCTTGCGGTGTGCCTTGAAGCGATCGATGCACTTCTTAGAGCAAAGCGGCGTTCGCCATGAACAATGCCGGATTGCACCAAAGTCGCCCTCACAGACGGCGCATTGCCTGCCATTGTCAGACCCAAGACGCTCGAAGCGGTAAGGCATTGTCTTCCCCTTAGCTGTGTGCAAGTCGGATGCACCAACACTAAGAGGATCGCCACTAACGGATCAATTGAGCACAGGTTGAGCTCGGGAAGTCCAAACAGGGCGTTGCGATGATACGAAAGCTTAGGGTGCTCGGACGAGACGTACAACGAGCCGGCTTGAAATGCCTTGGGACGACGGCGCGCTCGCAGTCACGGACTAGGAGCCGCGTCACCCGCTCCACAGGACGCCGCAAGAGCTATCCGGCCGGGGCACGGATCGCGGCGCGACGCATGGTGTTGTCCTGGCGTTGCGACCCGACATTAAGTCATCGCGAAGTGCTCTTTCATGTCCTCCTACACCGCCCGACATCCCGAGTGCAGTACCACACTCGCCGGACGCCGGCGCGCATAGCGCTCTTGGGCGACGATATCTCGCGCCTATCGAATGCATATCCAAATGGAATTTCCAATTTCCTCCGCTGTAGCAAGAATCGCCGCCTATCACCGAGGCAGGCGACAACTACATTGCGCTGCCGTGCTACTTCTGAACCCGATCCAAGGAAGGATGTTGCCAATGGAAAGCGCAGGAAAGATCGGCGCGTTTATTGCGGTGCTCGTACTTGCGGGAGCAACAGCGAATCCCGGTTACGCACAGGACGCCGAGCACGGCAAAGCGATCTTCAAAGCCTGCGCTGCGTGCCATGCCACGGATCATGATAATCGCATCGGGCCGGGCCTGGAAGGAATCATAGGCAGAACGGCAGGTACGGTTCCCGGCTTCAGCTACAGTGACGCTATCAAGAATTCCGGCATCGTTTGGGAGGCAAAGATCCTCGATGCATATCTGGAATCGCCACAGAAGGTGGTTCCCGGAAACAGGATGCCCTACGCGGGGCTGAAGGAATCGAGGGACCGGGCAGACCTGGTTGCCTATCTTGCTACGTTGAAGTAGCAGCTTCTTGAAACAAGCGTCAGCAATGCGCCTGCGCGGACATGAGAGCATTCCGGTCCCGCACAGAAAAGATTGAATGCCTGAGTTGAGCGATACAGAAGCATTTCAGGAGTTCCCAGGCGTGTCGAGACAGGCCGCCGAGGTTTCAGAGCCTTCTCGGGAAGCGGAGTTCGATGTCGATTTGTTCGTGATTGGTGGTGGGTCAGGAGGGATCCGCGCTGCGCGCGTCGCGGCGGGACATGGCGCGAGAGTAATGCTCGCGGAGGAGTACCGGCTGGGAGGAACGTGTATCATCCGCGGCTGCGTACCAAAAAAACTGTTCGTCTACGCGAGCCGTTTCAGCGGCACGTTCGAGGAGGCCGCAGGATTCGGCTGGCGCTTGTCGGTCCCACATTTCGACTGGCCGTCATTGATCGCCGCTAAGGACCGCGAGATCACACGCCTGGAAGGGCTCTACGGCACCGGTCAGGAAAGTGCAGGCGTCGAGGTGGTGAGGTCTCGCGCCGTGCTCGAGGACGCAAATTCGGTGCGCCTCCTCAAAAACGGCCGTCGCATACGGGCACGCACGATCCTGATAGCGACAGGCGCACGGCCCGAATTGCCTCGCTTCGACGGCATCGAGCTCGGCATCACCTCGGATGCCGTTTTCGACTTGAAGACATTCCCGAGGAAACTTGTGATCGGCGGCGCCGGATACATCGCAATGGAGTTCGCTGGCCTGTTTGCTGCGCTGGGAAGCGACGTCACTGTCGTCTGCCGCGGAAGCAATGTCTTGCGCGGCTTTGACGAGGACGTGCGCCAGGCGGTCGCTGGGTCCTACACGAACCGTGGCATTAAGCTGATGTTTAGCGACAGCATCCGCAGCCTCGAACGGCGGAACGGGGACGTCCGCGACGGCGACCATGCAGGAAGGATCGACGTTACGACTGAACAGGGCGGAAGGTTGATGGCCGACCAGGTGCTGCTCGCCATCGGCCGCACGCCGAACACGACCGCGCTCGGGCTCGACCGCGCCGGGGTCAAGACTGGGGCAGACGGCGCAATTATTGTCGACGCGAGCTCCCGCACGAATATTCCGAGCATCTACGCTGTGGGTGACGTGTCGAACCAGTTCAACCTGACGCCCGTCGCGATTCGCGAGGGCCACGCGTTCGCCGATAGCCTGTTCGGCAAGAAAGCGTGGCAGGTAGACTATTCCTATGTGCCGACCGCGGTCTTCTCCAGCCCGGAGATCGGCTCCGTTGGCCTGACGGAGCTGGAAGCGAGGGCGCAGTACCCTGCCGTCGACGTCTACAAGGTTCGCTTTCGGCCACTGAAGGCCGCCGTGACGGGCGATTGCGAGACCGCGCTTCTGAAGGTCGTTGTGGATTGCGCAACAGACCGGATCCTCGGGGTCCATATCGTCGCCGAAGAGGCCAGCGAGATGATCCAGGTGCTCGCCATAGCGATCCGCAGCGGAGCTACCATGCAAGACTTCGCGTCAGTTATGGCCGTGCACCCGACGGTAGGTGAGGAGATCGTCGCAATGCGGACTCCGACGGTGCGATACGATCGGCGCGACGCGTCGACACCGCACGTCCCAAGCGCTGCCGTCTGATGCCAGCGGCGCGTATTCGGAAGGCCCGCTCGGAAAGCCGCGGACCTTCGAGCAGCTCACTAATCTAGACTAAATGCTGCAGGCCTCATGCAGACGGAATGAAATCGATAGCGCCACCCCGCGCCAGTGAGGAGTGCGCAGGCAGTGTCGCGCAGGATGCCTGAACCACCTGCCCCACGACTCGCCGCGTGTTTGCGCTTGCGTGCCAACAGTCCGCAATCCTGAAGGTGAGCGCGATGAGTTCTTCTAGTCCCGCACGACGCCCAATCAGCCAAAGTCGTGGAGCAGTGGCGATAACGTATGGGCTCCTATCGAAGTCGACACGAGCAGGGGCGAGCAACACCGCTGTCAATTCGCACCGTCAACCTCCAACGCAAGGTGACCGCCATCGTCGACACCGAGCCCTTGGTGGGAAAGGAGCAAGGTTTTCGTCTCGATCGACATTTTACTACCTCGACCGAGAGTCTTGCTGAGCTGGCGCGGCACCGGCGCCGCGAGCTCGTTCAACGGAAGGGGACTCGTGATCGAGCAGGTCGCCTGACACTGCGACACCGAGGTTCGAAAGCCGCCTGCCTCTAGTGTGTAAGGCAGCTGCCGGGCAGCTGCGACATTCCCACCAGCCGCTCATCTTGAAGATGCGCGCGAGGGGCTTACTCAACAGGGTTCGACCTGGTGACGTCCCGCTGGTCGAAGGCAATGGGTATATTCCGTCGGGATCAATTATCTCGATCAACCTATCTGGTCGCATTCGGTGTTGTATGCCGGGCCGATAGCGGGCGCCACAACGGCCAGCCCACGATGATTGAAGCCCATGTCGTCGACACGAAGCGAAGTATTTGCATTGCAAACCCGCATCTCTCGGCCAGCTAGCTCGAGCAAACGGAGCACAGAATGGGTCCGTCGCTACGCGATTGCGCAGGCTTTCAAGGCCTTGCGTTAACTCGGTTGTGGCAAGCGCACGTACATCAAGCATCAGTCCACGGCCCGCCTAGCTGCAGCGATCGCTAACTCATGATTCTATGCGGCGCGCGGCCCTCTGATTAATCATCCGACTTCAACAGCGTCATCCGGCTGATCGACCGATTTCGCTCGGCCGAGGTAGGACGTGCCAGCGCATCTCCTACACTTAGGTATGCTCTTCTCAGCCGAAGTACCACACGGATCAACCTTCTGTGCAATGGTGTTGGCAAGTCTCCTTGAGACTACACTGGGTACAGCCGCACCGATTTATCGAACCGCAAGACGATGGCCAAGAGTTCACCCATGACAATCATAGATGACTCCGCGTTGTTTGGTTTTGTCCTCAAGACGGCTAAGTCAGCCTCCGACATCGCCGAGGTCGTTCACAATCTGTTCATGGACGTGCGCGACTGTTACCGGCCCGGGCTGCACTACATGCGCGGCCCCGGCCTTAAACGGCGCACCAACCATCAGGCCTGGCTAGTAGAGGCTGAAGCCGTACCGCTGCCCGGGCAGCACCAGCCGCCGCCGGTGTACATACGCCCCTGCGACGCGGCAAACCCGGCTCGATAACCCGGCCAAGGTTCTAACATGTTCGTCCTATGGGGTATCCTGTTTGCCGTCTCGCTCTCGATTAATCTGGCGACATGTATTGTAACCTCTGCCCGTAATGGTTGGGTGGCAACTCGAGGCTGGATGCGCCACGGCGTCGCCGCCATTTGCATCGCATTGCTCGGCCCGGCGACGATGTCGGCTGGTTCGGCGGGCGCCGGGGTCACCCTCGAATTGCGCAAATTGCCGATGAAGTTTAGCTGGATTGCTTGCCAGCCGAATTGCCGAGGTTGGGTCAGCGCGGTCGGCATCGTGACGGCCGATACTCCGAGGGTTTTCGACGAATTCGCGCTAGGTCGACAGCTTGACGGCGCGACCATCGTGCTGGATTCCAGCGGCGGTGCGGTCAATGAAGCGATCGCGCTCGGGCGGCGCTGGCGCGATCTGGGGGCGCTGACCACCGTTGGCGTCAGCGTTCAGACCAACACTGCACAGAGCGCTCCTTCCGACAAGGCTCCCGTGGCTTATTGCGAATCGATGTGCGTGTTCATGCTGCTCTCGGGCAAGACGCGTTTCGTGCCCGAGACCGCCCATGTTCGGGTGCATCAGATCTGGATCGGTGACCGCGCCAATGATGCCAAAGCCGCGACCTACAGCGCGGATGATCTGATGATCGTGGAACGCGATATCGGTCGTCTCGCGAAATACACTTTCGACATGGGCGGCGCGGGTGATTTGTTGTCGCTGTCGCTGAACGTGCCGCCCTGGGAAGATCTGCATGAACTGTCGCAGGAGGAGTTGCGACTCACCGGGCTGGTCACGACCCGTATGCTTGATCAGCCGGGCAAGGCAGCGGTGGTCGAGCTGACGCCCAAACCGGTGCGGGGGCGCTTCGTAAGCAGCGCGGTCGCGTCCAAGACAAATCCAGAGCCGGCAATATCGACCAAGTCGGCTGAAGCTATGGGGCCCGCGGGCAGCGTGAGCGCTGTGGGCCCGCTTGGGCAAGACTAGCGGGTACCATGTTGAGGACCGATTGAGGAATTCCAGCAAAGCCAACCACGCGAACGGAATATTCACGCTAGATTTCCGAAACAGTCTCGGTCGTGTGAGCGGCTCGCTGGACGTCGACCCTAGCGCTCATATCAACAGATCCCCCCGATTACCCGAACAACGTTTCCGACGTGCCGTGCCCATTACCGCGGCGAATTAAGCGGGTGCACATGCCGATTGCTTCGCGGCAGCAGCCCTCCCCAATTAGCCGAAGGGTTGGTATCCGCATTGCAACTTTCGAGACCCGCTCAGGGTCTCCGCCGGAGCGCTCAGCCGCCCTAGCGAGCGTTTTCGCGAGCTCCAGCCCAGCGGTTACTCGGCCAAGTGGACGGCTAGCTACCGAAACCAATCGACATCTGCTGTGCCGCTCACGGCCAGTCCTTTCGCGGCCGCCTTCAAGGACACCAACAGTGTGGCTCACAAGAAGCTTCTTTCCGACTTGAAGATCGAGGCAGCCAAGCGGTTGATCTGGCCAGCAAGGTTCGCTTGCTGGTTGCGCTAATTTGCGGCTTCGGGGATCAAGATAGATTCACGCGCGCTCTCTCGCGGGGCGTGGGCGGCAGCCCAGGCTCGTGGCGCAGGCCGATGGATAATCGGCGCATTTCTTACGTAGGCTTGATCATATCCCGTGCATAGGCCAAACCGATACCGTATCCGCCGCCGTGAGCCTCCACGATACCTCGCGCTCCGTCATAGGTCTCGTGCCGGGTCCAGTCGCGCTGGAGTTCCAGAAGGACCTGGATCCACGACGTCGGCTTCGCGCCCGCCGCTTCCATCCGTCGCATCGACAGATCGTGACTGACCGGAGTGAGCCCGCCGCAAGCGTCGCCGACGACGTGCACCTCATACCCCTCCGCGCGAGCGGAGAGCACCGGAAAAGTCACACACGCTTCCGTCAACAGCCCCGAAAAGATCAGCTTCCGTCGTCCCGTCGCCACGATAGCAGCGCGCGCAGCGTGGTCCTCCCACATGTTCATGTTGCGGCGCTCGATCGCGACTACTTCAGGAATCGCGGCGTGGATCGCTGGCATCAGAGGACCGCTGTAGACCTTTGTGGCGGACGTGGAAGCCACGATCGGCATGCCGAAAACGGTGGCAGTGCGCGCTAGAGCGATCACGTTGTTCAAAAGCGTTTGGCGATCGATCGACCCGACGCCGAAAGCAAGCCCGGCTTGCTGATCGACCAGCACCAAGGTGCAATCCTTCGGCTCGATCAGGATGTCGGGCATCGCCGTTTCAGGTCCTTGTGTCATGTTTCGTTAACTCGGGACATCGGGGAGTTATCATGGCGGCTTCGCATCTGTTCCGACAGCCTAGCGGTAAAGGTGATCTCGATGAGCTGTTCAGGAAAGGCCAGTCTCAGCACACCTATCAGGTTGCTGGCGCACTGAGGTCGTGCCGTGCCGTAGGCCTCCTTGCGTACCCTGCCCGCAACGGCGAAAGCGGCACCGACATCGAGGACATACAGCGTCTCCTCGACGACATTGTCCAACGTCGCCCCGAAGCGCGCCAAAAGCTTGGCGGCATTGGCGTAAGTCGTCCGCATCTGCTGTTCCATCATCGAGAAGTCGGCCGGTTTGCCGGATTCATCGAGAGAAGCAGGCGCGATTAGGTTCCCCTTCTCGTCGTGGCTGAGCTGACCGGAGACATGGATCGTGTCACCAACCTTGATCGCCTGTGCGTATCCGTAGGCATCTTCCCACGGCACATCGAAATAGGCGGCCTCCTTACAATTGATTGCGGCGGCATTTATCTCGTCGCGCTGCATATTGAGCCTCCTGGCTTCTCAATCCCGTCTCGATGGCGGCACTGATTTTCGTTATGACGATGCTTTGGAGAATGACCTTGCAACGCCGGCGAAGGAAATCACCTCCCGTCATAGATTCGATAGACCATCGTTAGTGCCGTCGCGCCGCGTGAAGTAGTAACGGGGAATGCCACCAGTCGCACCTGTAGAGAGTTCCCATTGTCGCCCGCGCTGAAAAACGAGTACGAGCCAAAGGAGAGTTGAGTGAGACATCCCACTCGCGCCGATACGTGGAACGAACGTTGACGGGCTTGTGGATGCGTGCATCGCGCAAGCCGCGCAGATGCGACCTGGCCGGTCGTGACGCTCGTATTCAAAGCCTCGCGGAAAATGCCTTTTAAACGGATAGTCGTCAGAGTGAACTGAAGGTCTCGGTTGGGGCCAAAAGACGACCTAACTCGTCGGAAGCTCAGATCGAGCGGCGGGCCGGGCGAATAGCTGTGCCACCACACCAGACCTGAGGGTGCAAAAACAGCTTGATCGTGGCGAACGCGAAATCCTCCGTAGGAGCAGCGTCATGGTCGAGGAGGCGGCGCACTGCCACCCGCGATCTGGATTGCTCTCAGGCAGCCAACGGAAATCTCTGCATGTGCGTCTGGTGACGTTCCTCGCTACGGAGTCACGCGGCGCAGCAGCAATAACGATCGTCTATCGAATCGATGGCGAGAGGTGATTTCCTTCGCAGGCGTTGCAAGGGCATTCTGCAAAGCATCGTCGGGCGCGCTTTGGAGCAACGCTGGACAACGACGTCGAGGGGACGGAGAGTCGGATGATGTCATACACCGCTACGGCCATTCCGCCTCGGACAGCCGCTCCGGAGGACCCCGCTCTGGCGCGCGTGTTAGCGGCTTACGTAGCGTCGGCGACAATCTGGCTTGTATTGACCACGGCCGTGGGAGTCTTAGTCAGCTTCAAGTTCGCCTATCCGGATTTTGCGACGACGCCGGCGCTGTCGTTTGGACGGTTGCGGGCGATCCACACCAACGGAACATTTTATGCCTGGGCGAGCCAGGCGCTGATCGGACTTGCGCTGTTCGTGGCAGCGCGCAGTTCGGGCGCGCGGCTCTACAGCGAGCGCCTCGCATGGATCAGTCTTGCGCTCCTTAATGTCGCCGCTGTGCTGGGCACCGTTACACTCGATTTCGGTTTCAACTACGGCCAGGAGTATCGCGAGTGGCTGTGGTGGATTCGCGTAATCCTCGGGCTTGGTTTGATCACTGCGGTCTGGAATATGATCGCCACTGTCGAGCAGCGGGATGCCGGGGATATCTACATTTCTAACTGGTATACTATCGGAGGCACGCTGTGGACGATTGTCATGGTCGTGGTGTCGCTTCTGCCATGGTACCAGTTCGGACTGGGTCAGGTCGCGGTACAGGCCTTCTTCATGCATAATGCCGTCGGACTATGGTTCACGCCCCTATCGCTCGGTGTGTCCTACTATGCGCTGCCGAAGCTCCTGAACCGTCCGATCTATTCGTATTCTCTTGGCGTCTTTGCATTCTGGACCAATCTCATCTTCTATCCGATCGTCGGCGCCCATCATTTTGAATTCAGTCCATTACCGTGGTGGCTGCAGACTACGGCCATCGTCTTCAGCGTGGCCATGCTGGTCCCTGTGCTGAGCGGCACCGCGAACTTCCTTCTCACCTTCCGGGGGACTCACGAATGGATATATCGCTCGCCCGCGGTGTTCATCCTCGTCGCCGTCTACGGCTATCTACTGGGTTCGACGCAAGGCACATTTGAGGCGTTCCGCTCGCTGCAGCAGCTTTGGCATCTGACCAATTACACGGTAGGGCACTCGCACCTGACGATGTATGGCTTCGTTACCTTCGCGATCTGGGGCGGAGTCTATGCACTCTTGCCGCGCGCCACCGGCAAGTATCCCTACAACCTGGCTATGGGCATCCATTTCTGGCTTTCCGCAGTCGGTGTTGTCATCTACGTTGCGGCGCTGTCGGCCGCAGGAACCATTCAGGGGCTCGATTGGTTTCGAGGACTCACCTTCATTCAGTCGGTCGAAGATGCCGCGCCATATTGGTTGTGGCGCTCCGTCGGTGGCTCGCTGATGTTCGCCGGCCATCTCGTCTTCGCTTTCAATGTCTGGACAATGACCTACGGCAGGTCCTACGCCGAGCTTGCCGCAGCCAAGACGGTGCCGGTATGAATAGGTTGTTGGCGATTTGCGGTGGTTCAACGCTGATCTACACCGGATTGGCGGTTCTTATGGGCGTGCTGCCGGGCATCTGGCTATCGAAGGTACCTCCGACGCCGGGCCTTAAGCCACTGACGCCCTTAGAGGCGCGAGGGCGGGATGTTTATGTCTCCGAAGGCTGCTTCTATTGCCATACCCAGCAAGTACGCCCCCTCTCTGGAGATAAGTCCTTTGGCCGTCCGTCCGCACCGGGCGATTATGCTTACCAGACGACGGAATTGCTAGGTTCGGAGCGCAACGGTCCGGACTTGAGCAATATCGGCACGCGGCAATCGAGCAGCATATGGCAGTTCATCCATCTCTATCAGCCGCGCGCAGTGGTGCCGCAATCGATCATGCCAGCTTACCCTTGGCTATTCAGCGTTGTGGACAAATTACCTCCCGAAGAGAAAGCGGTGTCATTGCCGCCTGAGTTCGCGCCAGGCGGTACCGTGATTCCTAACGACGACGGCAAGGCGCTGGTGGCCTATCTTTTGTCGCTGAAGCAGCCCGCGCTCGCTCCAACGCAGCCCGGCACCGTGCCATTGGGTCGCTCGAGCGAGCCGCTAGGGTTTGATGCCGGCAAAGGTGCAGCATTGTTCGCCAACAACTGCGCATCCTGCCACGGCGCGGAAGGCAAGGGTGTGCCCGGAACGTTTCCGCCGCTCGCCGGAGATCCGGTGGTTAACGCCGCCAATCCGACGGCACACATCGGCGCTGTGCTGCATGGACTTAGCGGAAACGTGATCAATGGCCAAAAATATGAAGCTCCGATGCCCGCGTTCGCGGATCAATTGTCGGATCAGGAGATCGCCGATATCATCAACCACGAGCGCTCCTCATGGGGCAATCGTGGTGCCTTGATCAGCGCGGCTGATGTCGTCGCGGCGCGCGCCAACGAACCACTGCAGAAGCAGCCGACGAAACCGGTCTCTCCGATAGCGGCCCCGGCACCGACATTCGATCCCGCGGAAGGATCGAAGCTGTTCGCCGAGAACTGCGCCGCCTGTCACGGTGCAGAGGGCAAAGGCGTGCCCGGCACGTTTCCGCCACTTGCGGGCGATCAGGTCGTTAACGCCACTGACCCTGCCGAACACATCACCACCATGCTGCGCGGCCTTGGTGGGAAGGTGATCAACGGCCAGAAGTACGAAGTAGAGATGCCGCCGTTCGCTGACAGACTATCTGATCAGCAGATCGCTGATATCATCAATCACGAGCGCACGTCATGGGGCAACCACGGGCCGCTGGTGACGCTCGCGGACATCACGAAGCTCCGCGCCAAGAAATAGGAGGCGACGATGACTGATACGATTACCGCTTGGATCCTCTCGGCGCTTGGCTATCTCTGCACTACGCCTGCGATCGCTAATGTTGCTGGCGATCATAGTCTTACCGGACCACTACTTGGCAACGTGCTGGTGGCGGGCGGGGCTGGGCTCGTGACCCTCAGCTGCATCGTGGCGGCGCTGTGGATGCTCTTCGACCCCGGCGAACGGGATCCCAATCATCCAAAATATCGCGTCTTGGACACCGACCGTTAGAGGAATGCAACACGTGCCCGACCCGCGCATCCGCATCTATCTAGACGACACGCCAGATCCGGTCGCCGATCAGCGGCCGCCAACTGAGATAGCGCTCGACACCAAGAGCCTTGCCGACGGCGAGCACGGCCTGCGCATCGAAGCCCAAGATGCCACCGGCCAGGTCGGGGTCCGGCGCCTTCGATTCCAAGTCCGCAACGGCCCCGGGATCACGGTCACCGGGCTTGGTGATGGTGCCGTCGTCCACGGTACCGTGCGCCTCACGGTCAACGCGTTTGGAGCGGAAGAGCCGTTCGAGCCGCACCGAGCGGAATCGCCCTCGCCGACGCCGGTCTGGGTGTGGGTGCTGACGCTACTGATCGTTGCTTGGACCGCTTGGTATGTCGCAACTCTTTGGAACGTTCCGGCGGATTACGCGAAAACACCAACTTATTCCTCGTCGATGAATCCATTCAAATAGCGCGCCCCAAGATCAAACGAGTCAACGCTGTGGCTGCTGACCCATCCGGATCTCCGCAAGTGAAGACGAATATGCTCGTGCATGATCCAGTGCGTGAGGCGAAGGGACGCGGTCTCATCGACAGGCGTTCGCTCTTGACGACGGAGGCGCCCACTTAGGTTAGCGTGATGCCGCACGTAAAGTGGCGACACCGTTCGATCACCTCGATCGTTCCGGTATAAACAGGTGATGGCAGCTCGCTGTGGCGTTTGGGCTCGACCCCTTGAAGTTGAAGCGATGTGTGGACGCATTCAGCGCGCTTGACATCCGGAAGGTGCGCAAGCTCCATTCTCGAGGAACCCGCACCCTTCTCGACTTAGTCCAGTGCCTTTATAAAGTTGCGAGCTATTGGCTGCTTCTCCGTTTTCGGGCGACTGTGGATTGATGTGAATTACGGCGTGAGGAAAGATACCCAAGCAAAGACTGCCACACCAGAGTCACGCTGTGCGGCTAAATGAGCAGGCGCCGATCATAGCTAGTTGCGCAGCGCTATAGGTTCGCGAACTGCTGAAGAAGCGAGAGGTTTCATCGTGGAAATTCGACTCGGCACCAGGCGTAGTGATTTGGCCATCTGGCAAGCCAGTCACGTCGCCGACCTTATTCGTGGCGTCGAGCCGGCCGCTGAGGTACGCTTGGTCTTCGTGAGCTCGGTTGGCGATAAAGATCGAAGGTCGGCCTTTCATCAGCTTGGCGGCATCGGAGCGTTCACGAAGGAGAGCGAAGACACGCTTCTGCGCAACGAAGTTGACCTGGTCGTTCATTCCCTCAAGGATCTTCCAACCAAATTGCAGCCCGGCTTGGTATTGGCAGCCGTTCCCAAAAGAGAGGATCCTCGGGACGCGATTTGTGGCGTTACACTAAGTCAGCTACGGCCGGGGCTGCGCGTCGGCACTGGATCAATTCGCCGTAAAGCTCAACTTCTCGAGTTATGCAATGGTCTCGATATTCGACCTATCCGAGGAAACGTTTCTCCAAGGCTGTGTAAGGCAAAGAACCGACAGGGAATAGATGCGACTCTATTGGCGGCGGCCGGGTTGTCCCGACTAGGATTGCTGCATGAGGCTTCACAGATTTTAGACGCTCGTGTTTTCCCGTATGCAGTCGGTCAAGGTGCTCTCGCGGCCGAAGCTCGCGAAGAGGATACGGCGCTTATAGCGCTGCTTCAAAAGATTGAAGACCGGCAATCGCGCTCCGAAGTGGACGCAGAGCGCGCATTGATGAGAAGTCTCGATGCGGGTTGCAGCCTCCCCGTCGGGGTCTCTGCCACATGGCTCGCCGGGACATTAACACTTCGAGGACAAGTGACTCATCCGGATGGCCAAAGGAAGATCACCAATGAAAGTGTGGGTCTGGCCGATCAAGCCGACGCAATAGGCAGAAGTCTCGGGCATAAACTTCTTCAGCAAGGCGCCGAAGAGATATTGAAGGCTGCGCTCCGTTCAGTGGAAGAGCAAAGGACAATCTGAATTCGCTAGTTGACATGACGACTTATGCTCTTGGGAAGCCAGCATAGCGCAGGCGCTCGGCCTTCTTGAGCAGTGTGGAACCGATTACTGTTGCGCGAATTGCAACGGCCCGGCTGGCGTTATCCATTAACGATCTGCACCTGTGCCGCAGGGCAGTTGCCGCAGCTTCGTCAAATCAGGGAACCGAGCTTGGCCGGTGGGGGCCTCTCGCCCCGCAAAGGCCTAACGACCGGCGCTTTCCAGGTTGCAGATGCTGCTGCGCATGGGTGATTGCGCCGCGGAGACCAAAGATCGATGTCGATAATCGTGTGTAGGTCAACCGGTAGCTGGGTCGGGTGGCGAACTACGCGCGTGAGTGTGTCTTTGCTATCGGGGCAGCATCAGCCGGCCGAGCGCCAAACGAGGCGATAGACGATGAAGTCCGGCCTCCCCGCGCGCCACGCCTATGGAGCCAGTTGCCTTCGAATCTTTCGGTGAAGAGCTGACCACCGCGCAGGACGACGTTGCAGCGGAAGCGGCGCGCGATCACCAGGAGCTCTACGATCCGCCACGAAGGCAAGCAGATCGTTCTCGCGGCGCTGATATCAGGTTTGGGCACGTTGGGAAACCGTTCCGCATCGCGGATACGGACCAATGCTTTCGCATGCCCGGACCGCAATAACCTCCGCGGTGATCACTCGGTGACCGGACGCTGTCAATCGGAGTGATACAGGCTCTTGTCGCCGCGCCCTCGAGATGCACCGTGCACGCGCCGCACAGCGCCATACCGCATCCGAACTTGGTGCCAGTCTTTTGGAGCATGTCGCGAAGCACCCACAGCAGCGGGGTGTCGCCGTCAGCGTCCATCGTATGCGGCTTGCCGTTTACCGTGAGAACATATGCCATTCTGCACCAGTGATATTATCGCGTGTGACGGTAAGGCGCCGTAAGCGCCCCAACCTTGGCGTACATAGACCGCTCCGGAACAACCTCAGATCGTGCTCCATGGGGTCGCGTTCTACTCGATGGCTGGCGCCATCGGCGCGGGTCCGATGTGCTCAGCTCGGGACCAGGCGCCCCGGCGATTTCAGATACTTCGTTGTGATTGCATCGGCCGCCCAATAGGCCAGAGCTCCGACGGTGCCCGTCGGATTGTGCGACGGGTTTTGCGGAAAGGCGCCGGCGCCCATAACAAACACGTTGGGAACATCCCAGCTTTGCAGATAGCGGTTGACAGCGCTGGTTGTCGGATCGGCTCCCATAATGGTGCCGCCTGTCGTGTGCGTCGTCTGGTAAGGGACGATCGAATAAGGGCCCTTGCGATAGTTGATGCCCATTTTGTCCGGGTTCATGTGCTTGGCAATGTCGGCTGCACGATCGGTGCAGTACTTCGACATGTCCAGATCGTTTTTGGTGAAGTCGAACGTCATCCGCAGCAGGGGATTGCCGAAGCCGTCCTTATAGTTCGGGTCGAGGTCAAGATAGTTGCTGCGCTGGGCTGTGACGCTGCCGAAAGACGCGATCACGAAAGTGCGGTTATACCAGTGGGCAACCGATTGCTTCCAGCCTTTGCCCCAGCGAGGCTCGCCTGGTGGCAGGTTGCGGAAATCGATCGGCCGTTGCCCCTTGCTCTCGACACAGATGTAAGAACCACCCACGAAGCCGAGCGGCCCATGATCGAAGTTGTCGTAGTTGAAATCATCTATGATCATGGCGCACGCACCGGCGCCCATGAACGGATTGAAGACTTTATCGTTGAAGTGCGCGGTGACGCTGCTGGACATCTGGTAGGCATAGTTGCGCCCAACGCTACCCTTACCGGTCGTAGGATCGTAGATGCGACCGATTCCCGAGAGCATCATCAGCCGTGCGTTATGCAGACCAAATGCGCAGAGCAGTACCATATCGGCGGGCTGTTCGAACTCCCGACCTTGCGAGTCGATATAGGTAACGCCAGTTGCCTTTTTGCGGCCGGAGTCAAGATTGACCTTAGTGACATGAGAAAGCGTGCGTAATTCGAATCTAGGGTCTTTCAGCAGAAGGGGCAGAAGCGTCGATTGCGGGCTTGCCTTCGCTGACATTTCGCAACCAAAGCGCTCGCAGAACCCACAGTACACGCAGGAGCCCATGTCCACACCCTCAGGGTTCGTGTAGGCCTGCGTAACGTCGGAGGATGGCTGAACATAGGGGTGAAACCCCATTTCCCGCGTAGCATCCTCGAACATCTTCATTTGAAGGCTGCGCTTCATCGCCGGGTTCGGATATTCGCGCGCACGGGACCCTTCGAAAGGATTCCCGCCCTCCTGGATCACGCCTTTGATGTTGCCGGCCTTCCCGGCGGTGCCGCAGAGATATTCGAAGCGGTCGTAGTAGGGCTCAAGTTCGTCGTACGTAACCGGCCAATCTTGTATCGTCATTTCTTTAGGAATGAACGTCTTGCCGTATCGTTCGCCATAGTGGCTGCGGATCCTGAACTCGCTGGGCGCGAACCGATAGTGCTGGCCGTTCCAGTGGACGCCTGCGCCGCCCACACCATTTCCCGGCAAGAACGATCCCCAGCGCCTGATCGGCAGCGCCGTCTGGTCGACTTTGTTGCGAAAGGTGAGAGTCTCGCGGGAGGCGTCCTGCATTAGGTCATGACGAATGGCGAAACGCAATTCGTCATGTATCATCGGCGCGGCAAAGTGCGGGATAGTGTCGCGCATCCCGCCGCGCTCAAGCGCCAGCACGTTGAGTCCCGCTTTTTTTGTGAGTTCCCTGGCCAGCACAGCCCCGGTCCAGCCAAAACCAACAATGACTGCGTCGACGGGTTTCAACTTCGTCGCCATCGGAATTCTCCTTCGACCTGAAAATCAGCTCAAGTCAGCGATGCTTTGGCTTGGTTCGGTGTAAGGCTTGTTGTAAGTTGTCTCGATCAGGTCGACGAAGTTCCCGGTCGCCCCGCTATAGCCGATCATCTTCCACGCAGCCTTATCGCGATTGCCGCCGTAAGCGGGATCGCTGAAAAAGCCTTCCATCACGTTCTGATAAAGCAGATCAAGGAAGAGGCCAGCAGGAAGCGGTCCCGAATCCGCTTTGCCTGTGCCGAGATCATTTAAGACCTCATCGCGCTGACTTTCCGTGATCGATGAAAAGTCCTTGCCATAGGCCTTGGTGCAGTATGCGTTGATCGCCGGGATGGCGGCGCGATAAGCTTCCGCAGGAGAGAGGCGAACCTGCCATCCTTGTTGGGGCAACCCAGGATGCCATGGACCTTGCATAAACATTTTACCGCCTTGCCCGAAACCGCCTGCCAATTGCTGATCGATGAAATAGGCAATGCCCAAATCGACGCCGCTGGCCGTCAAGTCATCGGCCGGAATCATATGATTGACCGCCGCCTCGACCCAGGTGGCCTCATCGGGATTGAGGAACGTGTAAGCGCGCTTCTCGGGTGGTGCGGAAGTTGCCGTCTGTGCGGGTGAGGATGCATGAGCAGTCTGCTTCGCGCCCATCTGCATCGCATGCTCCGCCGATGCGGGTTGTGGGGCGACTGATCCGCTAGTTACGCCGACGACGCCAATGACGCCCGCTCCAACAACGAATTCACGACGTTTGATGGTCATGGCTGACCTCGCCCTTCAAGTTGTGACGGCCCGCAAGTGTCAAGGTGCCGCCGGAGTATCAACTGCTCGCGCTGCTGCCACCCTGCCATGACAGCGGTCTTGCCTGCTTTGAGTTTGGCCGCTGCCGCGGCGTAACCTCCGTCGGCCCCATCAACGAAGTGGACGTGATCTGACCGGATGTTTGAAGGCACGTAACAGGTGAGATGCGCGCTCGTCTGACGATGTGTGCCCGCTACACAAACGCCAGAGAGCTGGGCCGAAACCAGTCGAGCCTCGATAGCGTCTGCGATTTCCGGCGAACAGTCCACCGTCATTTTCAGGCCATCGTCGAACTTTCTGAAATCCGTATTGTTCGAAATCTCTCGTCGATATTTGAGGGGTTTGAACTGGCCCATGCGAATACCTGCCGAAAGAACGAATCGCGTCTTGATAGCTCGTAGTGCATCTGCGATGGCCGTCAGAAGGTGCGCGTGTGAGGAGTGCTTATCAAGCAATCTCTGGATTTTGCCTCCGAGCCAGGCGGGCAACGGACCGCCCTCCGGCAACGGATGGCCCGATCGACGCGAGGAAAAGTCGATCAAGGCCAAAACATCCGCCACCAAAGCCGCGTACGACCGTTGCTCTTCGACCGGAATGGCGATGATAGAGAGGATGGTGCCCTGCTCGGTAGGGATTGGCCCGAATCCGCAGTAGAGCCCTGATAAATCGGGCTTGGCATCCAACGGTGCGCGGCGTACTTTGAATTCTCCCTTCTTGAGTTGTCCTTCCGCCCACGCCATGCCGCCGCCGGTGAACATGGCGTACGAGACGTTCTCGGACGCGGCATATCGCGCGACACGAACATCGTGACCGGCTGCGCGGATTGCAGAAACCGGAACGATCGCGACCCGAAGTACAAGATCGAGAGTATCATCTGCCCATGCCGCAGTTCGCGCCAATGCATACTTCACTTCGTCAAGATACTTGCCGGGGATCGCTACGGTCGCTCCGTCGCCGCCGAAAACATAGGGAAAGCAGAGTTCAGGTAACGCGTTGGTTATGGCGACCAGCACCGCAGCGCCCACCGTGTTGACGGCTTTGTATCGGCCGGTCTTGATCGCCGTCGTCGATTGGACGATATCGGCAATTCCGATGAACCAATCGCGCGGTAAGGGGAGATAGCGGTCGAAACGCGTTATTTGTGAGAAGTTATCGAACGGCTTCAGATTGCCGTAGAAATGCTCTGTACTCGCGCTTCCCGTATTCGTGCTTGAGAAGGCGCGTTCATGAGCTGATTTGCCCGTCAAGCTGTCTTGGAGCGTCATTTGCTCGCTCCTTTGTCGTTATCCCAAACCCTCGCAACAGGAGCGGGATGCGCGCGTGAGCTTACCAATAAGCCTGTTTCACCGTTAGCTACCACGTCGTCACCGTCAGTGATGAGCTTCCGTTGATTCTTTGTTGCGATATCCTCTTTGGACCACTCGGCCAACTGAACATCCCGCATTCGGTGAATAACCAGCACTGAGCTCAATGAAATGCGCAAGGATAAGGCAGAAGACATACGCTCGCGCTGAACTCGTTTCAGCTTGCTCCAAGAACGACGTGCGAATGATCGAGGAACGCTATGATGTCTCAAATACATGTTGGCTAGCGGCAGCTCGAGGGAGCCGCACACGGCCAAGCTTTGGCCTCACCGGGATGGAAGTAGTCATAGGTCGGATAGCCCCGGTACGAATTATCAGTAGGATAACCTCGCCGCACCCGATAGCGCACGTCCATCGTCGCGGCTGGTACCGCCGCCTTGATCGACGTGAAAGTGATCGGAGCAGCAGACGATTCGGCCGTTGCAGCCACCGCGATAGGAACAGCAATTGCGAGCGCAATCGCGAGGCCGCGGACTTGAATAGTCACGGTAGCTCCTGTTCGCTTTGAAGATGACTATCCACCACCCGACGAGAATGACCTTGCAACGCCGGAGAGGGAAATCACCTCTCGCCATAGAGTCGATAGACGATCGTTATTGCCGCCGCGCCGCGTGATGCCCGAGCGAGGAATGCCACCATCTGCAGAGACTTGCCGCCCTTGGCCCAATCGAGGTCGCGCGTGCCAACGCGCGCCGCCGTCCGAAGCAGATGAAGAGGATGCGGCAGGGCCATTGAAGGATAGGCTTATTGCCGAACTGACGGAGCACCGTACGAAGGTAATAACGTCGATTGGTGGATCGATCGCGCGGAAGTCGGCACTCGCTTCTGCTTCGAGGATACAAAAGCAAAAGAGGCATTCGCTCTCGCTTGTGACAACTTCGGTGTTCCCTGCCAAGACGGCTAGCCCGCGCTTTGGCATCAGGCCCGCTGGTCACGGCGGCGGGCCCGGTTTGCCTAGGAGCCCGGGTCGTCACCCTCCAGATCCCGCTGCAGGTCCTACTTTTTCCGCTCGCGATGTTCGTACTTTTCACTACAGCCGGAATCGCCACGGGTTACGAGATCAATTTCTTGAAGGGGCGGATAACAGTGAAGCAGCGCGTATTCGCTGGTATATGGCGCGGGTGAGCGTACGCAGACGTTTGCGCCAACGGGTATCCACCAACTGCCCGTCCATAAGCATGTAGCTGCAGTTGTCCGTTTTGTTTGCCTTTTCTGCCGTACTCGCCCCAAGCTGCGCCCAGCGATGCAAGGGCGATGCCTGCGATTATCAGTGTACGCATCTCATTCCCTTTCCTGGACGCGCTCCGCCCTTCGATCCGATGTGGCGAGTGGTACATGGTCAGGATAGGCGGACCTAAAGGCAAGCTCGGCGCGATGGCGCGCCTTAGCTTGCCCATTGGGCGATCTCCAGACCCGCGCAAATGATCATTCCCCACAAGGCGAAGCTAACCTGCAAAGCGATTGCCATTTTCGGTCTCCCGACGACGCCTGAGTCGCACGCACTCTGCAACCGGGGGTCTACGCGATCGGAACGGCGACTTTGGTCCTTACAGGAGGCGCGCGAGGTAGCTCGAACATTGGGTCCATGACGGGTCAAAGGCAAATCACCTCTCGCCATGGAGTCGATAGCCGATCGCTATCGGCAGAGACACGCTTGAGGCGCTCCGGTGGGCCAGGCCTGGCCTTCGAGTACGAGGTGATAGCCTTGCCGCCATGAAAGAGCCCGCCAACTGAGGCGGCTTTATCGTGGGTTATGGCGCGCAATTAGAGGAAGCGGAAACTGAGCGCATCAAGGCCGACCGAGGCCGCGGTTCGCGGCGTAGCTGCTCAAGGAGCGCGATTCGCCCCGGTCTTAGCCACCGCTTCGCGAGTTTGCAAACGAAGGCTGATTTAATTGAGGATCGGAGCGCAGGAGCCTCAAAAGTGAAGGTCGCAGGAACGGCTAAAAGGCTGCTCCTGCGACCGACGCCGCGAAGTTCCGCACGATCGGCACGATCGGCACGGCACCCGCGGTGCTAGCACAGTGGCCCGCCAGCGTGAACCGGCCGGCCTTTTGCCTGGATTCTGACGCGCAGGAATCCCGGTCTATACTCACGCGATGCCGGACGCCCCTGACGCCGAGATTCAATTGAGGGACATCTTCGAAAAGTACCCGACCCACGTCGAGCGCTATCGGGCAGCGAGTCGTGCATTCGCGATCAAGCCAGGGTCAATGCAGGAAACCGTATTTCGCCTATGGTTTGACGAACGGCATGCAGAGTACAAGAAGGAGCAACGAAAATAAGGGTCGTCGCGGATGGCCAAGAAGCCCGCCCTGTCGCTGAGGCGGGCCGGTGTGTGCTATAAGGGTAGACGACTGAGCCGCAGCAGAAGAGGTCTCCCAGCGCCTAGTCGAGATCGGGCTGAAGAAGAAATGACCGACGACTCACGAACCGGGCAAGTCATGCAGCGCCCAAAGTCGTTCCCCTCCTTTGCTCCCCAAATAACAAAAACCGGACGTTGGTTTGTGGCTGTGAAAACTGGTGTTGGTCCCGTTTCCCACATTGCCGACTTCGCGACGGAAGCGGATGCCATGAACTGGATTTCGAACGAATCGGAATACTGGTCCGGCGGACCGAGAAACGGAATCCAAAAGAGACTAGCCTAGCAGAACCTCCCTCTCGGCCAGAGGCAATTCACGCGGCTGGTGGAGATCGGGCGAAGGCAGAAAAATGAGTCAGGTGCTAGACGAACTAGCAAGCCGAAGACGCGGAAACGAAAGCCCTCGCGCTTCCGCAGAATCCCGAGCGCGACCAGTTGCTCTGCGATCTCGCCAACTTCCGCGCGACGCTCGCAAAGCTGAGTCACGAACGTGAAATGGATCAAGGCTAGGGTGGCTGTCCAGGCCGAGGTGCGACCAAGATGGCGTGGAATTTCCCCGTTATCCACAGTCTCTAGGCTGCCGCAACTTGACAACAGCGCTTGAATTGGCCCTGAGCGGGAGTAACCTTCGTCTTTTCCGATTGGCTTTCTTGCGGGGGAAATTCGATGGACAAGATCGAGCGAGCTTTCGTGCTTATTGCACTCACGGGCTTTTACGGCACGATCGCCGGGGTGACGTGGCTGATCGTCGGCTAAGAATGCCTACCGCAAAAAGAAGGGCCCGGTGTATAGGAGCCGACATCAAGCTATTCGGACGCTGATGCGGCGAGCGTTAAAGGTTAAAAATAGATGCCACCCCGGGCGAGCCATCTGCCGACCAGCCCGGAGCGAGATGCGTTGCAGAAGCTGCGCGCGGGACGTGAGCTAACGCCGAGAGCTCTTGAGCCTACCGGCAAGCGCACCGTCTTAAATATGGTCTCCAAGGGCTGGATCGAGCGCGGGAGCACGGCCGCGACGTATCGGATCACAACGGCGGGTCTCGCCGCCTTGCTCGTCAAGATACCCTAGAGCGGGAAACCTGACTTCTATTTATTCAGGCAGGAACCATCCTGCGCTCCCCCATTACTGCCAGTTGCTTCTGGCCTTCCCCCGGGGGCTTGGAGCTCCAACAGCGGCCTCCGCGTGCCCCCGCGGGGGTCGTTTTGCTGCGAGGCACCAATGGACGAGGCCGGCGGGTCGTGTTTGCGCTAAGTGCGACGCTGCTGCATATTTTCCCAAGTTGCGGCAATTCACGCGCGCGACCTATTGATCTCGCGCAGTGGTTGAAGTTCAGTGCGCCCTGTTGTTTTTGGCCGGGGGGCTTTTTCAAATGCGTAATTTTGGAATCGTGGCGCTTGGCGCCGCGTTGGCTGGCTGTGCGTCAGCCTCGTCAGATGTCGCGCCGTCGTACGTTTCGCCGGTCGTGTACCAATCCTACAACTGCCAGCAGCTGGGGCCGCAGCCAGCGGCCGGCCTTTCCGACGCCTAAGGCAGCCAGCGGACGAAAGACGGCTTGGTCACGGCGGCTGCTACCGTCGTGTTCTGGCCAGCCGCATTTTTTGTCGGCGGTGACAAACAGACTGCCGCGGAGCTCGCCAACAAGAAAAGGCCAAATGGTCGCGATCGAGCAGGCGAGCGTTCAGAAGAAATGCAACATCCAATTCCAAGGGAAGCCGCCGGCGTGAGCGGGGGCGCCGATTGTGGGAAGGCCGCAGGCGCCGGAAGGCGTGTCCTGCGGCCCCAGGGCCTGCGCCCAAAGGCGGTCCGCATCGGTCTTGGTGTCGAGACACGTCACGCCGTCCTCGTCACCTACCGGGCTGTTCAGGCTGTAATCGCCGTATACCCGAGGTCGATGCCGCTGATCAGCCAAGAATTCGTCTACACGCGCGCTCGCGTCACTCAACCTGAGGCGCCCCTCCGCTATCGCAACAAGCATCCGAGACATGACGTCTCCGCGCTCGTACTTAGAAAGATGGGCGGTAGCTCGCCGTACCGCTTCGTAGGCATCTTCACCCTCGTTTCGGGTCAATGACGCCCCAGCAAACCGACGCCTGGCCCTCTGAGCAGCGCTCCGCTTTGCGAACGCATTCTGATCGGAGAGGTCACGCAGCCGAGTACCCAGATTGGGAGTCGCCCTCATGAAATTCCTCATCGTTTGCTGCATTTGCGACGTTAGACTCGAACTCAGCGTTCCGCCCTCATGAAGCACTGAGATGGAAGATCTCACCTGTTCTGCGCTGGGCATAAGCAGTTGACGAGGGGTCTTCATACAATCCTTGCAGCGTCTGACGAGGTAACCCAGATGCTGCTCATAAAATGTACTGTCCATCGTCCTGATATGGCCGTTCTTGCATCTTTCCGCTGTTCGGCGATTGTCAGCCGACCGCTGTATCGCGAGCCTCCACGTTAGGGTTACTCGGACTTGCGCCGCGGCTTGTTCATTGGCCTTGGCAAGCCGCCTCGCCTCGTCAGCCCTCTCGGGGTGCAGCTCGCAATGCTTCTTGAAACGCTGAGGGGTGACCAATGCAGGGCCGCATCGCTTGTCGCCAGACGTAATCCTTCGAAGCGTATCCCCTGCGTTGAGCCGCTGCATGAACTCGCCGGCAAGCTCGGGTGTCATTCCGGGAGGGACGTTCATCCACTTCCGTCTGACCGCACTACGCGCCTCATGCGAACGATAGCACCTACATGCGATGGACGTTCTAGCTCGACCCTACTGGTTCCGAGACCTGTCGGCTTCAAGATGTGATGGTCCGCCAGATGATGATGCGCGAACGGCAATCTCGATTCGACCGTTTCACAGAAGCACGACGGCGAGCAAATACACGCCGACCAGCAGCGTGAGACTGCTAACAGTAATCGTGAGATAGATCTGTTGCATTGCGACCTCCCGGAACCGGCGCCATTCAGTGTTTGTGATTCAGGAGCCTCTTCTTACCGGTCGTTGTTATCCGAGCTATCCATAATTGGGACCCTTCAGTGATCGGAAGCGAGCCGAGAAAAGGCCGACGGGCGCTACGCCGCCGACCTCTTCTTGCAACTGCCGGCTCGCGGGTCCGGTTCCGTTGCGACTCTCGGCACTGAGCCGTTGGACTCACTGCTATCTCAGAACGATTTCTTAGGCCATGGCACGCTTGTATCGCGTTATCGTGCTGAGGGAGGATCGCATTCCACAATCGGAATGGCCTGATCATACGTTGGTCTAATTCTAGCCTGGGATGAGCAGTATCGGCATTGAAAAGCTCAGTGTCTTCGGTTTAATGGCTGTTGGACAAAATGGGAGGTTGCTCCAGCTTATCCTAAGCGCGTGCACCCTGAATGCCGTGCTCGGCGACAGGAGTTCCTGCGCTTTCCTGCATTTCTCAGGATCACCGCCCGCACAATGTGCGTGTCGGCTGTCATGGCGGCGAGTTGCGCTATTCCCCGCGAGATCGCAGATGCGGTTCGCTGATGAGATGTCGCTGTCCCGAGTAGCGAGCCTCTAACACATCAGCCTCGGCCACTCGAGGGCCTCCCGCCGTCTTGGGGCCGATGTTTTGTGCGGCTATATCTTGTTTTCCACTTCGGCACGCCGCACGCGCTCGATGATCAATTATTGTCCAAGACGTCCGAGAAGTCACATAGTTCGGTAGCAACTTGACAAGCTCGCGATGCCGGTCTCAAGCGCTGCGTTTCCCACCCGATCCGGCGCCGTTCCGTCGGGCCTGACGGAGGCGGCCAGTAAGGTGTGCACTTTGTTGACCCGACCCCGACGAGGCTGACGAGTCGCGGGCCTCCAGCCGTCTGATATATGCGCCCTCAATTCGGCTTGCCGAGCACGGAGGTGAAGGGCACTACGAAGAGCTCATCGCCGCTGTCGTCGCTGACATGCAGGACCCAGTCACGCCAATCCTCGAGACTTCGCTCGCGGGTTAAGGATTGGACGACACGGGTTGCGTGATCGCGTGCCTCAGCAAGATCGTCCACCACAGCGCCGCGGCGATCGACGAAAACCGTCTTCGTGTTCGAACAGTGAAAATATACCTGAGCCATGGTCAACCTCCTGCAGATGTGACGGTTCGCTGCGATACCTCAGCGCGTTGGTGTCCTCGACGGCGGGATACAACCGACGGAATCGATGATGTCTCGCGGAGTTGGCCGTCAGCGACTGCGACTCTCATTTCCATGGGTAGAATCATCCAAAAGTATCCGCGATTCCGCATAAGCACCCGCGGAGTTCGACACTTGCATGCCGGTGCTCTGCCGCGCCTCTTCGATAAGCTCTTTGCGCGGAGCTCCCCAGAGCAGGGCAATCCCAACGACGGCGGAAAGAATTGACGCAGCGAACACGGCAATCTTGGCGGCCGAGAAGTCAGTGGCGCTTGGAAACGCTTGCCCGGCGATGAACAGCGACATCGTGAAGCCGATCCCAGCCAGGGATCCCGCCCCGGCCAACTGCCGCCACGTGTACTCCGCCGGCTTCACGGCTATGTCGGCGCGCACGGCCGCAGCGGCCGCGAGGAAAATGCCGACCGGCTTTCCTATGGTGAGGCCCGCAATGATCGCGGCCATGAGCCAGTTATGCCCAACGAAGACGCCGGGGTTGATTGCCACACCCGCATTCGCCAGTGCGAAGATCGGGAGCACTGCGTAGCTCGACCGCGCGCCGGCGTGTCGCAGCAGCCGGTCGGCGGGCGATTCAAGTCGGTCGTAGATCGCTTCGAGCGCGTGCAGCGCCGGGGTGGAGGGGCCGTGCCTGAGAACCTCGCCCTCGTGCTGGGCCTCGGAGGCAATGATCGTGCTGGCCTGCGTGATCAGGGCAGCCAGGTTTGCAGGTGGGCGCGTCGGAACGAATAGCGCCAGTACAACGCCAGCCACCGTCGCGTGGAGGCCGCCCGCGTAGACGAACGCCCACAACGCGACGCCTAAGAGAGCATAAGGCGAGAGAAGGTAGACTTTCGACCGGCTCAGCAGCGCCAGCGCGAGGACCACGGCCGCGGCCGCGGCCAAGTAGCCCAGTTGGATATCGCCGGAGTAGAACACGGCGACGACGACGATCGCACCGATGTCGTCGACGATGGCCGCCGCGGTAAGGAAGATCCGCAGCCCAACAGGAACGCGGGCGCCCATCACGGCGATCAAGGCAATCGCGAACGCAGTGTCGGTCGCCATCGGAATGCCCCACCCGTGCGACCACGGCCCCGCGGGGATGACCAGCGCATAAAGAAGCGCCGGCACGACCATCCCGCCGAGCGCGGCGGCGATCGGAAGCGCCGCGGAGCGGCGGCTTGCGAGGTGGCCAACTGTCATCTCACGCTTCACTTCCAACCCCACGACGAGGAAGAACACCGTCAGCAGGCCGTCGTTGACCCAACGGAGGATGGGCATCTGAAAGGCCGCGTCACCAAAGCTCACGCCCAACTCCTGGCGCCAGAGCGCCTCGAATGCGGGCCGGATCGGCGAGTTCGTCAAGACGATGGCCGTCAAGGTCGCGAGGACTAGCAAAATGCCGGCGGACGGGCCCCAGCTCGCGAACTCCAGGGCTGCCGTACGGACGCGGTGGCCAAGCGTGCCAAGCATCGCGTCGACGAGAGAGCTCTCGTCCCAAGGTCCGTCATAGCGTCGACGGTTGATGTAGAAGGTTGGCGTGATTCTCACCCCGCTTGCGCGTGCGCTTGCGACGTCCGCCTCCACCCTCGCCCTCGCGCGCCGTAAGGCGTCGCTGTTGCCAAGCGAGAAATCGGCGCTCACACCGAGGTCCGCGGCCACCGCGACGAGGTCGTCCTCTGTGAGCTGCATCGACCTCGTCATCAGCTTGATGTGCGCGGACCAGAACGCCTCGGGCGTCTGAGCATGCTCAGCGAGCTCGGCGGCCCGAAAGGAAATGCTGTTGTCCGCGAGCGGCTTGTGGCGGAAGGCATAGCAGGCGCGGTTGCCAAGTTGGTCGCGTGCTTGCGCGATGCGCTCGTTGGCAGCCCTGCAGTGCGGACAGGCGTAGCTGCCGTACTCGACGAGCGAGATCTCAGCATCCACGGCGCCGAGCACGTGGTCCGTCTCTTGGTCGACCGGACGGTCGAGACGGCCCGGGGGGATCATGAGCTGCATCACTGAACGGTCGGGTGTTCGCGCCGGCTACGACGTCGGCGCAGCTGTCGCCGGTTTGATGACGTGGAATACACCGCCGTCAGGTGACGGCGCGTAGGCTATTTTCGTGCCGACGATGCTGCTGGGGAGCCCAGCCGCGTGTACGCGCGGGAGGAAGAGGCGCACCAAGGTGCCTAAACCCTGCTTGCTCTCTATACTCATCACGCCGCCGCGGCCTTCGGCGAAGCGCTGGACCTGGGGGAGCCCGAGACCGGTGCCGCTGTCCATGGGTTTTGTGGAGAAATACGGGGTGAATGCCTGCGAAAGGACCTCCTCAGGCATGCCCTCCCCGTCGTCGGCGACGATGATCTCAACGAATGCCGCGGCCGCACCGGAGGAAGGTTCGACGTTCCGCGCCGCGACGGTGATCACGCCGAGGTCCGGCATGGCATCGGCCGAGTTTCGACAGAGATTCAGCAGCGCAAAGTACAGTTCTTCCGGATCAGCGTTGAAGTTCCATAAATCAGAGGCAATCTCGGTGCGCACCGTGATATCCGGACGCAACGCCCGGTCAAGCGTGCCCGCTATTGCTGTGAGGCGACTGCCCGAGACGAACTCATCGGTCGACTTGGGGGGCGGTCGCGCAGCGTCGAGGAGCTGCCGGGACAGCAACGCGCCTCTCGTGATCGCCTCCTGCATTTTGTCGGCGGTGGCCTTTCGGTGCGCGGCTTCGCTCTGGCACTCCAGCAGCTGCAGTCCGCTCCCGATAACGGCGAGAAGGTTATTGATGTCGTGGAGGAACTGCTTCAGGTCCGCTGCCCTCACCCCTGCCCGCTCGCCGGCCGCGACCGCCCCTCCGGTGTCGGGCCGCGGACTGGTGCGGCACAAAATTCCCGAGACCTTGCCGTCGGACCCGACGAGCGGGATCTCAACGTACCTGGACGCGATGAGGCCGCTACCGTCATCGCGTGCGCCCCGCACGCTTGCGTTGCTCGCACGCTGCACTCCAAGCGCAAGCCCGGCGCGCTCCCTGAGCACGACGACATCCTCCAGCGCCGGGCTTTCGACCGCACCGGGGAATGAAACGCCGGTTGTCTCTTTGATCTGCATGTCGGACCTCTTGGCTTGCGACGGTTCAATGGAAGGCCGATTTCGGCTCTTACCCGAGGGCCGGCGACCATGGCTCGAAGATTGAGTCCATGTCGGTCAAAAGGAAAATCACCTCTTGCCATGGAGTCGATAGCCGACCGTTATCGGATCGAGAGAGCCGCTTGGCGCCACCGCGGGCGCGCAGCGCTGCCCTCTGCACCGCCTCGCCCGACCAGAACTCTCGGCCACCGAAAAGGTGTTCCACGTGCCTATCTGGATAAGCCTAAAGCGGTTGTCGCGACGATCATAGCTTTACCGGTCCATTCCATGGCAATGACATTGGTGCCGCGAGCGCGGTCGTGAGGCCGAAGCGCCGCCGTACACCCGCCGAAATTAGAATTGGGAGTATAGCCATGAGCAAGTATCGCAGGACAGCCTGCCCTTGAACTCGAGCCCTACTGGATCGAAGCTCGGGGAAAGGAACGTCCGCCTCCCACGAGGAATTCGCCGCGCGCCACAGGCTTCTCTCTTCTTTCAGTGTTGGTGCGGTGGCTACCACCCGCACCTACTTCCAATTCTCCAGGGGTTGGCTCACGATCCCCGCAAATGAGGACCTCGGAAACGCCGCAGTCCAGACTGCATCGAGGGGGCCTACGTCAATGCGCGTGACAAGTTGCCCTTCGACCAGTAGCGCTACGGCCCCGGACCCTTCGCCCACGAGGGCCATTCGTCGCGGGGAGTCCTTACCACCACCATGGCCCACTACCGCACCGGTGGCACACCGCGGTTCGTTGTCATCGGACGCAGATCACTCCTTCCCGGAGCGTTAAGGCTAGCGGAGCGTTGTCCTCCAGCGTAGGCTTCCAATTCTCTCTGAAGGAGCCGAGCCTGCCGACAGCCGCAACAAATCTTGGTGAACTCAATCCCGAGCAGCGCCGTGGAGCAAAGCCAACACGCTAGCTCGTCGTGTCGCACACCTTATTGTCAACGGCGCGGATCCGAGCCGAAGACTCCCAATGACCTTCTCGCGACAAGCGGCTACAGAGATGGCCGACCAAGTCCACGCCTTGTCGGTTAGCTCGGAAAGCAATCCATCGCTCTTGAGCGTAGCGCTAGTCGGAACTTTCCACGCCATCCCCTGTCTTTTGCGAGAATGTGACGAGCGGATACCGTTCGATCCCACCTTCACCATCTATGACCGAAAGACTCGGCCGACCCGATGAATTTGGTCCGGCTGAGCAGCGATTTTCCACCACTGAGTGCCAGTGGCACTTGCCTCGCCATGTACTCACGTTCCGTGAACGCGGAAACGTCACGGAGGGGGCCCTGGACCGGTTCTCTCCTTGCTCCGCCAGTAGGACCAGTGAGCTGAAGCAACCGCTCGCAGCCTTCGCGGAGGCAAAGCAGGCGCAGAACGCGAACTTAGGACTGGCAGAAGGGACTATCGACGTAAATTTCAGTGCTCTTCGCTCTTGAGCTCACCGACATGATTCTGGGAGTAAAGCTCGATCCCGATCCGGTTGATCAAATCAAGCTGCGTCTCGAGGAAATCGATGTGGTGTTCCTCGTCCGTCATCAGGTTCTCGAACAAGTCGCGGGTGACATAATCCTTCACGGAATGACAATGCGTCGCCGCCTCTTGGTACAGCGCACGCGCGCTCATCTCGGCGGCGAGATCGCACTCGATGATTTCGTTGACGTTCTGGCCGATCCGCAAGGGATCGAGTATCTGCATGTTGGGAAAGCCCTCTAGGAATATTACACGGTCGGTGATGCGATCGGCGTGCTGCATCTCCTCGATTGATTCCTTGCGCCAGACCTTGGCCATCTCCGAGAGGCCCCAATTGGCCAGCAGCCGGTAGTGCAACCAGTACTGGTTGACGGCAGTGAGCTCGTGACGCAATCCCTTGTTCAGATACTCGATGACTTTGGGGTCGCCCTGCATGATGAACTCCAACAGTTAAGGCGGGTCTTGGACCCTAGGAGTTTAGAATGCTTCTGGCAAAAAACAAGCAAGCAGGCATTCCAGGCGCGAACGAGCGGCAAATCCACCGAAGTCAGGGCGCTGCGGGCGCGACTTTGGGCTCATCCCCCGCGTCATCCATGATCTGGCTATGCGGGCAGCCGGCCTGACAGGCTAGCGCACATTCCCTGTATGCCTCGTTGATGATCGTCTTGACGGTGCGGGCGCAGCGGCCGCATTCAGCGCTACAACCAAGGCAGTCATAGATCTGCTTGGCATTGCGCGGCGCGTCATCGGCCGTGTTGACGGCGTGGCGAACATCGTGGTCGCTGAGGACATTGCAGGAGCAGACGATCATGAAGCGCAAGAGACCTCCGGTGATGCGGCGTCGTCGATACGGGACGGCGTCGAAGTGCGTTGAAGGTCCCAAACAACGCGGAGATGAGTGAATAGCGCACTCCAGGGAAAGTGAGCCCTTGATCCTTAGATCTCAGCAGAACTCTGTTTGATGACTCGCGGCGGCGGCCAGCTGCGGAGCCGACAGAGCACACGGCAGCGCGCCGTCGCGTATCGGCGAAAGGTCAATGTTCTCGGTCAGCGTAGACGACACAGCTGGAATCTGTTGGCCCTGGGTAGCAGCCACCACGGCGTTTCGCGTGTTGTTGAAGACCTCCTCGATTCCTTTCGAAGACCCGATGCGCTCAAGAAGAGCGGTCATCAGCTGGCTATGTAGTTCGTCCACGTCTTCGACCACTTGGCCAGGCGCCGCTGAGCTCAGGATGAGCGCGTTTTCACTCGTTTGAATAGGCGCAAGTCCGTGTGAGTAATTCCTGAAGCGCCGCTCGTAGGGGTTGCGCCGCGAGGCCTCAATCACTATGAGCCGTACGCGTGCTCCGGAAGACTTGAGTTGCGAAAGGAGGCGGTCAATACTTACGCCTTGTCGGCGGACATCTTCTTCAGTCCAGATCTTCGCATCGACCGGAATCAGATAATTCTGTCCGTCAGATTGGACACCGTAACCTCCGAAATACACTAACACAATTGAGTTCAAATGTACTTTTGCCGTTAGACGATCAATTGCGCGGGTAATGTCGGGACGCGCCGCATTGTCAACTGCGTCGACCAGAAAACCGTCGTTGCGAAGAGCATTTGTCAAACCTTCCGCATCGCGTGTCATTTGAGAAAGAGGAGAGTCGGCATCGGGATAGGTTGAATTGCCAATCACTAGAGCTAGCCGATTAGTACCGACGGGGGCAGATTCACCCGACCCAATGCGCGCGCTCATAGACCGAGGCGTCTCCAACCGCATTGTCCTGTCGAGGCCGGTTGAGAACAAGCCGAGCAGGACTGCGATGCCGACTAGTATTCTGGGAACTGTCATTTCATTACGGTCTCCAGTTCACCGAGGAAATGCTCCTTTGCGTAAGACTTGGCGTTAACAGCATTCGCGCACTCGCACCCCGTCGCGTCCTTCAATTGCGGCGCGCGGTCCAGTAGCCCGAGCATCGTGACATTCCTGAGTGGCCGCTCCAGGTCCCCCGACCGGACGTTGCGAACAATTTGCCCGAACCGGCGGCAACTTTGTCTTGGACCGTTACCGAAGCGCGAACCGCGCCGGACCTTGCGACGTAACCTCGAAATTTTACGAGATTGGGATGCGTGACAATTCCGTTGGTCACATCGACATTAAAGCTGTAACTGGAATCGCAGGTTCCCCTTTGCGTCACGAAGACGAGATCCCAAGAGCCGTCGTAGGCCGAGCGCCCATATGCTGCCGGTGCAAATGCAATGAAACAGCTTGTGGCTGTGATCATAAGCGAACGTCTTGTCATGATAGTTCTCCTATCTAGTTAGCAAGAGTTTGTCTCGATCGGTCCAGTAGTGGCGGGCATTCGCCCGGAACCGGTGCGGTCTCGGATCAAAGCCGTTGGGACTTTTCGTACGCACGCGGTAGTCCTTCAAGCTTTGGGTATATTGAGAAGACGACTTCGAAGGCGTGAAGTGCACTTCAAGCTTGGGCGGGCGACGATGTTTCCATGAAACTCGGTCATCCCGTTTCGCTGTCGAGCTTGTCGAAGCATGCGAACGGCGGCTTGCTGGAAACGTCGATGTAGAGACCAGACTTCCTGTTGTCCCAGTATTCGTTGGAGAAGGGAACGCTTGGTCCCATCGGTCTGCGTCTCGCGATACTGCTCGGAGTCAACTTCGAGACCGCTTCGGCGGTGTTCCTGTAGGTCGGCATCCGCCGTACTCCGTGGTGTGCTACATTGAAGATATGTATCGGGTCGTCGACCGTCCAATCACCTCCAGCTATCGAAACGATGCCATGAGTTTGCGCGAGCGGTCGCCGGCGGCGACGGCGTCTGCTTCAATCCCGGCTGAGGTCGGGTTAGGCTCTTTGCGTCCTGCGAAGTACCGGCCGAGAAGGTTGTCGCGTTTGTTCTCGGGCATGTTCCCCGGTCTCACCGCGGGTTTAGGAAAGGCTGCGAGGTTTCGTGCGACGTATGCGCACCGCCCGCGCAGCGAGCGCGGGGGTCAATTCGCCCCCTGATGCTCTGAAGGATCATTTCCGAGCCCGGTGCCAGAGCCATCAAAGCGGTGACCGAGGCGAGCGCCGCCGCGGTCCATATCACGTGCCGGCATGCCTGAACAACAGTAGCGGATGCAAAGGGCTGACGCGCAGTACAGGATCGGCAATGGCGGGGCCAACGACGGTGCCGCCGTCATGTTGATGGACTAGCCCAACCGCCGGCGTCTCGAGATCTAAAGCGCTCGCGGAATTGAGAGAGTTGAAACACGACGCCGATCTGGCGCGGCGCGTCGCGTCACTTGGCAACAGCGAAGGTTGATCACGGGGGTCTTGCTGCGGCTTAAAGTGCCCGCAGCACATCACGCCCGCTTCCGCGAGCTCGAGCAAGCGCTCGATCCGGTCAGGTACTGCATCTTAGACTGGAAGGCGAGGTGGGGGCGTTCAGAGCCGCCGGTTCCACCCCGGTCAGCGCGGCGAGCAGCTGAGCACGAAGTCTGGGACTGCGACATCAGTGCCCGATCGGCGCTCGGCCGATGACCTGACGTTATGGACTGCATGATCAACAAGCATGAGCGCCGCGGTGCGACGCGTCCTAGTCTTCGAGGCAGTCCGGTCGCTACCGGTAGCTGAAACGTCGGCGTTGGTTGCTTCGTCACCAACCGAATAGTCGTTGGCGGTCTAATGGAGGATCAAATGCCACGCATTTCCATTCCGAAACGCGAGGACGCTCCGGTGGGCTCCAAGCCGATCCTCGACAACGTCGAAAAGATGCTGGGCTTCGCGCCCAACCTGCACCGCCTCATGTCGATCAGCCCGAACGTGCTCTCCGGCTGGGCTACCCTGATGGCATCACTTGCGAAGACGCTGGACATCAAGACGAGAGACGGGATCGCGCTGGCGGTATCTGAGGCGGACGGGTGCGACTACTGCCTGGCCGCGCACAGCTTTATGGCGGGCAATCTAGCCAAAATCCCAGCGGACGAAATCGAGTTGAACAGGGAGGGCCGATCAACCGATCCCAAGCGCCAGGCTGCGGTCGCCTTCGCGAAAGCGCTCATCGAGACGCGCGGCAAAGTTTCCGACGCCCAGTTTACGGCCGTCAGGGATGCGGGGTGGACAGACGCCAACATCGTCGAGATGATCGCGCTGACTGCTCAGTTCTTGTTGACGAACTTCATCAACAATGCGGTGCAGACCCCGATCGATTTTCCCGAGGTCAGCCCCGCGAAGGCGACCTAATGCGAGTTGCCCTCCTTTACGGAGGAGAGGACTGGAGAAACCAATGTCTCGACACTCCTGTCGGCTTGGTGTTAAACGTGTGTACGAGCTGCCCGAGGGCTCGGACGGCACGAGGGTGCTCGTCGATCGCATTTGGCCGCGCGGACTCACGAAGGAGCATGCCAGCGTGAACGTGTGGCTGAAGGACATCGCTCCGAGCGGCGGCCTCAGGACCTGGTTTGGTCATGACCGGAACCGGTGGCGCGAGTTTCACAAGCGATACTTCGAGGAGCTCCGCGCCAATCGCGCCGCAGTCGAGCACCTGACAAATCTTGCATTGACGGGCAAAGTCACGCTGCTCTTCGGCGCGCACGATACCAAGCGCAACAACGCCGTAGTGCTCGCGGACTATCTCGCGGCCCGCTAATCGGGGGTGATGTACGGAATCGGAAGCTCGCTCAAGTCGTCGTCATAGCTTGCCGCCGGCCCGATGCCGACGTTATCGTTAGCGCGGATGTCGGCGCTAAGGCCCAGCGTCCGCCCGGCGTGACACATGTTCGCAGCCTGCATCAGTTGTGCGCGGCCTCGTCGCCAGGCGTTCCTTCGAGCTTGTGGAGCGCTCGAAGCAGTCGCAGCCGCCATCCCTGACATGGTGGTACGACACGGCTACTGCGACGTCGGATAGCGGCATTTTCCGCCTTCGCGCCTGCAGCCGTGTGGTCATCGTCATGCATGCGGCGAGCGAAGCACTTAGCAACTCGGGGCCGCCTCCCCGGTGGCGCCCCTGCTGTCGGGGCCGCGATTGAGAACACCGATGCGCCGGCAGGCCGTTAAGCGTGCCAGCATCGTCAAGGTCTCCGGCCACCTCAGGCTGTGGCGGAGAGGTCCATCATCGTTCGAATTCGTCATCGTGCTTTCCTTTCAGACTTGACTTGGGTCTTAGCTGGCGAGCCAGAGCAGGTCAGTGCACGATCGGTTTACACGGACCGTTCCGCGCGCCTCCGGCTCACGCTCGCTGACGACGAGAGCACGTAAGCCCTGATCACCACTGGACGACAGAAGGACGCTTCGAGGGATCGCCCAATCCAGCGCAACGAGGCCGCTATGATGTTCGAGCGGAACACGATGAGGAGCCAGACGAGCGGACGCGTTAACAGAACCCGGATTTCAGCGATGCCCTCGGCCTACGCCGTCCTCATTTCGGCGGGTCTCCTTGATCGTGTTCGCCGCTGTCACCTCGCGAGAGCGACGCTGGTTGCTCCGCGGCTCGCGACTTCGCCGACGTACGGTCTAATTCGCAGCAGGGCGGCCTTCACGACGGAGCGGTCTCAGGCGTAGAGGGTCTTACCGCCCTGGGCCTCTGCATAGTACTGAGGTGCCTCGCGACGGTCGTATTTGCCGTAATCGCGTACGATCCGCACTGTCCGAACCCGTGCCGTCTCATTCGGCGCGTAAGCGTCCTCGTAGGCCCGCGCTGCACCGGCGTCCTTCCAGGATATGAGCAGAATCAGGTCGCCGGGCGTAAGTACGGCCTCGAAGATGTCCCAGGACGTGGTGTCGGGAGCCCACGGGTTCAGGCCGAGCCACTCGGCGCAATCGTACGGGTTGTCGGTTTGCTTCCACTCCCCGGGGCGAGTCGCGTTGATAAGCGTCACCGTCGTTCCCTCCCCGACTTCGGTCTCATCGAGCCTTTGCTCAGTGACTGCGTACCCCGTCGGCACCTGATTGTCGGCAGTGATCTGGCCGACGCGCAGGTGATAGTCCGCTAGGATTTCCTCGCGCCCCTTCTGCTGAACCTCATGATGACGCCGGCGGGAGCGCCAGCGGACAAGCGACTTCTCGTCACGCCAGTTTGAAAGCGAAAGGATCCAGCCCTCGCGAATCAGGCTCTTGTATCGGATATTGTCGACGAAGCCATCGACCTGCTCCAGCTCGGGGTGCAGCCTCTTGGCGTTGTCGAAATAGTCATCCAGGCTCTCTTTGTTGGGGAGCATCTCAAAAATCACTGAAAACATACTCGTACCTCGCTCCTAGAGTGCTGCGACGCAGTCGATTCTCGACGTAGAATTGCCCGGTCGATCGAGGATCTAAGCACGGCAGTGTAGCCGTTGGCCCCATCAGCCGCACGGAAACATGCTGTCCCTGGGTGGAGCCGGACGTTTCGGATACGGATGCGAAAGAAGCTCTTCATAGCGGCGTCCTCCGGGATCTCGACCGTCGCGCAGCTCTGCCATCGCCCGGGTTGCGAGAACCGCTTCAGTCATTCGCGTATGGCTGCTCTCTGGGGCGAGAGCCGCGTGAGCCCGCTAAGCGGCCGTGCGCCGGATGAGCAAGGTACCGTTATGCACTTCCGCGCGGCGAATGAAAAATGACATCACGCCATGAAGTCGATAGTCGCTGGTTATGACCGCCCTCCGCCTTCCGCATCGGACTCGCGTGCACCCGACGCCGGCTCCTCCAACAGCACGGTCAGCATCCTGGCTGCCTCCGTTAGCTTGAGGATTTCACGCTCGCGCGGTTGGTCGATCTTCTCATGCAACAACTCTATCTCGAGCTCCGCCTTCACGTCGATCCGGTACTCGTTCTTCGCCGCCTCGCGATCGATGTCCTGCCGCCGGTTGTGGCTCATCATGATGACTGGCGCGGCGTCGGCCCCCTGGAACGAAAGCGCGAGATTGAGAAGAGTGAGCGGGTAAGGATCCGAGCGCCTGATCGCGCCCACCAGGTTGGCCGATGTCCAGACGCACAGGATCACGCTCTCGACGATGATGAAGGTCCACGATCCCATGACCGCGGCGACCGCGTCCGCTATCCGTTGCCCTGGAGTCAGAAGCGCAACCGTCGGTGGGCTCATCGATATCCTGAAGCCGACGTGAGCGGCGCGTTCGTCTGAGGTCGACAAGCAGGGTTTGCTCGGCCGGCTCCATGCCTCCGAGACGTCCCGCCTTGTCTTCCACGCAGCTAGCACCCCTTCCGCTCGACCGCGAGGTCGACGCAGGCAACTGCCACGTTCTGATCGCGTTTGGTGAGCCCTGGAGCTTCGTGGCGGTCTCCGCGAGGGCGCTCCCCGGTACCTGGCGCCGACAGCCGACGTCCTCCCCGAGCGAGACGATCAGCTCGGATGCAGAGGCAACAGGCCGCACTCCCAACCGGCACTGGAGAAGTTTGCTGGCGTGCCCCGCGTCGAGCGAACAGTGTGAGTGATGAGAGTCGATCGTTTATCTCTCGAGGCACTCGTGGCGAGCTACACGGAATCAGAAGCGAGCGCGGAGGCCGTCAGGATCACGATTGAGCGCGGCGGTGACCGCCACTTCACCGCAGACGGGAGCGATCCTAAGTCGCCGTGCCCGGCTGAAGCGAAAAACGTCAACTGCGGTCCGGAGTGCAGCTTTCCATGCGTTTCAACTCTCCTCGGCGGGTCGATGCTCTCCGCTCCCTGGGGAGATGCCCGAGAACAAACTCGCCTGGCTGGTATTTCGCAGGAGGGAAAGAGCCTCACCCGACCTCGGCCGGTAAAGGTTGAAGCTGACGACGTCGCCGCCGGCGACCGCTCGCGCGAACGGGCTGGATTCGCTTTCCGTAAAGACTTCCGCCCGGTGACGCCGTACCGCAGTCCCTGGTACACGCCTTCGCCGTAGCCCTATTCAAAGTCCTGTTGCAGCAGTGTCAGACCCGCCTCCTAGGACCTTGCAGATTGAAATACCTCCAATGTCGATCCTCATGGCATCGTTTCGATAGCTGGAGGTGATTGGACGGACGACGACCCGGTACATATCTTCAAAGTAGCACACCACGGAGTACGGCGAATGCCGACCTACAGGAACAACCCCGAAGCGGTCTCGAAGTTGACTGCCGAGCAGAATCGCGAGACGCAGACTGATCGGATCGAGCGCTCCCTTCTGCAACAAATCCTGGGACAACAGGTAGTCTGGTCTCTGCGTCGACGTTTCCAGCGAGCCACTCTTCGCATGCTTCGACGAGCTCGACAGCGAAACGGGATGACCGAGTTTCACGGAAAGCGCGAGCGCCCGCCAAAGCCCGAAGTGAACTTCACACCCTTGAAGTCGTCTTGTGCCCATTGCGTACGCCGTTTCTCGGTCGACGCGAAAGCGGAATGCAAGCAGCGGTCCTGACTTCACTCTACCAGAACGTCGGCTTTTTCCGCTCGCTTCTGCACTATCCCGGTGAGTCATTCTTGAGCATGGCCGAGTGACTGAATGGTTGACACACCCAAGACTGACTCCACCCCGACGGCCCCAATCCAAAGGAGCCGGTTTTGGGAAGCCCGGATGAAGGGGACCGTAGTGTCGAGTGTTACCCCCGAAGAGAACTGCGGTCCTCCCATTTCGGCTTGTTACCTGATCGTCAGGTGCGTGCTCGCGAGCGCCCTAATGTTGACGATGAACCTGCCATCTTCCAACGGCCATGATGCAATGCACCCCGAGCTGAACCCGTGGTTTGCGAAGCTCCGTAGTAAGTCTGGCCCCTGCTGTGATGGCTCCGACGCCCTACATCTGCGGGATGTCGAATGGACCTCTCAAAACAAGAAGGAAAGCCATTACAGGGTTATGGTGCCCAAGACCGCCGACCTCTACAGATCCGCCTCCAACGGTCAGGACATGAAGAAGGGCGATACCGAGTGGGTTGATGTTCCCGACGATGCCCTCGTTACCGAGCCGAACTTGGACCATAGCACGTTGGTATGGGTGTGGTATAGCTCCGGTTTTCAAATGACCGACCAACCGCACATTCGCTGCTTCATGCCGGGAGCGCTGACATGACCGGCGATGTTCATGATTGCGCCGCGCTCGAAATGAAAAGCGGCATCTCGAGGCCGCAAGTGTCCTCGAGAACGGTGACAGCTCGCAGGCATACACGGAGACAGAGGTCCGCTCCAAAGCACTGAGACAGCCACCTCGGCCATGTTTTACCTGACGGGGCGTTGCCACAAGGAAGGGCTGAGATACTGCGTCAACTCGGCCCCCCTTCGCGTAATCCACCGCGACCAATTGGGGTGTGAGCGATTCGGCGACTACGTGAGGTTTTTTGCAAAGCAGGAGGCCTGAAAATGGCAGGGACTACAGAACGCGCGATCCTGGCAGGCGGTTGCTTCTGGGGGATGCAGCAGCTGGTGCGGCGCCTGCCCGGTGTGATCTCAACGCGGGTCGGCTACTCCGGCGGCGACGTCGAGAATGCCACGTACCGCCACCACGGCACACACGCGGAAGCGATCGAGATCAGGTTCGATTCGAGTCAGACTAGCTTCCGCGACCTGCTTGAGTTCTTCTTCCAGATCCACGATCCGACGACTCTCAACCGGCAGGGAAACGACCAGGGTGCAAGCTACAGTTCGGCGATTTTCTACATAAACGAGGATCAGCACCGCGTCGCACAGGAGACCATCGCCGACGTCGAGGCCTCAGGGCTGTGGCCGGGCAAAGTGGTGACCGAGCTTTCGCCCGCTGGCGATTTCTGGGAGGCAGAGCCAGAGCACCAGGATTACCTGGAACGCTATCCGAACGGCTACACTTGCCATCGTGTTCGTCCACAATGGAAGTTGCCGCGCAGGAACGCAGCCTGACGGGCGATTGCGTTGTCGGTGGCCTGCGGCGCGCGCGCAGGCCCGCGGCGGGTGTCGTAAGCGTTTGCAAAGTGCTCTCGCCGCTCCCGCGAAGTCGCTCAGAACGCAACAAGGTGGTGAGGTTTGGACGGCCGGGCAAGGCCTCAGATTCTCGGCCCTGGATCATTCCATGACGTTTGGCGTGCGCGAGTCTATGCGCGTTGAATGGCCCATTTGAATTCATCGTGAGGACTTGCAACTGCCTTTGCGCATCCGTTCCAATCGGCGCTCGTGCTCAGGTGGCCTTGAGCGGTTCTAGCGATAGTCCGGCACACGAACGAGTAGGACGGAGAACCGATTTCCGTCGCGGGCGCAACGGACGCAGTCGATGACCGATGCGGGCTCTGCGAAACTGGCACCTCACATACGCGACCTGCTTTTTGTGGCGATCGCTCTCGCTGATCTGACGGACTACGGCCATTCGATGGTAAGGGCTGTTCAGCTGCCACCTACCGGATGACGGTGTGATCTGCGAGTCTGCGGTTCGGTTTCGACCGTTAGGCTTAGAATGGACACAGTGCATACTGCTATCACGGAGCCGGTGCGGCGGCTCGAGGTCTTC
>NZ_JADPJQ010000115.1:0-739 GCF_023073515.1 Bradyrhizobium sp. 17 | reverse complement strand
GGACGACAGCCGCAGGGGCTCCGTGTTCGGAATCCTTCGCTTGCCGAAGGTCGGCCTTGGGATGATCGCAGTCGCGTTCTTCTTCATGGGGCAGTTCGCGCTGTTCACCTACGTGCGCCCATTCCTTGAAGCGGTCACTCACGTGAGCGTATCCACGCTTTCCTCGCTGCTGCTGATCATGGGCATCGCCGGTCTCCTGGGGACCTCCTTCATCGGTCTGCTCCTGAAGAACAGGCTCTACGGTCTTCTGATCGCGATGCCGCTGTTCATGGCGCTGATTGCAACCGGACTCATCTTGTTCGGAGGGGCGGTGCCGGCCGTCGCGGCACTGCTCGCCGGGTGGGGGTTGATCGGCACAGCCGCGCCCGTCGGCTGGTGGACCTGGCTAAGCAAGATGCTGCCCGACGATGCCGAACGTGGCGGAGGGCTCATGGTCGCCATCATCCAGTTGGCGATCACTTTGGGGGCCACTATCGGCGGCTTCTTCTACGACGGCAGCGGCTACCAAAGCACCTTCAGCGTTAGCGCCACTATCCTTTGTGCCTCTTCGCTCTTGGCCTACTGGGCATGGCGTGCAAGTTGCCGATCGCCCAAGGATGAGGCCGCTGTTGATCGCCCGGCTTTGCATACATGAGAAACATTCATCGTGGCATTCGAACCGCTCGCAAGAACTTGCGTACAGTTTGGGAATTGATCGGCAGCGGAACCGCGCCTGCGACCGCACCCGGGCCAACCCACC
>NZ_JADPJQ010000026.1:0-9383 GCF_023073515.1 Bradyrhizobium sp. 17 | reverse complement strand
TAAATATATTAAATATTTGACTTGTTCAATCACGAAATGGTTGAATAGGTTTGTCCTACCGGCGCCCGTGCGCGGTATTTTTAAGGCCAGCGACCATGTCCTTGGCATTTCCGCACTGGCTGATGATCGCAGGGGCCCTACTGGTGGGTGACGGCTATATTGGTGTCCTCGTCAGCGGAAAGAAAGCGAACAGGGTTGATCGACCTCCAGGCGAGCCGATCGATCTGCCGGCTTTACCGCTCCTCAACTCGCATGACCCGCAGTAGCTCGCGCGCGTTCCCCCAAGAGCGAGGTTAGCAATGGCTGTCAGAATTGAATGGGGTCCGCTTGAGGCGATAACGAACGTCCGCAACGAAGCGTGCAAGGCCAGAGACTTCATCATCCAATCCCATGATGGACACGTGCAGGGCAGATCGTCGTGCCTGACGACGCCGATCAGTTCGTCATGGGGGCATGTGAAATCCGGCTTCTCGAACTGCTAAAAGACGCCATCAAGGAACTGGAGCGGTGAAAGCGCCGAAGATCGCAGCCAAAGCGAGTACCAAATTCGATACACGTGATGGAAAGCCAGTGCCCCGCCGGTGTGAACCGGCGGGCCCTGTCCCAGCCACGCCTACAGTCTCAGATTACCTGCGGACTGCTTGCCCCGATCGCTCACGATCTCGTAGCTCACCTTTGCACCTATTGACGTCCTCTCGAGGAGAGTAAGATGAGGAAACTATTTTTCGGTGCGGCCTTACTCGCGATCGCATTCGTGGGGTGTTCAACGATTATCTCGGCCGCCCTTTCTGCAGCCCGGGATGCCAAGGCCGCAACATTCTCCGAACGCTTTGCGCCCGCGCTGAAGTCCGCCTCGAGCGGCTAAATGCACTCATAGCCGTTATGAACCTGATCTGGCGGCGCCTTGCTTACATGATACTGGCCGGCATGCGGTCTAAGCTCGTGAGAGCAACGACTAAAACGACCGGTGTGACCGGCGGGTCATTTTTCCACTTCGACAACATAAAGACCCGCCGACCGTACGACGGGCGGCGAGTTGACTGAGACGATCATGCGTGATCGCGTGGCGCTTCTCATCTACTGTCAGTTTCTCGCGTCAGTTAAATCATCACGAGAACAATAAAAATTGCGATTTCAACCAGTAACACCGCTGCTGTCATAGTGGAGACGATAAACAAGTCAGCCATGTAGCATGATCCGCCTCAGCATCGGCCAAGAAACGGCCCCTCACATCTCATGGCGTAAGCAGGGCAATCGCCAGCGTGCCTTGGAGCGAGACAGATGTTCACGCCAAACGAGGCCAGCGGGCGTTGAAGGGGACCCGTTCTGCGGCTCACCTTCGGCGAGGCCCAACACCCGCACCGCCTGCGCCTCCACCTGATCAACCGGCCAACTAGGACCAAAATCCCATCGTCTTGGTAACTCGCGGCCTGCGGTCCTCACGCCGCCGGGCCTCCTCGCGGCCTGAGCTTGGCTCGCCTCCATCGCTCCGCCGCCCTTCAACTCTATGCCGTGCGATCTCGGCACCGAAGGCGTCAATCACGATTACAACCGTGCCCGCATCACGGTGGCAATCGGGATCGCTGGCGATATCCCGAGCGACACGGGCGCCGTATTGGATAGCTATCTCAGCAGAGCGAAGCAGCTCCCCCACGTCGTCCGCGTGTGTCTCGCCGTTGTGGAGAATCGGGAAGTAGTAACGCATACCGGGCGTTGACCAGAATAACCTCAAATCCACGCTGCTCCAGGGCTTCATAGGCTGGGATCCAATAGACCCCGGTGGATTCCATCGCGACACTGGTCACGCCGCATGCGCTAAACCAATCCGCCAGATCATGGAGATCTTGTGTAAATGTGCCGAACGCGCGCACGGGAATGTCAGTGCAGTCCGGGTTCACCGCAGCCATGTGCATCTTTGATCCGATGTCGATGGCGGCCGCGCTGACGTTGACTGGCTTCAATTCCGGCCGGTCACCGGTCGTCCTCTGGGGCATCGCAAATCCTCCATTCACTCATGAGCGGAAGGGTCTGGGTTATGCCAATCGTCATCTTCCTATTCGGGATCGCAGCCGAAGCGGCGTCACCACTCTCAAGTCCGCATGCACCCATGGACCACGTCTTTTAACGGGGGACAGTGATAAGCTGACGGCCGCTACCCTCCCAGCCGCAGAGGATAACACAGTGCTGTTTCTAACCCGCACAGGCGCGCAATGGCCCTGGACAGTTTTTTAGGATGTCGCGCTCTGCCTTCAGCTTGTTGACCTCGCGCCGCAGCCGCTCGACTCAAGCTGCTCAGGCTTCATCTGCCCGTGCCCAGGGAATGCCTGCACTGGGTCAGAGCCGAACTCCTTCACCCATTGCGCAGCACGTTCTCATGAACGCCCAGGTCGCGGCCTCCCTGCGCCACCGAGACCCCGCGTTCCCTGACAAGCTTGACCGCCTCGACCTTGAACTCTCGACTGAACTTCCGTCTCTGCATCACCTACCTCCGGCTTCATGAAACACCCAATCTCGGTGTCCATCAAACCGGCAGCAGCTCACAGAGATGGCGCCCTGGCAGAGGCCGAAGCTGAACGTCGATGCCGAAGATGTGGAAACTCCCAAATGTCTGGTCTGAAGAGGACCAATGATCAAGGCCGCCTCTAAGGCGGGGCGTCACCAACCTATGGCATGCTGCACATCACGAAGCACAGCTCCGGTGCTTCGTGTATAGCGGCCATCGTTCCAGCGATGATCCGCTGCATATGCCGCAATGGCAGCAAAGATGATTACAAATCCAACCTTGCCCATATCAAACTGCGCTCGCCCGCGCTCCAAAATGAACTTCGGGACCAACTTGCTGCGCCAAAATGTAGTCTGACGAAAAACGTCGCTGTGCGCGGAAGTTGATTTCTCACGGAAAAGCCGCAGCGTGGTTCCAGCCCCACTGCGGCATTCCCGGGAAACTTGAAATTGGTTGGTCTTTAAATCGCGCCGGTGTTCTCACAGTAGAACACCCCGTTCCGAAAATGGACTCCGGACAACTACCGGATTCCGGTTTTGTACGCATTGTCGATATAGGGCGAACGTGGCATCGCTTGGTTTCCAGCCCCCAATGCTCCCGGCAGCCGATCCAATTGCGGATTAGAGCGCCGGGAGTGCTAGGGCCGCCAGCGTGACCGGCAGCCCTTAACCCCGCAGTTGGAGGCCAAAGCTTCCCGCCACACGCTTCACTGATGCAACGTATCTATGCAACGCACTTGCAATCTGGACCGCGCCGGCGCCTTCGCGCGACAGCGCGAGCAGAAGTTGCATCTCTGCATCGGTCCATTCTTTGGGTTTGTCGTTTCTCTTCATCCGCGCAATGCTTTAATCAGACTGGTTTCGAAAAGGAAGAAAGCCCGCCAGGTGCGTTAGCTAGCGGGCTTCCAGCCGGAAGTCGCAGCGAGTTCACCATTGAGACCGACGAATATGAACGGAACAAGGTTTACACTTTGTTAGCGGCGGCTGCGTAGCGTGTTGCTTGGGACGGGGGCCGTGGGGGACATACGCGGCCTTGTGCTCGGGGTGAGAGCCCGCCAGCTAGCCAGCCCCGGCGGCGCTCTCCCTCAGCATAGATGGTTCGGATTCATTACTGATTTGAATTGTGATTTAGATCATATTTCCCTTGCCCAATAGCCCGGTATGATGCGTCCACCGGGGCTGGCTCCATATTTCACTTAGATCTTTTTCACCCGGCTTTTTTTGACAATGAGGCCGCAGCGGGCCTCCTGCTGCGGCCTTCGTTTACGGTGCTTAGCTCTAGGATCAACCCGGCTGGCGCCATTTCATACCAGTGCTGATTGCCCTTGGAGAACGGATTGTGCCCAAAGCAAATTGCCTGATCGTTCGTGCTGCCGGAAGACAACTGGACCTTTTACGCGGCGAAGCCTCCCGCATCGCGAAAGGCAATAACATCGATTGGTGGATTGATCGCGCGGAGGTCGGAGCTCGTTTCTGCTTCGAGGATGCAAAGGCAAAAGAGTCATTCGCTCTCGCGTGTGACAACTTCGGTATTTCCTGCCAAGACGGCTAGCCCGCAGTCCATGCTGTAAGCCGATCGCAGTCGGAAACCATCATAGAAGTCAGCGCTAATTCGGCCCCGTACCTGGAGGTCCGCACCTTCGATCCAAAGCACGGGAGCCGAGCGCGTCGGCGCCGCCGCCGACAGCGGGCTTATGAAGCACGCAACTGTGAAGGGAGCAACAGAGTTGGCGTAGTTCGATCAGCGGTCGAGCAGCCATTGCCCCGGCGGGGCCTGCTTTTCTCGATGCTGGAGGTATGCGGTCCTAGCTAGTTCGCCAATGACATGCGGACGCCTACCAGCTAATGAGAAGGCCGCCCTCTAAGGCGGCCTCTCGCTTCCGCTCTCAGCCTGGTGGCACGGCTTTCCCGACGTCTGCGCTGCGCGCCTAGCCTTCGGGCCAATCGTACATCTGGACGCCGTGAACTACGCTGGGGACGGTGCTACGAGGCGACGGTGGAGGAAAGAAGAGCGCGCGACGAGCGGCACCCGCCAGGAAAATGGATGGGTCCAATCCGGACACTCTGTAGCTGAGCGACGGCTGCTAGGGCAGCTTCGTAGCTAATCACCGTAGCAATTTGCGCGCAGCTTCACTGAAGCGCCAAGAAGCGTTGCCTTCACAGCATCTTGTGACCCATGGTGAGGAGGAGTGGATATCTGCCGACCTCAACCGCCTCAGGGAGGTCCTCGAAAGGAGTTGGAAAAAAGGCGCGCACGCAGTCGCTGGAAACCGCGTGCTTGCGAATTATCGGTCAGGCAGCGCAAGTGTTCGGCGTTCCATGTTTTGTCATCGGCAAACATGGCTTGGCTGTACTCTGCGAACTAGTAATGGCGTGCATAAGGCGCGGTAATCGGCGCGCCTTGTCGCTGCCGTCCAGATAGCTGGTGATGCTGCTGTGAGCTCGGATCGGACCTTCGATCCAACCGATCCCGCTTCAAACGGCTGCCCTTCATTCTGGGCGGAGGTCTGAACCGGCCCACCTTTCAGATCTGCCTCCTGCAGCTGGGTAATCTGCTGATGACATTATGCCCTAACCATCATCTGCGGAGACCCATAGATCCGTGTAGCCGGGTGCATGCGGTCCAAGTTCGTCCGGCAACAAAGACCGCGGGTCCCAACCAAACGCCGGGAGAACCAGTGGGCCGGCGGCCGCCAAAGGTCTCGCCCTACTCCGCAGGAGAGCTGACGCCCTGCGCGATGAGCGGCGGCAACCGGCACGTTCCGGGTGTCCGCTCAATCCCGATACCGGCAGAACTCGTCACCGTTTTCATACTCGATGCAGGTCTTAACGCGAGGAAAACGTCGCATTTCGTTATAATGTCGGCCTTCGCTGCGACCCGACGACCCATATCTAGAGCCGCTCTCCATATCATCCTCCTCACGATGCCAGTTTCGGCCCGTGGTTCGGTGATCCTCATCTTGGTCCATGATACGGCCCATCTGCCGATGCATCTGACGCATCCGGTCCATATCCATAGGGTCCTCGCCTCGCTGCTGGCGAGTGGTCCAATCGCGATTAATCCGCGTGTCCTCAGCCCTCTGGCGGTCTGAGTCGCGTGCCTGATCCGATTGCTGCGGTGTACGCTCTGGCTGGACTGGAGCATTTTGCCTTTGGATTTGCTCCGGCTGCTGCGGCATTGCCTCCGGCCGCGCTTGGGGAGAGGCTTGGTTAGCATCTGGCGTTGTTTGCTGAGCAGAAGCACTGAGCGGCATGAAACTAGACAGTAGAAATAGGACGGCAGTCACATCTGATCGACGCATGAGCTCACCTCGCGAGTTTGCTCTCTAACAGCGTGAGGCGCTGTTTGTTCTGTGAAGCCAGCGGCTTTTTAAAAACGTCACGACCAATGACCCTGATTGTGAGGCTCCTCGAAGGAATTGCCATCGCGATCGCGCTGGGAGAGGCGCGCTCGACACAATAGTTCACAGAACAGCTGCGCCAATCGGGACCGCTTAGTCTTGCGCTCTTGTTCGCGATGTCGCTTCCCGGAAGATCGTGCCATCCAGCTGCATTTCTCTCCAGATGGCAACACCCAGCGAGGGAAGTTGGTCGAGACAGAGCATGGAGGTCCAAGTGAGGAACGGACGCCAGCCGGAAAATTCCGTCAAATGAACAGCATTGGAGCTCGAAACGAAAACCAATCGCAGCAAGCGCGCGCCGAATCGCTGCTGGCTCGGCAAAAGATCAAAAAATTAGTTTTGATGCATAATCATGATGACTCCAACGTAAAAACAAAAAATAGGGTGGAGAAAACACGGGAGGCTGGAATGAAAACCGCACAGCGCTTGCGCGCGATGGCCGCGCTTTGTCGACAAAGTGCCGCGCTTCGTCCTGATAGAAGTTGGAGACTGCTCGCGGAGGCAGAATACTGGGAGCATTTGGCGGCGACTGCGCTCTCAAGGGATGTTGAAGACTGCTCCACCTCTCGTCGGGATGCCGCTTAGCCTTTCGTCATTTCTGTATCAAATTGCGGGGCGGGGTAATGAGTATCTTTTGGAGCCAGTGGGGGACTGCGCGTATGAATGAGCGGCCGATGTGTCCGGTATGCAAACACCGGATGGCATTGGCGCGCATCTCTCCGGCCAAAGCCGGATTCGAGAAGCGCACTTTCGAATGCTCGACCTGCGAACGTACCGAAGTGGCATCCTTCGCTGTGGATCCAATGAAGACAGACGCGGTCGGCTGGCTGGCTGGTGAGCTGAATCCGCCTCGGTAAAAGCCCGGTTGCAGCTTCGCGGGCTGCGGGCCTGGCGGAGTTGCGATCGCGCAGCGCGAAGTTTGTGCTATCGTGAGTACGAGACTTTGTTGGGGCCAGGGTGGCGTTTGCGGATTAAAGAAGTATCGAGAGCGGTGCGATAGATTTCCGCGTTGCTTTGATCTCGAACCCGAATTGCAGAGTTGTGGGACATCAGTTCTGGCCGGACCAGCGTGAGCTCTGCCGCAAGACGTTCTGCTTGGTCCGCCGCTCCTTGTCATCTTCTAGGATCATTCCGCCCTGATGCTGGCACGTCGCATGACAAGCTCAAACTCTTAATACGGCATGAAAGCCTCTGAACCCGCAAGGCCAAGCCCAGTGCAACTGCGCTTCACATCAGGCGAACTATCGTATGTGAATGCGACTCCGGTTTATGGAACGGACGGACCGCCGCTCCACCGTGGTCATTCGGGCGAGCCTGTGGCGGGCTGATGCTGTTCGCCGAATTCCGGGAAACTGCGCATAGCTAGCGGGCCATCTGCGTCCCAACATACCGAAGCATTTGTTTCGACGCGCGAAGGCAGGACGGTTGACCAGCTAGGAACTTCGGAGGTTCAACAACATTCAGTCATTAAGCAAGAAGGAGGGACCCGCATGGCGATCCAGATTGTGATGGACCGTGCCGGCGACAGCCGTCACTTTTTCGACGAGAACGATGCACGAGAACTGGCCAAGGCGGAGCAGCGCTTCCGTAAGCTGACGAACGTCGGCTTCACGGCCGCGGTCCGGACCGGTTCAGGTCAGGTGTCGCAGATCCGATCGTTCGACCCCACAGCGGAGGAAACTGTCTTCTTCCCCAGGCTGGTCGGCGGGTAATCGCCAAGCCATGTGGCGCTTTAAACCGTCCCGGCCGGGCGAAGGCTCGCGGATGAGGGCCGCAAAGGCACTGTTCATTAGACACGGCGCCGAAAGGACTCCGGAAGGACGTGCGCTGCTACTCTTGCGGCGCTGGCTCTCGCCGGCCCAGCGGGGACAATTCGCAACAAAAGGCTATTTCGAAGTCGTCGGAGGCGACACGGGCAAGCGCTACAGGATCTATGCGGGGGCCGCGGCGAATGTCTGCGAGATGGGCGAAAACGGTCGCCCAAACATCGGCCTATGTTTCCTGCCGGCGGGCGATCTGCCGATCGGAGACGTCATGCTCGCCCAGAAGATCGCGCTCGAAGCGAGCGAGGGCAGCGCGCTCGCAGTGGCCCGAAAGTTCACCCCCAGCAATTTTTTCTTCAGCCGCTGCCGCCCCTTTCGCTAAGCTATGAAAGCGCCTGCGAGCCTGCATTGCGCTCCCGCCAAGGCGCCGTTCCGTCGCCCAGCAGCTCCCCTGAGATCGTCCTAAGTTTCCGATTTCGATGGACTTAAGCGCCAGCAGTCTTCGCGGTGATCAAGCCTGCGGAAACGAAATCGCTCCTTTGTCCGACTCGCATTCTAAAATAAACCTTCGGTAGGCGCGGGCTTTTTCGTTTTAATCAGCTTCTGTCATGCTGCGGCGTTCAATTTCAGGAGAGACGTCCGTAGTGAGCGAAGGCAGATCGCTGAAGGTTCTTGCGCTCGCGCGTCGGTTATCAGAACATCCGCCGGCCGGTCGATCTCGAGCTGAGGCAGAAATGGGTAACCGTAGTGCGCCGCCAGTTCGGAAGACCGCTTCCGCGATCATCATCGACCCTGATGGTTGTTTCCTGCTTCAGCAGCGCGACGACGTTCCCGACATCTTATATCCAGGCATGGTAGGTCTTTTTGGTGGGCATTGCGAAGGGAACGAGACTTTCCTGGAATGCGTAGTCCGGGAGGTACATGAAGAAATCGGTTACTTCATTCCGCCAGAGCGGTTCGAGCATTTGCTAGAAAGACTGGATAGTGATCCCAATGTTGAGGGAGGCATAATCCAGCGCCAAGTCTTCGTTGCTCGCGACATTCCGTCGCAGAATCTGGTGATCACCGAAGGATCTCTTCTGATCGTCAGGCCGGATGATCTGAGCGGAATAGAACCGAATCTCGCGCCATCCACGCGACTGGCCCTAACAGCACTCGGAAGTTTAGTCTCTGAGTGACTGATTTCTCCCAAATGGCAAAGGTTCTGAGTTTCGCCAAGCGCTATCATTGGCGCCGGGAGCTTTGCGGCGCGGGTTTGTGGCGCTCTGCTTTAAAGGGCCAGCTCGAACGCGATGCCGATCTGCATGTCTTTGCGCCAGATGATCCGAGCTGGATGCCGCTGACCGTCCAGCGTCAAAACCAGCGTGAAAAAATCCGGAATGGCGAATGGGCTGGTCACGTTGAGAGACGCCCCAGCTTCGGAGACATTGCGGACGATGCACGGTACTGCATTGCCCCCGAATTCGATCATTCCGGGCTTTAGAACCTTCTCTCGTGACGCAGTCCGTTGGTTCTCCATAGGCTACAGTTTGCTCATTAGAGCTGAATCTTCCGGAAACAGAATAGCTCGAACTGTAATAGTTTACGGCGCGAGCCGGTGCGGACCGGCTCAGCTACGGGATGCTAGTCGATTCCGAAGAGCGCTATCTGAGCTGCTGCCGGTTTGATGGACACCGAGATTGGGTGTTTTATCGAGCCAGAGGTGGGTCATGCAGAG
>NZ_JADPJQ010000077.1:1851-2523 GCF_023073515.1 Bradyrhizobium sp. 17 | reverse complement strand
TCCATCTGCCCGTTGAAGCCGATGAAACCGATCGCCCCGCAATAGACCTCGCGCGCCACACGCTCGATTTCCGTAATTATCTGCATCGCTCGCACCTTGGGCGCCCCCGTAATGGAGCCACCAGGAAAGCAAGCTCGCAGTAGGGTGACCGCATCTTCGTCTCCCGCGAGTGTACCCGTAACGATGGAGACGAGGTGATGCACTGAGGCATAGGACTCGAGATCGCACAGGGCTGGAACGTCGACTGAATGTGGAGTGCAAACACGTGATAGATCGTTGCGCAGGAGGTCGACGATCATAATGTTCTCGGCACGATCCTTTTCGGACGCAACGAGCACGTTAGCGCGGCGCTGGTCTTCGTTGGAATCAGCCGAACGCGCGATCGTGCCTTTGATCGGTCGTGTTTCGACCTTTGTTCCGTCGAGCTTCAGGAATCGCTCAGGCGAGCTCGATGCGATGGTCAGCTTTCCGTACCGCAGGAGGGCCCCAAAGGGTGCCGGGTTCAATGACCGCAGTTGACGATAGAAGGTGAGCGGATCGAATATAGTCGACAACCTGGCCGTGAAGCGCTGCGCAATGTTGGCTTGGAAGAGGTCTCCGGCCAGAATCAAGTCGATGACGCGCTGTACCGCCGCAATGTATGCTTCACGGCTGAAGTTGGAATTCCATGCA
>NZ_JADPJQ010000077.1:1365-1841 GCF_023073515.1 Bradyrhizobium sp. 17 | reverse complement strand
CGATGGTCAGCTTTCCGTACCGCAGGAGGGCCCCAAAGGGTGCCGGGTTCAATGACCGCAGTTGACGATAAAAGGTGAGCGGATCGAATATAGTCGACAGCCTGGCCGTGAAGCGCTGCGCAATGTTGGCTTGGAAGAGGTCTCCGGCCAGAATCAAATCGATGACGCGCTGTACCGCCGCAATGTATGCTTCTCGGCTGAAGTTTGAATTCCATGCGCCCGCTGTGCCGGGGAGCACGATCCGCGGCGACTTTGGGTTGGCAAGCAGGGCTGCGAACTCATCGGCTCGACGACGTGCGCGCTCGCCGCGACGTGCGGGATCCTGCTCCGGCCATCCGGTCGAGACGATCCAGCATCTGTTGTTCCGATGGTCGTAGCTGATGACCACGTCGTAAAGATGCAGAATGGAATGGGGCAAACGCTGACCGGGAATTGCCGGCGCCGGCAATCGCTCCAGCGTCCTGTTCAAATCGTAG
>NZ_JADPJQ010000077.1:1020-1355 GCF_023073515.1 Bradyrhizobium sp. 17 | reverse complement strand
CGCGCTCGCCGCGACGTGCGGGATCCTGCTCCGGCCATCCGGTCGAGACGATCCAGCATCTGTTGTTCCGGTGGTCGTAGCTGACGACCACGTCGTAAAGATGCAGAATGGATTGGGGCAAACGCTGACCGGGAATTGCCGGCGCCGGCAATCGCTCCAGCGTCCTGTTCAAATCGTAAGCGAAGAAGCCAGCCGCGCCTGCCTGAAATGGCGGGAGATCGGGACGATGCTCTTGCGGATAGTTGGCGAGAAGAGTGCGAAGAACTTCCCATGGATCGCCATCGATATCTTCGCCGTTGCAACTCGCCCGTCCACCCGCGACTATGTAGGTGCTA
>NZ_JADPJQ010000077.1:0-1010 GCF_023073515.1 Bradyrhizobium sp. 17 | reverse complement strand
TGCTCTTGCGGATAGTTGGCGAGAAGAGTGCGAAGAACTTCCCATGGATCGCCATCGATATCTTCGCCGTCGCAACTCGCCCGTCCACCCGCGACTATGTAGGTGCTGAATGGATCGCAGGTCACATATGAGTAACGCCCGAGCAACTCATGCGTTGCTGCGCTATCGAGAAACGAGAGGTGCGGTCGATGCGCGAGACGTTGCACCGCTTTGATAGGCTCAATCCACTGTAGTTCACGGACGTGCATCGCCTATGAGTCACCGCTGACTGGCGTGCTGTTAGACACGCTTCGATTATGATCCCGACCACAACGAGAGCGACGCTGGTCGGAGCGCCGCAAGCTCTCGAGATTGACTGTCAGACTAAGCCCCGTCGGGGGATACGATGCGCGGACTAAGTTGGACTACGCCTGCCGCTGAGACGAAACGCGCATCTGTTGATACGTCATAGTCGGCCGCGAGGCGCAGCTCGCGCAGCGGTCGTGCTCGCCTGATCGATTCCTGGTAGAGCTCATGCGCTTTGTAGGCTGCGAGTTCCGCCTCGTTGTCGAACTCACCGTAGACCACGACGTCGATATCGTTGCCGAACTGGTCGGCCTTGCGATTGCGAGCAATCTCGAGCCGCCGGGCATGCGAGATCGTGGTGAGAAGCGATAGGCCTTCGATCATTTGGTCGATATGGGCCTTATCCTTGGCGGTAAACAAGACGATGTGACGGATCATTGATGGCCATGGGTTAAAATCGCGAGCAGGTCGCATAGCTATCTTGGAATCGAGCCCGCTGCAACGCTAGCGCCACATGCCGCCTCGCGCGGCAAACAGACAGGGTTTGACACTCTTGCGATGGCCTGTGGTCTGAAGCGGAGCCCGCCAATCTCATTCTGGTCAGGACGCGGGAAGGGCAAGGCGCTCAATCGTTTGAATGTGGCGTGCGAGCAGGTTGCAGGCTTGATCGACGTTGCGCGCTCGCAGTGCCTGCAGAATCAGGCGGTGATCCTGATTGGATCGCG
>NZ_JADPJQ010000085.1:0-1394 GCF_023073515.1 Bradyrhizobium sp. 17 | reverse complement strand
CCGGCGGCGCCCGCGGTCTGTTCCTTCAGCGCCGCGATCAGACCGGGACGGTCGAACTTGGCGACATAGTCGTGGAAGCCGGCCTGGCGGCCGCGCTCGATCGCCGCCGGCGACACCAGCGCGGAGAGCCCGATGATCGGCATCGCGCCCAGATTGCTGTCGGAGCGAATGGTCTCGGCAAACTCGAACCCGTTCATGTCGGGCATCTCGATGTCGGTCAGGACCACGTCGAAGCTCTGCGCGCGCAGCGCCGCCAGGCCCTCCTGCGCGGTCGGCGCGGTGCGGACGCGGTAGCCGGCGGCCTTGAGCACCGGGGCCAGCATGTTGCGGAAGAACGCCGAATCGTCGACCAGCAGCACCGATTGCGAGTGCAGCGACGGCTTCATCTCCTTGCGGGTGAACCAGTCGGAGAACGCCATCGGCAGGAAGTGGCCGACGTCGATCACTTCGGTGGCCTGGCCCTTGATCACGGCCGAGCCGAGAATGCCGGAGGAGGATCCGCCGACCTCGATGTTGAGCCGTTCCTCGACGATGTCGATGATCTCGTCGACGACGAGGCCCATGGAGCGGCCGTCGTCGGAGAACACCAGGATCGGCTGGGCGCCCTGGCTCGCGATGGTGACGCTCTCCATGGCAACGAGCGGCATCAGCTGCTCGCGGTACTGCACCATGTAGCGGCCGTTCGAGAACTCGATCTTGTCGGCCGGGAGCTCTTCCAGGCGCGTGACGAGCCCGAGCGGGACCGCCTTGGGCTGGGACGAGCCGGCGCGGAACACCAGCAGCGAGGTGGTCTGCTCGCCCGATCCGATGCTGTGCGTCCCGTTCTCGTTGTTCATGTCATGGGCCGAGGAGCCGGCGGCGCCGAGCGCCTTGGCAATGCCGTTGGGGTCGATGATCATGATGACCGCGCCGTCGCCCAGGATGGTATTGCCCGAGAACATGTCGATGTGGCGCAGCTTCGTCGACATCGGCTTGACCACGATTTCTTCGGTGTGGAACACGCCGTCGACGACGATGCCGAAGGTCTGGCTGCCGACCTGCGTCACCACGATGAAGCCGTTCTCGGGATCGGAGACGGCGCCGTCGTCGATCTTGAGCAGCTTCTTGAGATGGATCAGCGGCAGCAGCTTGTTGCGCAGCCTGAGAACCGCGGTGTCCTTGATGCGCTCGATGCGGTGCTCCGAGTTGGCGCGGGCCCGCACCAGCTCGACCACGGAGAGCTGCGGGATCGCAAAGCGGTCGCCGGCGGCTTCCACGATCAGCGCGGAGACGATGGCGAGCGTCAGCGGGATCTTGATGGTAACGGAGGAGCCTTCACCGGCGACCGACTTGATGTCGATGGTGCCGCCGATCTGGTCGATATTGGTGCGCACCACGTCCATGCCGACGCCGCG
>NZ_JADPJQ010000037.1:0-55073 GCF_023073515.1 Bradyrhizobium sp. 17 | reverse complement strand
CGCAAGTTCGCCGCCGGTATCGCTAGCCATCTCGTACGCCTGTTCAAAGCCGTACCGGAGGCACTGCGCCATACCGTCACCTTCGACAACGGCACCGAGTTCGCCGCCCACCTTTCCTTGCAGAGCCTCTTGATGAAGACCTTCTTCCTGCGACCCGCACGCGCCGTGGCAAAAGGGCGGCATCGAGAACGCCATCGGCCGCTTGCGCCGCTTCATCCCCCGAAAGACCGACCTCGAAAAGCTCCCAACCAGGCGCTTCCCTCAGTCCATTGCCGCCTACAACAACACCCCGCGCAAATGCCTTGACTTCAGAACCCCGGCCGAGGCCTTCTCCTCTCAACTGTTGCACTTCGAGTGTGAATCCACCTCCTGGCTTTCGCCAGGACGACTACGGAGAGAGCCTCAGCCCCGCTTCGCACGGTCCTTTTCATTCTGCGCCATGATGCTCTCGCGTGCGGTTTTCCAGTCGTCGTCGCTCCAGTCGCGGAGCTGGTAGAAATTGCCGCCCATCGCGAGCGCCTGCGCGCCGTCCATGGCGATGGTCTCGCCGCTGATCCAGTCGCAACCGCCGGAGATCAGGAACACGGCGACGTTCTGCAATTCCTCCATGGTACCGACGCGGCCCATCGGGTTCATCGCCTTGGTGCGCGCGCCCGCTTCGTCGCCGGGCTTGATGCGCTTGCTCATGCCCTCGGTCGGGATCTCACCCGGCGCGATCGTGTTCAGCCGGATGCCATAGCGGCCCCATTCGGTCGCGAGCGACATCGTCATGGCATGGATCGCCGACTTGCTCATCGCCGACGGCACCACGTAAGGCGATCCGTTGCGCACCCAGGTCGTGGTGATCGAGACGACGTTGCCGGGCTGCTTCAACGCGATCCAGCGCTTGCCGACCGCCTGCGTCACGTAAAACGTGCCGTGCATGACGATGTTGGCGACGGCGTCAAAGCCGCGCGGCGACAGCTCCTCGCTGCGCGAGATGAAATTGCCGGCGGCGTTGTTGATGAGGTCGGTGAGGGGGCCGTCGCGAAAGATGGTCTCGATCATCTCCTCGACCGCGAGCGCGTTGCGGATGTCGACGCCGTGGCTGGTGACGCGGCCGCCATGCTCAGCCATCAGCTCGGTCGCGGTCTCGTCGCAGACGATCTTGCGCCGGCCGCAGATGTGCACTTCCGCGCCGAGCTGGAGAAAGCGCGCCGCCATCGACTTGCCGAGCCCGGTGCCGCCGCCGGTCACGAGGATGCGCCGCCCCGCCAGAAGATTTTCCTTGAACATGGCTGTTTCCCCCGTCGCGATTGTCGGTTAATTGATCGATTGACTAAATCCGGCCGCCGGCTTCCTGTAAAGCGGCACCGAACAAGAACAGCCGGGAACCAGGGGAGAATTCATCCATGGAAGAGCGCGTCTCGATCTCGATCTCGGAAGGCGTCGCCGACGTGCGGCTGGTGCGCGCGGACAAGATGAATGCGCTGGATCAGGCCATGTTCGAGGCCCTTGTGGCCGCAACGGATCGGCTTTCGAAGGAAAAAGGCGTGCGCGTCGTGGTGCTGTCCGGCGAGGGCCGCGCCTTCTGTGCCGGTCTCGACATGGGGCGTTTTGCCGCCATGAAGGAAAAGGGGGGCAATGGAATTCCGGGTGGCGAAAATCGCGACCTCACCAAACGCACGCACGGCCAGGCGAATTTTGCGCAACAGGCCGTGTGGGGCTGGCGCCAGCTTCCGGTCCCCGTGATCGCGGCGATCCAGGGCGTCGCCTTCGGCGGCGGCTTCCAGCTCGCACTCGGCGCCGACATGCGCTTCCTCACGCCCGATGCGCGAATGTCGGTGATGGAAATCAAATGGGGTCTGGTACCCGACATGGCGGGCACCCCGATCCTGGCTTCGCTCGTGCGCGACGACATCTTGCGCGATCTCACCTACACCGGCCGCATCTTCTCCGCGCAGGAGGCGATGGCTTACGGTCTCGCCACGCGCATCTGCGACGACCCGCGCGCTGCCGCGCTCGACGTCGCGCGCGAGATCGCGGGAAAAAGCCCCGATGCGATCCGCGCCGCGAAACGCATGCTCAACAATCTCTCGGTCGATCCGGGCCCCGCGCTACTCGCCGAGTCCGTCGAGCAGCAGAAGTTGATCGGCAGCGCGAACCAGACCGAGGCGGTGCGTGCCAATCTGGAGAAGCGCGCGCCGAAGTTTGCGGATTAGCGCAGACCTCATCCCGAGGAGCCGCGAAGCGGCGTCTCGAGGGATGGGCCACGGGCTCTCATGGTTCGAGACGGCGCCTTGCGCCTCCTCACCATGAGGGGCAACTTCAACAACAAAGAAAAACAACAATGAGCGAAACCTCAAATTTCCTCGGCATCGTCTCCGGCGGGCGCAGCCGCTCCCATGCCGAGGTCGCTGATCGTGCCGACCGCATCGCGAGCGGTCTCAGCCAGATCGGCGTCAGGCAGGGCGATTGCGTCTGCATGCTGATGCGCAACGACATCGCCTTCATCGAAGCCGCCTATGCCGCCATGCGGCTGGGCGCCTACGGCGTGCCGATCAACTGGCACTTCAAGCCGGAGGAGATCAACTACATCCTGAACGACACCGGCACCTCCGTGCTGATCGGCCATGCCGACATGCTGCATGCCTTGCGCGATGCGATTCCCCAAGGCGTCACCGTGCTCAGCGTGCCGACGCCCCCGGAGATCCTGTCCAGCTACAAGATCGATCCCGATCATCTGAAGACGCCGGACTTCGCGATCGATTTCGAATCCTGGCTCGCAGAGCACCAGCCCTATGACGGCCCGGTCGTGCCGCAGCCCATGAACATGATCTACACCTCGGGCACGACAGGCCACCCCAAGGGCGTACGGCGCAACGCGCCGACGCCGGAGCAGGCGGCTGCCGGCGAGCGCATGCGCGCGATGATCTACGGGCTCAAGCCCGGCGCCCGCACGATCCTGCCGGGCCCGCTCTATCACTCCGCGCCGAACTCGTTCGGCATTCGCGCGGGAAAACTCGGCGGCGCACTGGTGCTGATGCCCCGCTTCGAGCCCGAGGAATTTCTCGAGCTGATCGAGCGCTACAAGATCGACACCATCTTCATGGTGCCGACCATGTTCATCCGCCTGATGAAGCTGCCGGAGGAGGTGCGCAAGCAATACGACGTCTCCTCGCTCCGCCACATCATTCACGCCGCAGCACCCTGTCCGGCGGACGTCAAGCGCGCCATGATCGAATGGTGGGGGCCGGTGATCTATGAATTCTACGGCTCGACTGAATCCAGCGCCGTCACCTTCGCGACCTCCGAGGACGCGCTGAGGAAGCCCGGCACCGTCGGCAGGATTTCGCCCGGCGCCGAGCTGCGCTTCATCGGTGAGGACGGACGCGTGCTGGGTGTAGGCGAGATCGGCGAGATCTACTCGCGCATGGCCAGGATGGCCGATTTCACCTACCACAACAAGCCGGAGAAGCGCGCCGAAATCGATCGCGACGGCTTCATCACCTCCGGCGACGTCGGCTATATCGACGAAGAGGGCTACGTCTTCATCTGCGACCGCAAGCGCGACATGGTGATCTCGGGCGGCGTCAACATCTATCCGGCCGAGATCGAGTCCGTGCTGCACGCGGTGCCCGGCGTGCATGATTGCGCGGTGTTCGGCATCCCCGATGCCGAGTTCGGCGAAGCGCTGATGGCGGTGGTCGAGCCGCAAGCCGGCGTTACGCTGGATGCCGCCGAAATCCGCACCCGCCTGAAGGCCTCGCTTGCCGACTACAAGGTCCCAAAGCACATCGAGATCCGCACCGGGCTGCCGCGCGAAGACTCCGGCAAGATCTTCAAGCGGCGCCTGCGCGATCCCTATTGGGAGCAGGCGGGGCGGAAGATCTAGCGGTGCGTAGCCCGGGTGAGCGAAGCGATACCCGGGATAACAACCAGTAAGACCCGGATGTCGCTTCGCTCATCCGGGCTACACGAGCACGCGAATACGTGAGCGGCTTTATCGATCGCAACCTCGCGCATCGTGCTATACTCACGGGATCATCGACCTTCGGATCATCCCATGGCTCCCGTTTCCATCCTGCTCAACCTGCTCTGGATTCTCATTGGCGGCGCCTGGATGGCGCTCGGCTGGCTGGTCGCCGCGGTCATCATGGCGGTCACCATCATCGGCCTGCCCTGGGCGCGGGCGGCGTTCAATATCGCCGTCTACACGCTGATGCCGTTCGGCTCGCGGGCGGTCAGCCGCTATGAGGTCACCGGTGTCGAGGATGTCGGCACCGGCCCGCTCGGGGTGATCGGCAACATCATCTGGTTCGTGCTCGCCGGCTGGTGGTTGGCGCTCGGCCACCTCTTCACCGCCGTGGCCCTCGCGATCACCATCATCGGCATTCCCTTCGCCTGGGCCCACCTCAAGCTCGCCGGCATCGCGCTCTGGCCGATCGGCAAGGTGATCGTGCCGGCTTAAGGCAAACTCGTAGGATATCCTACGCCTCCGCAATGCGTCACATTTCATTGCAACTTTTTCCCGGCTTCATTGTTGACGAGCGGGAGCGAACGCGGCCGCAATGTGCCGCGGCTGGCCCTTGGTTCATTCTTATCGGGAGGCGATTGCATGAAGTGGCTTTGCTTGGTGGGCTTTGTGGCGGGGGCCGTTGCTTTGACACCCACACCTTCTGCTTCGGCGATGCCCGTTGCCAAGCCGGACACACTGGGCGCGTCTCAGACTGACACCATCGAGGTCAAGGGCGGCCACGGACATGGCGGTGGCCACGGGTGGGGTCATCGCGGCGGCCGTGGTCATCATTACGGCTGGGGCAGAGGCCGAGGCCATCACTATGGTTGGCGGCACCATCGCCACTGGTAAGCGTCACTATTTGGAGTTGGGTGGGCCGCTCAATGCTTCCGACCCACAATCCCTCGCGTTGCCCGACGGGCAAAACCCGCCACATGCAGGTCAATCGATCGGTTCTCCAATATTCTGATTGACCGAATTCGCTTCTTCGGGTAAACCGCAACTATTCTGGCCCGCTAAAAAGGGCGTTTCGCGATCGTCACGATACGTGAGCCGGGATGCGATGGACGCGGCAGCGCCGGCGCGTGACGAGATGGCAGGGCGGGCTACGCCTGTGAGTCATCGCGATCCGCGCGAACGACCCGGCGCGGTCACAGCGGTTCTTTTCGGCTTCGGTGACGAGCACGCGCGAGCTTCCGGATGTCCGGGGAGGGACGTCCGCGGACGGCAAAAGCGTGTGGTCCTGACGCCCGGGGTCTGTGCGTCAAGGCTTGCGGTGATGTGCGGCCCGACCGGGTGCGCGCATCGATCATCTGCAAGGCGACGGGGGCAATAGTGCGTCGCTCCCCGGGGAGAGCGCGCCATAAGCCGTAAACCATTGCGCAGGGAAGGCCGGGATGTTCCGGCATCACCTATGGTCACCCCCGCGTGCGTCTTTCGCGTGCGGACCCTGGGTGCCAGCCGGCGCCCGGCCTTCCCTGCGCCCTTTCTTATCGATGAGGGCGAAACGGACAGCAAAACTCGGGCCCCTGCGCCGCGAGACCGCGGACGTGTGCGCGCGCCGTTCAGCAAGGCGCATTTCTCCCATGATCGGTGATGTTGCCGCGCCGCCCCCAACTTCATCTTGCGCTGCGACAAAAAACTTGCACACTCGGCTGAGCCGGGCAGCGAAGCGAGCTCGAACAGCGGAGCGAGCCATGTCCCTCCAGACCGTATCATCCGACGCCGCCGAGCAGCGCCCCAATCGCCCTGAGGACGTCCAGGCGCTGGAAGCGGACGTGCGGCTGCGGGACGACATCCGCCTGCTCGGGCGCATTCTCGGCGACACGGTGCGCGACCAGGAGGGGCCTGAATTGTTCGATCTGGTCGAGCGCATCCGGCAGACCTCGATCCGATTCCACCGCGACGAGGACCGGCTCGCCCGCCGCGAGCTCGAGCAGATCCTCGACAGCATGTCGACCTCCGAGACGGTGCGGATCGTCCGCGCCTTCAGCTATTTCTCCCACCTCGCCAACATCGCCGAGGACCAGAACAACATCCGCCAGATGCGCGCCAACAAGGGCGGCGGCTCCGGCGTGCTGGCCGAGACGCTCGCCCATGCGAGGGCTGCGGGCATCGGTGCCGATGCCCTGCGCAACTTCTTCAAGAGCGCGCTGGTCAGCCCGGTTTTGACGGCGCATCCGACCGAGGTCCGCCGCAAGAGCACCATGGACCGTGAGATGGAGGTCGCAGCCCTGCTCGATCGTCGCGAGCGCGTCGCGCTGACGGCGGAAGAGGCTGCCGCCAGCGACGAGCAGCTCCGCCGCGAGGTGCTGACGCTGTGGCAGACCAACCTGCTGCGCCGGACCAAGCTCACCGTGCTCGACGAGGTCGCCAACGGCTTGTCGTTCTACGATTACACGTTTCTCCGCGAGGTGCCGCGGCTGGTCAACGCGCTGGAGGACCGGCTGGAGGAGGGCGGCGAGCAGGCGGCCGGCGAGCTCGCCTCGTTCCTGCGCATGGGCAGCTGGATCGGCGGCGACCGCGACGGCAATCCCTTCGTCACCGCCGACGTGATGCGCGGCACGCTGCGACTGCAGTCGAGCCGGGTGATGCAGTTCTATCTGAACGAGCTGCACGTGCTCGGCTCGGAATTGTCGATCGCGGCGCACCTCGCCGACGTCTCCGAGGAGCTGCGCACGCTGGCGGAGCGCTCGCCCGATACCTCGCCGCACCGGAGCGGCGAGCCCTATCGCCTCGCGGTCTCCGGCATCTATGCGCGCCTCACCGCCACGGCCGAAATGCTTCAGGTCGAGATTACGCGCCGGCCGGTCGGCAAGGGCGCGCCCTATGACAGCGTCGGGGAGCTAAAGGCCGATCTCGACGTGCTGCACCGCTCGCTGATCTCCAACAACGCCGGCGTCATCGCCCGCGGCCGGCTGCGGCTGCTGCGGCGTGCGGTGGACTGCTTTGGATTCCATCTGGCCCGGCTCGATATCCGGCAGAACTCGGCGGTGCACGAGCGGACCATTGCCGAGCTGATGGATGCCGCCAATCCCGGCATGTCCTATCTCGCGCTCGGCGAGGACGCCCGCATCTCGCTGCTCACCAACGAGTTGCGCTCAACGCGCTCGCTGGTGTCGCCGTTCGTCAAGTACAGCGACGAGACGATGGGCGAGCTCAACGTGTTCCATGCCGCCGCCGAGGCGCACGCGAAGTTCGGCTCGGACGCCATCCCCCAATGCATCATCTCGATGTGCAAGGGCATGTCGGATATGCTCGAGGTCGCGGTGCTCCTGAAGGAGGTCGGTCTCGTCCATCCCTCCGGGCGCAGCGCCATCAACATCGTGCCGCTGTTCGAGACCATCGAGGATTTGCAGGCTTCCAGCGCCATCATGGACCGCATGCTCTCGCTACATGATTATCGCCGCCTGGTCGACAGCCGCGGCAGCGTGCAGGAGGTCATGCTGGGCTATTCCGACTCGAACAAGGATGGCGGCTTCGTCACCTCGGGCTGGGAGCTCTACAAGGCCGAGATCGGCCTCGTCGACGTGTTCGAGCGCCACGGCGTGCGCCTACGCCTGTTCCATGGCCGCGGCGGTTCGGTCGGCCGCGGCGGCGGACCGAGCTATGATGCCATCATCGCCCAGCCCGGCGGCGCGGTGAACGGCCAGATCCGCATCACCGAGCAGGGCGAGATCATCTCGTCGAAATACTCCAACGCCGAAGTCGGCCGCAACAATCTGGAGATCCTGGCAGCCGCAACGCTGGAGGCGAGCCTGTTGCATCCGCGCCAGAGCGCGCCGCGCCGCGAATATCTGACCGCGATGGACGAGCTTTCAAATCTCGCCTTCAAGGCCTATCGCGGCCTCGTCTACGAGACCGACGGCTTCGTCGATTATTTCTGGGCGTCCACGGTCATCAACGAGATCGCGACGCTCAACATCGGCAGCCGCCCGGCCTCGCGCAAGAAGACCCGCGCGATCGAGGACCTTCGCGCCATTCCCTGGGTGTTCTCCTGGGCGCAATGCCGCCTGATGCTGCCCGGCTGGTACGGCTTTGGCAGCGCGGTCGAGCAATGGATCGCGGAGCATCCCGACAAGGGCATGCCGTTCCTCAAAGAGCTCTACAAGGAATGGCCGTTCTTCCGCATGCTGTTGTCGAACATGGACATGGTGCTGGCCAAGAGCTCGATCGCGATCGCCTCGCGCTATGCCGAACTCGTGCCCGACGAGGCGCTCCGCGAAAAAATCTTCAGCCGCATCCGCCGCGAATGGCATTCCTGCATCGAGACGCTGCTGGACATCATGGGCCAGGACCGGCTGCTGCAAGGCAACCCGCTGCTGGAGCGCTCGGTGCGCCACCGCTTCCCTTATCTCGACCCGCTCAACCATGTGCAGGTCGAGCTGCTGAAAGAGCATCGCGCGCAGAACCCGGATGAGCAGGTGCTGCGCGGGATTCAGCTGACGATCAACGGGATCTCGGCGGGATTGAGGAATACGGGGTAGAGACATGGTGAGTGGCGAGTGGAATCCATTCGCCACTCACCATTCGCTGCACTCAACAGAAATGCGCGCCCTGCGTCTCCACATACACCGCATAGAGCGACTGGCTCGCGGTCATGAACAGGCGGTTGCGCTTCTTGCCGCCGAAGCAGACGTTGGCGCAGGTCTCGGGCAACAGGATCTGCCCGATGCGCGCGCCGTCGTTTGGCGCGAACACCTGCACGCCGTCATAGCCGGGGCCGACCCAGCCGGCGCCGACCCAGATGTTGCCTTCGGTGTCGACGCGCAGGCCGTCGGGGAAGCCTGATTTGCCGTCGAGCGTCATGTCGATCAGCTTCTTCGGGTTCGAAAGCTTCGCCCCATCGATGTCGTACGACCACACCACGTTCTTGGCTTCAGGATAATGCGTGATGCCGGTGTCGCAGACATAGAGCTTCTTGTAGTCCTGACTAAAAGCGATGCCGTTCGGCTTGAACGGCTCGTCGGCCACCTTCGCGACCTGGCCGCTCTGCGGATCAATGCGATAAACCGCTTCCTTCTGATGGGGCTGCAGCGAGCCGGTATTGGCCAGCTTGCCCTCGTAGATACTGATCGCGCCGTAGCCGGGATCGGTGAACCAGATCGCCTTGTCGTTGGGATGCACCACCATGTCGTTGGGGCCGTTGAGCGGCTTGCCGCCGGCCTGCTCGGCCAGGGTCGTCACCGAACCGTCGTGCTCATAGCGGACGAGCCGGGTGCGCTCGGCACTGAGCTGGCGCCCCTCGGTGTCGAACGAGTTGCCGTTGGCCTCGTTCGACGGCTTGTGGAACTGCTCGGAGATGTGGCCGTCGTCATCGAGGTAGCGCAGCTGCCGGTTGGCGGGGATGTCACTCCAGACCAGATATTGCCCTTGCGCATTCCACGCTGGCCCTTCCGCCCACAGGCAGCCGGTATAGAGCCGCTTGATTGCGGTGTTGCCGACCTTCGCCTTGAAGCGCTTGGGATCGATGGCAATGATGTCAGGATCGGGATAGCGCTGCGGCTCGGCATTGGCGCCGAAGTCGCGGGCGTCCGCGCGTGAGGCGAGCAGGGCGGATGCGGCAACGGTCGCGGCGCCCTTGAGGAGCGTGCGGCGGGCGAGGCCGCTGCCTGCAGTCGTGTCGTCGGAGTCGGTCAGCATTCTTGTCATGGTTTCCTCCCAAAGTTGTGTTGGGAGGAAATGATCCGCCAGCAATCGGGCGTAAAGCGGAGCGATCTCCGGACAAGGCAGCCGGAGATCGCAGAGCAGGAATGCCGGAAGTGCGGCTCGACGGGATCCTTACACGGGATCCCACGGGAAGATGTCGGCGGAACGGTCGAGCTTGTAGAACGAACCTTTCAGCGCCGGCATGCCGTGTTCCGCGATCGATTGCGGCGTCCAGCCTTCGCTCCGATGCACCGAGCGCAGCGGCCGGTTCTGGCTGAAGAGGAACAGCTCGTTCATGCGTGCGCCGAAGATCTGCCCTGAGACGTCCTTGGCGGCATCGGAGAGCAGATAGGCGCAGACCGGCGCGATCTTCTCCGGGCCCATCTGCTTGATCTTCTCGACGCGCGCCTTCTCGGCTTCGGTCTCAGTCGGGATGGTCCCGATCATGCGGGTCCAGGCGAACGGCGAGACGCAGTTGGAGCGAACGTTGAAGCGGCCCATGTCGAGCGCAATAGACTTCGATAGGCCGACGATGCCGAGCTTGGCGGCGGCGTAATTGGCTTGTCCAAAGTTGCCGATCAGGCCGGAGGTCGAGGTGAAGTGCACGAACGAGCCGGACTCCTGCTCGCGGAAAATCCGCGCCGCGGCGTGGCTGACGTAGAACGAGCCCATCAAATGCACCTTGATGACGGCCTCGAACGCTTCCACGCTCATCTTGTGGAAGATCATGTCGCGCAGGATGCCGGCATTGTTGACCACGCCGTCGAGCCGGCCGAAATGATCGGTCGCGGTCTTCACGATCTTGCTGGCGGGGATGGCTTCGGCCACCGACTCGAAATTGGCGACGGCGGTGCCGCCGCGCTTCTTGATCTCCTCGACCACTTCCTCGGCGGGCGCGGCGCTGGTGCCAGCGCCGTCCGCGGCGACGCCGGGATCGTTGACGACGACCTTGGCGCCCTCGCCGGCGCAGAGCAGCGCGATTTCGCGCCCGATGCCGCGGCCTGCGCCGGTGACGATGATGACCTTGTCTTGCAGTGATTTCGTCATGTGGATTACCTCTCGTTCGTAAACACGATCGTGCCCGACGCGGCGAACATGCCGCCGACGCCGTGACACACCGAAATCTTCGCCTTGGCGACCTGCGCCGGCGCGATACCGCGCATCTGCCGCACGCTCTCCTGGAGCGCGTACATGCCGTACATGCCCGAATGCATGTAGCTCAGGCCGCCGCCATTGGTGTTGAGCGGCAGCTTGCCGCCGGGCCGCGTGTTGCCGTCGGCGATGAACTTTCCGGTCTCCTCGTGCGGCATGAAGCCGAGGTCGCCGAGGCCGAACAGCGGCAGATGCGCAAAGGCGTCGTAGATCATGAGATGGTCGACATCCTTATGCGCGATGCCGGCCTCCTTGAAGGCGAGGGGCCCCGCGGTCTTGAACGCGCGCGAGGAGTTGAACGTCTCCATCTGGCTGACCATCGGCGTCTCCACGCTCTCGCCGGTGCCCATGATGTAGACGGGCTTGCGCGGAAAATCCCTGGCACGGTCCGCCGAGGTCAGGATCAGCGCGCCGCCGCCGTCGGTGACGAGGCAGCATTGCAGCAGGCGGAACGGATAGGCGATCATGCGCGAGTTGAGGACGTCCGCGACCGTGATGGGATCCTTCATCATCGCGCGCGGATTCTTCGCCGCCCACTCCCGCTGCACCACTGCGACCGAGGCGAGCTGCTCGTGCGTGATGCCATAGGTCTTCATGAAGCGAAGCACGGGGATCGGGAACATGCTGGGCGGGCCGTAGACACCGAACGGCGCCTCGAACTGGCCTTGCAGGCTGTCGGCAGGAATCGAGCGCGGCGCCTTGCCGATCATCGACTTGCCGCTCTCGGCATGGGTGATCAGCACCGTCTTGCATAGGCCGGCCTCGATCGCTGCGGCGGCATGGCGGACGTGCAGCATGAAGGAGCAGCCGCCGACCGAGGTGCCGTCCACCCAGGTCGGCTTGATGCCGAGATAGTGGCAGACCTGCTGCGGCGTTTCGACGGCGGTGGCGAAACCATCGATGTCGGACAGCTTCAGCCCGGCATCGGCAATGGCATTGAGCGCCGCATCCGCGTGAAGCTGGAGCTGCGAGACGTTGGGGATGACACCGAGTTCGGTGGTCTCGGCCGCGCCGACGACGGCAACCTGATTGCTGCGCATGCTCTATCCCTTCGCCGGACGGAATACGGGGAGGGTGATCTTGTCGTCGAGCGCCTCGAAGGCGACCTCGAGCTTCATGTCGAGTTCGAGCGCCTCCGGCGTCTGCGGGCAGTCGATGATGTTGCTCATCATCCGCGGTCCCTCTTCGAGCTCGACTACCGCAATCGCGTAAGGCGGCGTGAAGCCGGGCGCGGCGGGACGGTGGTTGATCACGTAGCTGTAGAGAAAGCCGTTGCCGCTCGCCTTGAAGATGCTGACCTTGCGCGAGGCGCAGGACGGGCAGAACGGGCGCGGCGGGAAATAGACATGCGCACAGGCGTCGCAGCGCTGCAGGCGCAACTCGCCCGCCTTGGTGCCGTCCCAGAAATGCTGGGTCTCCGGCGTCGGTTTCGGTCGCGCGCGATGCGGTTCGGCCATCTCGGCAGGTCCTCCCAAGGCCAAGCGAAGCCCGGCTGTTGCGATCTTGATGCGACAATCGACCATGGCGCGTCAACGGTCCAGCAATGCGCATGCATGCCATCATGCGCACAATGCTTGTGTCGAAGTGAGGCAGCGCTATACATTGCGCGCAAATATTCCGTGAGACAGACATGCCCGATTTTTCGACACTGAAGAAGCTCGCCGAAGACCTCGAAAGCGGCCGCACCAGCTCCCGCAAGCTGGTCGAGGCTTGCATCGCCAAAATCGCCGATCCGGCCGGCGAGGGGCAGCGTACCTTCATCCATGTGGACAGGGACGCCGCGCTTGTGGCGGCGGATGCGATGGACGGTTTGCGCAAGGTGAAGGCGGCGCCGTCGCGCTACGCCGGTATCCCGGTCTCGATCAAGGATCTCTTCGACATCAAGGGCCAGGTGACGCGCGCCGGCTCCCGCGCGCTCGATGATTCCTCGCCGGCCGAGCAGGATGCCCCCACGGTAGCGCGGCTGCGCAAGGCCGGCTTCGTCGTGATCGGGCGCACCAACATGACCGAGTTCGCCTATTCCGGCATCGGCATCAATCCGCATTACGGCACGCCAAAGGGCGCCTGGAACCGGGCCGAGGGCCACGTGCCCGGCGGTTCGTCCTCGGGTGCCGCGGTGTCCGTGCTCGACGGCATGGCGCATGGCGCGCTCGGCACCGACACCGGCGGCTCCTGCCGGATTCCGGCGGCCTATAACGGCATCGTCGGCTACAAGCCGACGCAGCGGCGCGTGCCGCTCGACGGGGCTGTGCCGCTGTCGTTCTCGCTCGACAGCATCGGGCCGCTGGCACGATCGGTCAGTTGCTGTGCCATTCTCGATGCCGTGCTCGCCAACGAGCTGATCGGCCCGCTGAAGCCGCGACCTGTCAAGGGCATGCGGCTGGCGGTGCCGACCACGATCGCGCTCGATGACCTCGACGCGGCTGTGGCCGGGACATTCGAGCGTGCGCTCAAGAGCCTTGCCGATCACGGCGCGATCATCGAGCGCATGGAGATGGCCGAATTCCACGACATCGGACCGATGAACGCCAAGGGCGGCTTTGCGGCTTCCGAAAGCTACGCCTGGCACCGCTACCTCCTCACATCCAAGGGTGACGTCTACGATCCCCGAGTCTCCGTGCGCATCATGCGCGGCGAGGCGCAGAGCGCGGCGGACTACATCGATCTTCTCCACGAGCGCCGCTCGCTGATCGCCCGCGTCAATGCGCGGATCGCGCCCTATGACGCGCTGGTGCTGCCGACCACCGCCAACACGCCGCCGAAAATCGCCGATCTCGCCGACGACAAGGAGTTCACCAGGGAAAACCTGCGGGCGCTCCGCAATTGCACCCTGATCAACATGATCGACGGTTGCGCCATCTCGCTGCCGGCGCATCGCGAGGGCGAAATTCCCGTCGGCCTGATGCTGGCGGGCGCGGGCGGATCGGACCGCCGTATCTTCGAGCTTGCTGCCGGCATGGAGGCCGTAATTCGTGTTTGACCTGACCTTCACCGTTGACGCCCAGGACACCACCACGCCGCTGACGCTGGCGATCGACCAGATGGTCATCGCCGGCTGGACCGGCCGCGATCCGGTCGCGCGCGACAAGCACATTGCCGAGCTGCAGGAGATGGGTATCGCGCCGCCGGCCTCGACGCCGATCTACTACCGTGCCTCGGCGCGGCGGCTGACGCAGGAGGACAGCATCGAATGCACCGGCGGCGATTCCTCCGGCGAGGTCGAGTTCGTGCTGATCGGCTGGCAGGGTCGCATTTTCGTCGGCTGCGGTTCCGACCACACCGACCGCAAGGTCGAAGCCTACAACGTCACGGTGTCCAAGCAGATGTGCGACAAGCCGATCGCATCCACCGTGTGGGAGCTCGAGGACGTCATCGGCCATTGGGACAGGATGATCCTGCGCTCCTGGGCCACGATCAAGGGCGAGCGCGTGCTCTACCAGGAGGGCACGCTCGACGCGATGCTGCCGGTCGTCGACCTCATCGCGCGTGGCTTCGACGGTGGGAAATTCCCCGACGGCTGCGCCATGTTCGGCGGTACGTTTGCGGCGAAGGGCGGCATCCGTCCCGCCGATCGCTTCGATTTCGAGCTGGAGGACCCCGTGCTGAAGCGCACGATCAAGCACGGCTATGACGTGGTGACGCTGCCGGTGCGGGGCTAAAGTCTCTCCTTCGTCATTGCGAGGAGCTCTTGCGACAAAGCAATCCAGACTGGTTCCGCGGAGGAATTCTGGATTGCTTTGCTCCGCTCGCAATGACGGGGAGAGAGACGGAAATCGGGTGGTAGAGGACGGGGCGGTCCTGCGAAGGTCAGAGAGCCATGACAGCAACAGCACGCAAATCGCCTCAATCCCCGTCAGCGGATACTGCCGCCCATGTCGATGCCCTCGACTGGCCGCAAATCACCGGCGAGCTCGACACCCACGGCTCCGCCGTCCTGAAGGGCCTGCTCACGCCGGAGCAGTGCCGCGCCGTCGCCGCGCTCTATCCCGACGACACCAACTTCCGCAGCCGTATCGTCATGGGCCGCCACGGCTTTGGCCGCGGCGAATACAAATATTTCTCCTATCCGCTGCCCGATCTGATCGCGCAGTTGCGCCCGGCGCTCTACGCGCATCTCCAGGGCGTCGCCAATCGCTGGAACGAGGCGATGGGGATCGACATTCGCTATCCCGCCACTCACGCCGCGTTCCTGAAACGATGCCACGAGGCAGGCCAAACGCGGCCGACGCCGCTGCTGTTGCAATATGAGGCCGGCGATTTCAACTGCCTGCATCAGGATCTCTATGGCGAGCACGTGTTCCCGCTCCAGGTCGCGATCCTCTTGTCCGAGCCGGGACGCGATTTCACCGGCGGCGAGTTCGTGCTGACCGAGCAACGCCCGCGCATGCAGTCCCGCGCCGAAGTGGTTCCGCTCGCGCAGGGCGACGCCGTTGCCTTCGCTGTGCATCATCGTCCAGTGCAGGGGACACGCGGCACCTACCGCGTTAATCTCCGCCATGGCGTCAGCCGGATTCGCTCTGGCCAGCGCTACACGCTGGGTGTGATCTTTCACGATGCGAAATAAACGCTGCCGCTGATGGGGGATTTGTTCGATAATGTCGCCGAAGCTCAGCCGTCGCGCGAGAAGATCGCCGACGGCGCCGTGCTGCTGCGCGGCTTCGTCAAGCCGATCGAAAGCGAGTTGATCGATGCGGTGCGCGCCATCGTGGCGCAGTCGCCGTTCCGGCGCATGACCACGCCCGGCGGGCATCTGATGTCGGTCGCCATGACCAATTGCGGCGAGCGCGGCTGGATCACCGATCATACCGGCTATCGCTATGATCCCATCGACCCGCGGACCGGGGCGCCGTGGCCGGCGATGCCACCCGTGCTCCGCGATCTCGCCCGCCGCGCGGCGGAGCAGGGCGGCTTTACTGGCTTTGCGCCCGATGCCTGCCTCGTCAACCGCTATGAGCCTGGCACGCGGCTGTCGCTGCATCAGGACAAGGACGAGCTGGATTATTCGGCGCCGATCGTCTCGGTCTCGCTTGGGCTACCTGCGACCTTCCTGTTCGGCGGCCTGGCACGCAACGACAAGCCGCGCCGGTTCCGGCTCGTCCATGGCGATGTCGTGGTCTGGGGCGGGGCTAGCAGGCTCGCCTATCATGGCGTCGCGCCGCTCGCCGATGGTGAACATGCGTTGCTCGGGCCTAAGCGGATCAATCTGACCTTCCGCAGGACGCGCTGATCTTCCTTCTCCCCTTGTGGGAGAAGGTGCCTTCCCGAAAGGGAAGGCGGATGAGGGGTCTCCATCCGCGGAGACAGACCCCTCATCCGTCTCGCTGCCGCTGCGCGTCAGCGATCCACCTTCTCCCGCAAGGGGAGAAGGAAAGAGTTCCGGAACGACGATGCTTCGTTTACGGCTTCGGCGGGTGAATGAACGCCCACGGGCTGACTTCCGAATCCCGCGTCACTTCCACCGAGATCAGATACGGCCCGCCATGGGCGAGCGCCTTCTCCATCGCCGCCTTGAACTGGTCAGGCGCGGTGACGCGCGCGGATGCGACGCCAAAGGACTCCGCCAGCTTGACGAAATCCGGGTTGATCAGATCCGACGCCACCACGCGGCCGTCGAAGCGCTCGCGCTGGTCGCGGCGGACATTGCCGTAGGCGTTGTTGTTGAACACCAGCGTCACCACGCCGATGTTGAATTGCACGGCGGTGGCGAGCTCCTGCACGCCGAACATGAAGCCACCGTCGCCGGTGATCGCCACCACCGGCTTGTCGGGATTGGCGACCTTGGCGCCGAGCGCGGTCGGGAAGCCCGAGCCGAGCGTGCCCTGATAGCCGGATGTGATGAAAGTGCGCGGCTCGTAGATCGGGAAGCCGTACCAGGAGGCGAAGCCGAACTGCGACAATTCATCGGTCACGATCGCGTTCGCCGGCAGCACCTCGCGCAGAATGTTGAGATACGCCATCTGCGGCTGGATGCGCTGGATCTCGGCTTGCGCCGTCGCAGTCACCTCGCGGATGTCTCCCCGCCGGCCGCTGGTCCTGGCATAGCCGGCCCTCTTCACGGCGGCGACGAGATCGGCCGCCCCGGCCTTGGCATCGGCGACGATAGCGACATCGGAGGCGACCCGGCGCATCTCGGCCGGATCGATATCGACACGAATGGATTTCAGCCCCTTCGGCTGATACGGCCAGCGGAAGCCCGATGCCGGCAGTTCGGCGCGCGTGCCGATCGCGATCATCAAATCGGTTGTCGGCCACAGCTTGTAGGCCGCCGCCATCGTGAGTCCAAGCTCATGCGCATTGGAGACGATGCCGCGGCCGCTGCGGAAGGCGACGACAGGCGCGTCGGTCATCTCGGCGAGTTCGAGAATCTCCTCGCGCGCTTCGATTGCGCCGCTACCGACGAAGATCATCGGCGCCTTGCTGTTCCTGATCAGCGCGGCCGCTTGCTTGATCATGTCAGGGTCGGGCTGCGGCGCGGGCAGCGGCTCCAGCACTTGCGCAGCCGCGGTGTCGGCGCGCTGGGTGAAGACGTCCCAGGGCATCTCGACCGAAGCGGGGCCACGCCGTCCGGACGTCATCTCCTGGAAGGCGCGCGCGACGGTGGTCGGCGCGTTGCCGGGATATTCGATCCGGTCCGCCCATTTCACATAGGTGCGTAAGGTCGCGAGCTGGTCCGGCATCTCATGCAGATGGCCGCGGCCCTTGCCGAGAAATTGCGTCGGCACCTGGCCGGTGACGCACAGCACCGGCTCGTTGCAGCCGAAGGCGGTGAGCAGCGCGGCGCTGGCGTTGAGCACGCCGGGGCCGGGCACCACGCTGAACACGCCGGGCCTGCCGCTGGAACGGGCATAGCCGAACGCCATGTAGCCGCAGGCCTGCTCGTGCCGCGCGCCGATCACCTTGAGCTGGGCCTGGTGGAAGGCGTCGAACAGGCCGTAGACCTGCGCGCCGGGCAGGCCGAACACGGTGTCAACGCCATGAGCGACAAGGCCGCTTACGATCGCTTCGCCGCCGGTGAGGGTGGTCATGGCATTATTCCATTTCAATCGGTGTTCAGGCTTCGTTGACGACGCCGTTTCGCAAGGTCCCGATGCCATCGGACGCGACTTCGATAACATCGCCCGGCTTCAGATAGCGCGGCGGATCGAACCGCGCGCCGGCGCCGGTCGGCGTGCCCGTGACGATGACGTCGCCGGGGACAAGCGTTGCGAAGGTCGAGATATAGCTGATGAGATAGCGGAACGGGAACATCAATCGGCTGGTGCGGTCGTCCTGGCGCAGCTCGCCATTGACATGCGTGGTGAGGCGGATGTCGGCAATCTGCGATTCCTGCGTGTAGGGCACCAGCCACGGGCCAAGGCTGCCGCTGGAATCGAAGTTCTTGCCCTGCGTGACGTTGAACTTGGCATGGCGCAGCCAGTCGCGCACCGAGCCTTCGTTGCAGAGCGTCAGCGCGGCGATGTGATCGAGCGCAGAACTTTCCGGAATGTGTCGGCCTTGCTTGCCGATCACCAGCACGATCTCGCCCTCATAGTCGAGCTGCGCTGAGGCGCGCGGGCGCACCAGCGGCGTGTCGTGGCCGACAAAGGAGCGCGGCGAGCGCATGAACATGCTCGGATATTTCGGTGCGTCCTGGCCGTCCTTGTACTCGGCATTGCGGTCGGGATAGTTGACGCCGATGCAGATGATTTTTTCCGGCGCGGGCACCGGCGGCAGCCAGATGATGTCGCCGAGCGCGAGATCGGGCGTGCGGCCGGTGGCCTCCTCGGCGAGGCTCGCGAGCTGTCCTGCCGCGATCACCTCGCGCAGCGTCGGATAGTCCTTTGCGTGGCGCGCGGAGAGATCGACAATGCCGCCGTCGACGACGGCGCCGTACTTCGTAGCACCCTTGACGGAATAGGTGGCGAGGCGAGGGAGATTCATTGCTTAATCCGCCACCAGCACGTCGGCCACGAACTTCGGTTCACGCACGGTCTGCCCGGAGAACGGCGAGCCCTGCTCGAACCAGGAGCGCGGGGCGGGCGCGCCCCACAATGTCTGGCGGCGCGGATCGCGCAGCGACCAGCGCAGCGGCTCGTGGTCGTGATCGCCGGTGAAATAGTCGCTGGTGTAGAGCTCGAGACGGTGTCCATCGGGGTCGCGGACGTAGAGAAAGAATGCGTTCGAGATGCCGTGGCGCCCGGGGCCACGCTCGATGTTCTTCACGAAGCCCTGCGAGGCCATGACGTCGCAGAGGTGGATGATGTTCATCGCCGTCGGCGTCCAGTAGGCGAAGTGGTGCAGCCGCGGGCCCTTGCCGTTGGTGATGGCAAAATCGTGGACATTGCCCTTGCGATGCATCCAGGCGGCGGCGATGCGCCCGTTCGGTCCGTCCTCCTCCGCGTATTCGGTGAGGCGAAAGCCGAGCCGGGCGTAGAATTCGACGGTGTCCTGCACCTCGGCGGCGAACACGTTGAAATGGTCGAGCCGCTGCGGATGGCAGCCCCTGTAGAGATCGTAGCGGCGCAGCAGATGCGGCCGCCGGTCCATCGACGCATATAGCTCGATCTGGAAGCCGAACGGATCGGTGAACTGCAGCGTGCGGCCCTGGAACGGCTGATCGACGAAGGCGTAGCCAAGGCCGTTCTCGGACAGGAACTTCGCAGCCTTGTCCAGATCCCCGTCGTTGCCGACCTTGAAGCCGAGGCGGTTGCAGGCAGGCGCGGCCGCCTTGCGCAACACCAGCGAGTGATGCTGATGCTCCTCGGCCGCGCGCAAGTAGACGACCTTGTCGTCGGCGTCCTCGACATGCAGGCCGACAACGCTTTCATAGAACTCGCGGCTGAGCTTCAGGTCGGTGACGTCCAGCACGGCGTGGCTGGAGCGGATGATGTTGAACGGCGGCTCGAAGATATGTTGCGGTACGGGCATTGCGTTTCCCCTCTCTAGACCCAGCCATTCCTCGTTGGCGCTCCGCGCGCCGAGGAACCGCGGGCGTTAGATTCCCAGCTTCTGAATCTTATGCGTGCCCCGCGCCAGCGAGACGTGCTTGGTTTCCATGTAGAAATCGAACGAGTAATCGCCGCCGTCGCGGCCGATGCCGGAGGCCTTCATGCCGCCGAACGGCGTCGGCAGATGGCGGACGTTTTCCGAGTTCAGCCAGATCATGCCGGCTTCCAGCGCATCCGCGACACGCAACGCGCGGCCGACATCGTTGGTCCAGACATAGCCGGTCAGGCCGTAGCGGATGTCGTTGGCGATCTCGATCGCGTCTGCTTCGTCCTTGAAGGGCAGCACGGTGAGGAAGGGGCCGAACACCTCTTCCTGCGCCACGCGCATCTTGCCGTGAGCGCCGGTCACCAGGGTCGGCTCGACATAATATCCGCCGCCCGGGCCATCATAGGCCTTGCCGCCGACGGCAATCGTCGCGCCGTCCTGGCGTGCGACGTCGAAATAGGAGCAGACCTTCGCGAGATGACGTTCGTGGATCAGCGGCCCGATCTCGGTGGCGGGATCGAGGGGATGGCCGACCTTCAGCGCTTTCACCCGTGCGGTCAGCTTTTCGACGAATTTTTCGGCGATGCCGGCCTGGATCAGCAAGCGGCTCGACGACGTGCAGCGCTCGCCGTTGAGCGAGTAGATCATGAACACGACCGCATCGAGCGCGCGGTCGAGATCGGCGTCGTCGAACACGATCACCGGGTTCTTGCCGCCGAGTTCGAAATGCACGCGCTTCAAGGTCGGCGCGCCCTGAACCATGATCGCCGAGCCCGTCGAACTTTCGCCGACGAAGCCGATCGCCTTGATGGCGGGATGCTCGGTCAATGCCTTGCCGGCCTCTTCGCCAAAGCCATGTACGGTATTGAGCACGCCGTCGGGCACGCCGGCTTCCTTGACGAGCTTCGCAAGAATGGCCGCCGTGACCGGCGACCACTCCGCCGGCTTGTGCACGACGGTGCAGCCGGCCGCGAGGGCAGGGGCGATCTTCCAGGTCGAGAGCATGAACGGCGTATTCCACGGCGTGATCACGCCGACCGGGCCGATCGGCACGCGCGTCGAGACGTTCCAATGCTCGTCGCTCGGTGTGTTCTGGCCGTCGCGCGCCTCGCCGCATCTGTCGGCGAAGAAGCGGAAATTCTCGGCGGCGCGGATCGCGGCCTTGGCCATGAAACGATAGGCCTGGCCGGTGTCGATGCATTCGAGCACCGCGATGTCCTCGGCATTGTCCTCGATGGCGTCGGCGACCCGATGCAGCAGCTTCTTCCGCATCGCCGGTCCCATGTCGCGCCAGGACTTGAAGGCCAGCGCGGCAGCGGTGGCGGCGCGATCGACATCCTCGGCATTGCCGCGGGCGACGCTCGCCAGCGTCGCGCCGTCGACCGGCGATTTCGTCTCGAACGTCTCGCCGGAGATCGACGGCACGATCTTGCCGTCGATCATGTGGCCGATACCGTCGGCACGCAGCGTCTTCAGCAGCGGTGCGATGCGGTCGCGATTGGCCTGGAATACGTCGGTTTTCGGCGTGGGCTTATCCATGGGCGGCCTCCGCTTTCAGAGCGTCGTGGATGTTGTTGCGCTTCCAGCTCGTATCCTTGTCGTTGATCTGCATGTCGAACGAGAGCGCGAATTTCGAGCTTGCGAAGACGGGATCAAGATGGCGGGAGAGCGCATGGAAGATTTGTTCGCCGGCTTTCTTGCGGGTTGGCAGATCGCGGCCTTCGCCGATGCGCAGCACCATGTCGAGAAAGCCGTAGTCCTGCCGCGCATCGGCGATCGCATAATGCTCGCACCTCATGGCGCGGACGCGGATGCCGCCGAGCGGGAAGATGCCGGTCTCGACCGCAGCCTTGCGCACCACCTCGCACGCCGCGCCGATGTCGAGGCGGTCGTCGAGATTGGCCGAATATTCGATCGTGAAATGCGGCATCGCGGTTTCACTCCCTGTCTTTTTAGTCGTCTAAGCGAAGTAGCAGCTCACCGAGCCGTAGGCGCCATAATCGGCTTGAATTGTGTCGCCCTTGCGGGTCTCGATCGGACGGATGAAGGAGCCGGCGAGCACGATTTGCCCGGGCTCAAGCGCAAGGCCGAGCGGTGCGATCTTGTTGGCGAGCCAGGCGACTGCAGTCGCGGGATGATTGAGCACGCCGGCGGCAAGGCCGGTCTCTTCCAGCTGGCCGTTCTTGAAACAGAGCGCGCCGATCCAGCGCAGGTCCGCGTCCAGCGGGCGGATCGGCCGTCCGCCGAGCACGATGCCGGCATTGGCCGCGTTGTCGGCAATGGTGTCGAAGATCTTTCGGGTCGCCTTGGTCTGGGGATCGACGCGCTCGATGCGCGTGTCCAGAATCTCCAGCGCCGGCACGACGAAGTCGGTGGCGTTGAGCACGTCGAACAGCGTGCAGTCGGGGCCCGCGAGGCGCTTGCTCATGACGAAGGCGAGCTCGGCTTCCACGCGCGTCGCGATGAAGCGCTCCGTCGGGACGAGGCCACCATCGGCGAAGAACATGTCGTCGAGCAATACGCCGGAATCCGGCTCGTTGATGCCAAGCGCGCTCTGCATCGCCTTCGAGGTCAGGCCGATCTTGTGTCCCCGGACGATGCGCCCCTCGGCGACCTTGACGTCGACCCAGGCCTTCTGAATCGCGTAGGCGTCAGCGATGCTGATGTCGGGAAAGTCCTGCGAGAGCTGCCGGATCTGCGTACGGGTCTTTTCCGCCTGGTGCAGACGGTTCGCGCAAGCTCGGATATCGTCGTTTGAAAGCGCCACGTGTAATCTTACAAATCGTCGTGCCGGAAGATACTTAACATGTTAAGTGAATGCGTCAATCGCAAATTGGCTTGCTGCACTGCAAACGTTTCGCGGCTTGAAAGGGCGTCATGACGAAGAGACCGGCTGATCCTGCGAACGGAAGTGAGCCCGCCGTGCGGCAGGTGCCGATGCGCGACTTCTCGCGTTCGCTGCCGATGTCGTTGCTGCGGGCACGCGAGGCGGTGATGCGGCAATTCCGTCCCTCGCTGCGCACGCATGGCCTGACCGAGCAGCAATGGCGCATCCTGCGCGCGCTCGCGGCGATCGACACGGTCGAGGTCACGGAACTCGCGCGCACCGCGTTCCTGCTCGGCCCGAGCCTGTCGCGCATCCTGCGTGATCTCGAGGCGCGCAATCTGATCGAGCGCAAGACCGCCAAGGCGGACCAGCGCCGCAGCATGGTCTCGATCTCGGAAAAGGGCGTGAAGCTGATGGCTTCCGTCGCGCCGTCCTCCGAAGCGATTTATGCCGAGATCACGCGCCGCTTTGGCGCACGCAAGCTCGTCGAATTGCAGGAGATGCTCAGCGAGCTCGAACAAAGTCTCGCAGGGCTCGGCGCGGGCGAGGAGGCAAGTGCCGTGGAGTGAAAGCAGATATGCGCGAGCGCGCGGCAACAATCATGGACATCGCCGCAGTTTTTCGCTCAAAGTGCCCCGCAGCCGATGCGCAAAAATCGGCGCGCCGGGACGGATTGCGCCGCCTTTGCCAAGTGAAACCTTGCGTCATCGCGAGCGTAGCGCGGCGGTCGGGTTCGCGCTAATAACGGCATCGTGCTGTCGCGGCGCTCGTCATGGTGACGAAGGTCCAAAACAAAGAAGGAAGGCAACGTGGCGAACAAGGTCAAGGAAATCTGGAAGTCGGGCAAGGCCGTGGTCAACGCGTGGCTCGCGATTCCCTCCGGCTTCTCGGCCGAGATGATCGCGCAATGCGGCTTCGACAGCGTCACCGTCGACATGCAGCACGGCGTGCAGGATTATCTGTCGATGGTGCAGTGCTTCCAGGCGATGGACAAGCATCCGATCACGCCGATGGTCCGCGTGCCCTGGAACGAGCCCGGCATCATCGGCAAGGTGCTCGATGGCGGCGCCTATGGCGTGATCTGCCCGATGGTCAACACGCCGCAGGAAGCCAGGAACCTCGTCTCCTATGCCAAGTACCCGCCGAAGGGCGTCCGCTCCAACGGCCCGATCCGCGCCGGCATGTACGGCACCGCGGGCTCCTACCAGAAGACGGCCAACGACGACATCGTGCTGCTGCCGATGATGGAGACCAAAACCGCGGTCGAGAACATGGAAGCGATCTTCGACGTCGAAGGCATCGACGGCGTCTATATCGGCCCGTCCGACCTCGGCTTCTCCTACGGCCTCGAACCGAAGCTCGATCGCACCGAGCCCGAGATCCTTGCGATCTACGAGAAGATCATCAAGGAGTGCGGCAAGCGCGGCCTCAATCCGGGCATCCATTGCAGCGGCGCCGAAGGTGCCGCGCGCGCCATCAACATGGGCTTCAAGCTGGTGACGCTCTCGAACGAGGTCGGCCTGATGACGACCTACGCCAAGATGCAGGTCAACGCCACCCGGAAGGATTCCGGCGGCAAGGCCTGAGAACTCGCGAATGGCGATGGGGAGTAGCGAATGAGCTGCTCCCCTTTTCCATTCGCCACTCGCTACTCACTATTCGTCTGAAGGAGACCTCCCATGACCATCAGCCCCGTCATTCGCCTGCATCCCGATGATGGCGTGCTGATCGCGCGCGCGAGCTTGTCGCCGGGAACATTGGTGGCCGACGGCGTGACGACGGTCGAGCGCATTCCTTCCGGCCACAAGGTCGCGATCAAGCCGATCGCATTGGGCGAGCCGGTGATACGCTACGGCCAGATCATCGGCTTTGCGACGGTGCCGATCGCGCCGGGCCAGCACGTGCACGTGCAGAACTGCGGCATGGGCGATTTCGCCAAGGACTATGCCTATTGCGTCGACGTCAAGCCGACGCCGAATTTCGATCTGCCGGCGAGTTTCGAAGGCATCCGCCGTCCGGACGGCCGCGTCGCCACGCGCAACTACATCGGCATCCTCACCTCGGTGAATTGCAGCGCGCATGTCGCAAGCCTCGTCGCCGACGTCTTCAAGAAGAATCCGTTCACCGGCGACAATCCGCTGGCCGACTTCCCCAATGTCGACGGCGTGGTCGCGCTGACCCACAAGACCGGCTGCGGCATGACGCAGAACGAGCCCTTAGCGCTGCTCCGCCGCACGCTCGGTGGTTATGCACGGCACGTGAACTTCTCTCATGTGATCGTGCTCGGCCTCGGCTGCGAGGTGAACCAGATCGGCGGCCTGATGGAGGAGCAGAAGCTCGCGGGACGTCTGCGTGCGATGGACATCCAGGAGGTCGGCGGCACCCGCAAGACGGTGGAAGCCGGAATTGCCTTCGTACGCGAGGCACTCGCGGAGTCCAACAAGGTCAAGCGCGAGTCCGTTCCGGTGAGCGAATTGACCGTGGCGCTGCAATGCGGCGGTTCGGACGGCTATTCCGGTGTTTCCGCCAATCCGGCGCTGGGTGCGGCCAGCGATCTCATCGTACGTCACGGCGGCACCGTGATCCTGTCGGAGACGCCGGAGACCTATGGCGCCGAACATTTGCTCACGCGCCGCGCCGTCAGCCGCGAGGTCGGCGAGAAGCTGGTCGATCTCATGCGCTGGTGGGACGAATACACGACGCGCGAAGGCGCCGAGATGAATGCCAATCCCAGCCCGGGCAACAAGGCCGGCGGCCTCACCACCATTCTGGAGAAGTCGCTCGGCGCGATGGCGAAGGCCGGCACAACCAACCTCGTCGAGGTGCTGCGCTACGCCGAACCCATCACCAAGAAGGGTTTCGTGTTCATGGACACCCCCGGCTACGATCCGGTCGCCGCGACCGGGCAGGTCGCCGGCGGCGCCAATCTGGTCTGCTTCACCACGGGCCGTGGCAGCGTGTTCGGCTGCAAGCCGGCGCCCTCGATCAAGCTCGCCACCAACACGCCCATGTACAAGCGCATGGAAGAGGACATGGACGTCAATTGCGGCACCATCCTCGAAGGCGAGGAGAGCGTCCAGCAATGCGGCCAGCGCATTTTCGATCTCATCCTCAAGACCGCGTCGGGCCAGCCCACCAAGAGCGAGAGTTTTGATTTCGGCGGCGCCGAGTTCGCGCCCTGGGTACTGGGCGCGACGATGTAGCAAAGGCACAGCCCGTGCCGTAGGCACGGTCTGCCCGTTGTTAGTGCTTGATCGAGGTCACCAGCGGTGTTCTGCTCAAAAAAGCTGCTGGAGTACCGCACCCCGTGTCGATCTACGTCGCACTACACCACGTCACGCACTACAAATACGACCGTCCGATCGATCTCGGCCCGCAGACCATCCGTCTGCGGCCGGCGCCGCATACCCGCACGCCGATCCTGAGTTATTCGCTCAAGGTCACTCCGGCCAATCATTTCGTGAACTGGCAGCAGGATCCGCTGGGCAATTGGATCGCCCGTTACGTCTTTCCGGAGAAGACGACCGAGCTCAAGATAGAGGTCGATTTCACGGCGCAGATGACCACGGTCAATCCGTTCGACTTCTTCGTCGAGCCCTATGCCGACAGCTTTCCGTTCGAATATACGCAAGATCTCAAGACGGAACTCGCGCCTTATCTCGAGACCGTCAAGCCCGATCGGCTGTTCGCGAAATATCTCGATACGATCCCGCACGAAGCCCCGAACACCGTCAACTTCCTGGTCGATCTCAACAGGGAGTTGCAGAAAAGGATCGGCTACGTCATCCGCATGGAGGCGGGCGTGCAGACGCCGGAGGAGACGCTCTCCTCCGCGGCCGGCTCATGCCGTGACTCCGCCTGGCTTCTGATCCAGACCTTCCGTCACCTCGGTCTCGCCGCCCGTTTCGTCTCCGGCTATTTGATCCAGGTCCGTCCCGACATCGATCCGATCGAGGGGCCGCCGGAGGTCGAGAACGATTTCACCGATCTGCACGCCTGGGCCGAGGTCTACCTGCCGGGCGCGGGCTGGATCGGCTTCGACGCGACCTCGGGCATGCTTGCGGGCGAGGGCCACATCCCGGTCGCCGCGACGCCGCACTACCGCTCGGCGGCGCCGATCTCCGGCGGCGCAGGCTTCGCCGAGGTCGAATTCGCCTTCGACATGAGCGTCAAGCGCATTCGCGAGGCGCCGCGCATCACAAAGCCGTTCTCCGACGAATCCTGGATACGGCTGAACGATCTCGGCGAGCAGGTCGACGGCGATCTTGCGGCCCAGGACGTGCGTCTGACCATGGGCGGCGAGCCGACCTTCGTCTCCGTCGATGATCTCGAAGGCGCCGAGTGGAACACGGACGCCGTCGGCCCGACCAAGCGCGGGCTCGCCGACGATCTGATCCGCCGCCTGCGCGCGCGTTTCGGACCCGGCGGCCTGCTGCACTTCGGGCAAGGCAAATGGTATCCCGGCGAAAGCCTGCCGCGTTGGGCGTTTGGCCTGTACTGGCGCAAGGACGGCGTGCCGATCTGGAAGAATGCCGACCTCATCGCCAGCATCGAAAATCCGCGGTCGGCGCAGGCCAAGGACGTCCAGGCGTTCGTGGAGGGCACGGCGCTGCGGCTCGGGCTCGATCCCGGCTACATCATGCCAGCCTATGAGGACACCGCGTACTGGCTGCAGAAGGAATCCGAGCTTCCCGTCAACGTCGATCCCTCCGATTCCAAATTGTCCGATCCGGAGGCCCGCGCGCGGATGGCGCGGGTGTTCGAGCAGGGGCTCAACAACCCTCGCGGCTTCGTGCTGCCGGTGCAGCGCTGGAATGCGGCGCCACGCTGGCGCAGCGAGCGCTGGCAGCTCCGGCGCAGTCATCTGTTCCTGATGCCGGGCGATTCGCCGCTCGGCCTGCGCTTGCCGCTGGACTCGCTCGGCTATGTCCCGCCCGATCAATATCCCTACATCGTCGAGCGGGATCCGATGGAGGCCCGCGGCAAGCTGCCGGTGTTCAGCCTTCCGGCGCGTCCGGACGCGCCGGAGCGGCTCGAGCCCGAACAGCTCAACACCTCGGTCCCCGTCCGCACCGCGATGTCGGTCGAGGTCCGCGACGGCGTGCTCTGCGCCTTCATGCCGCCGGTCGAGCAGATCGAGGATTATCTCGAGATGATCGCGGCGCTCGAAGCGACTGCCGAGGAGATGCAGCTCCAGGTCCATGTCGAGGGTTATCCGCCGCCATTCGATCCGCGTGTCGACGTGATCAAGGTGACGCCCGATCCCGGCGTGATCGAGGTCAACGTCCAGCCGGCAAAGAACTGGCGCGAGGCGGTCGACATCACCGTCGGGCTCTATGAGGATGCCGGCAAGACACGCCTCGGTGCCAATCGCTTCCTGGTCGATGGTCGCCACACCGGCACCGGCGGCGGCAATCACGTCGTGGTCGGCGGCTCGAGCCCGCAGGACTCGCCGTTCCTGCGCCGGCCTGATCTGTTGAAGAGCCTGGTGCTGCACTGGCAGCGGCATCCGTCGCTGTCCTATTTTTTCTCCGGCCTGTTCATCGGCCCGACCAGCCAGGCGCCGCGCATCGACGAAGCCCGCCACGACAGCATTTACGAGCTCGAGGTCGCGCTCACGCACGTGCCGCCGCCGGGCACTCAGGCGCCGCTGTGGCTGGTAGATCGCTTGTTCCGGCATCTCCTCGTCGACATCACCGGCAACACCCATCGCGCCGAGATCTGCATCGACAAGCTCTATTCACCGGACGGCACGACCGGCCGCCTCGGTCTCGTTGAATTCCGCGCGCTCGAAATGCCGCCGGATCCACGCATGTCGCTGGCGCAGCAGCTGCTGATCCGCGCGCTGATCGCAAAATTCTGGCGCGAGCCGCAACAAGGCAAGTTCGTGCGATGGGGCACCGCGCTGCACGACCGCTTCATGCTGCCGCACTTCATCTGGGAGGATTTCCTCGAAGTGCTCACCGAGTTGAAGCAGTCCGGGTATCCGTTCGAGCCTGAATGGTATCTGGCCCAGCTCGAATTCCGCTTCCCCGCGTTCGGCCGCATCCATCATGGCGGCGTGACGCTGGAGCTGCGGCAGGCGCTGGAGCCTTGGCACGTCCTCGGCGAGGAGGGCTCGGCCGGCGGCACCGTGCGCTATGTCGACTCGTCGGTCGAGCGGCTTCAGGTCAAGGCGGAAGGCTTCGTCGCGGGCCGCCATATCGTCGCCTGCAACGGCCGCCGCCTGCCGATGACCGCCACCGGCCGCTCTGGTGAAGCCGTGGCCGGCGTCCGCTTCAAGGCCTGGCAGCCGGCCTCAGGCCTGCACCCGACCATTCCCGTTCATGCGCCCCTGACCTTTGACCTCATCGACACCTGGAACGGCCGCTCGCTCGGCGGCTGCGTCTATCATGTCGCCCATCCGGGCGGCCGCAGCTACGACACCAAGCCCGTCAACACCTACGAGGCCGAGGCGCGGCGGCTGGCGCGCTTCCAGGACCATGGCCATACGCCGGGTCCGATGCAGCCGCCGCCCGAGGAACGCACAAATGAGTTTCCGCTGACCCTCGACTTGCGGACCCCGCTCCTGCAATGAGTATGATGCCGGGGCAGGGAGTGGCGCATGGCCGAGGGCGCAGCCGAAGAGGACGACAAGGCGGGTCAGGCGCAAGGTCAACGTGATGGCCAGCGCGAAGGCCAGCGCCGCTTCGCGCAATGGGTCCGCGACTACAGGCGCCTGCCCGACATCCCCGACGAGTTTCTCGGCCCGGACGGCAAGCCCCGCGCGGTCTGGAGCCGCTTCTTCGATGCCTTCGGTGCGCTCGCGCCCGATGAGGTTGAGCGGCGGTTTGGCATGGCCGACCGTCATCTCCGCGAGGCCGGCGTCACCTATCGCGCGCCCGGCGAGAGCGCCGACCGGCCCTGGTCGATCAGCCATCTGCCGCTGCTGATTGACGAGGCCGACTGGAAGCAGCTGTCCGACGGCATCACCCAGCGCGCCGAGTTGCTCGAGCTCGTGCTGCGTGACATCTATGGCGAGGGCCGCCTCGTCGCCGAAGGCGCGCTGCCGGCGGCCGCGATCGCGGGGAGCCCCGAATATCTCCGTCCCGCCTGCGGCGTGCCGCCGCCGGGCGGGCGCTATCTCTCGCTCTATGCCGCCGATGTCGGCCGCGGGCCCGACGGACGCTGGTGGGTGCTCGGCGATCGCACGCAGGCGCCGTCGGGTGCGGGCTATGCGCTGGAGAACCGCCTGGTGCTCTCGCGCGCCTTCTCGGACCTCTACAAGTCGATGAACGTGCCGCGCGTCGCGCCGTTCTTCGAGGCGTTTCGCGACAGTCTTCGGGCGCGCGCCGACCGCGACGAGCCGCGGATTGGCGTGCTCACGCCGGGCAGCTTCAGCGAGACCTATTTCGAGCACGCGACGTTGGCGCGCTATCTCGGCTTCCTGCTGGTCGAGGGCGACGATCTCGCCGTCAGCGACAATCATATCCACATCCGCACGGTTGCAGGCCTCAAGCGCCTCGACGTGCTGCTGCGCCGTGTCGATTCCAATTCGCTCGATCCGCTCGAGCTCGATGCCTCGTCACGGCTGGGCGTCCCCGGCCTGATCGACGTGCTGCGCAAGGACGGCGTCGTCGTCGCCAACATGCCGGGCTCGGGTGTCCTCGAGGCGCGCGCGATGCTCGGCTTCCTGCCGGCGCTCAGCCGCCGGCTGCTCGGCGAAGAGCTGAAGATGCCGCACATCGCGACCTGGTGGTGCGGCCAGCGCTCGGCGCGCGACGAAGTGTTGTCGCGGCTCGACGAGGTCGCGATCGAAGGCGCGTATCGGCGCGGCGTTCCCGGTTTCGACAGCAACGGTCCGGTGCTCGCGAGCGAACTCGACGCCGCCGGGCGCCGGCGCCTGAGCGACGCCATCGCTGCGCGCGGCATGGACTATGTCGGCCAGGAGGTGGTGCGGCTCTCGACCATGCCGGTGTGGGAACAGGGGCAAATCACGCCGCGTCCCTTCGTGCTGCGCGTGTTCGCAGCCGCGACGCCGGACGGCTGGGCCATCATGCCCGGCGGCTTCTGCCGGATCGCCGAGCAGCCGGATGCGCGCGCGGTGTCGATGGGCGACGGCGCGCGCTCCGCCGACGTCTGGGTGGTCTCGGACAAGCAGGTCTCGACCGCGACGCTGCTGCCTGCGGTCGACAAGGTGCGCATCCGCCGGATCGCCGGCGTGCTGCCGAGTCGCGCCGCCGACAATCTGTTCTGGCTCGGCCGCTATCTCGAACGCGCCGAGGCGACGCTGCGGCTGGTGCGGGCGCTGGGCTCGCCGAGCGGGCCCAACAAGGGCACCGCGGCCTCGCTGCAATCGGCGGAGCGTATCCAGCGCCTGCTGGTGACCTGGGGCGCGATCTCGCAGACCTCGCGCGCGGCGCCCGGCCGCATCGTTGCCGAAGCGCTGCAGAGCCCGGAGCGTTTCGGCTCGGCACTGTCGCTGGTCCGCGCGGCCCAGCGCACGGCGACCTCCTTGCGCGAGCGGCTGTCGCCCGATGCCTGGCAAGTCATCACCGAGATGGTCGAGCGGCTGGCGGTCGAGGTCGAGGACGACGACAGCGTGCTGAGCGCGGCCGAGTTGACCTTGCAGGAGCTCGCGAGCTTTGCCGGCCTTGCGCATGAGAACATGAACCGCGCCGCCGGCTGGCGCTTCCTCGATATCGGTCGGCGCACCGAGCGCGCCATCAACACCACGCGCTTTGCCCGGCAGTTTGCCTATGACGAGGCCGGCGACGAGGATCTCGATATCCTGCTGACGCTGGTGGATTGCCAGATTACCTACCGCTCGCGTTATCTGCTGGCGCCGATCCTGGCGCCGGTGCGCGACCTCGCCGTGCTCGACAGCTACAATCCGCGTTCGGTGGCGTTCCAGGTGACGACGCTGAACGAACACATCGCCGCACTGCCGAGCCTGAAGGAGCACGGCCTGATCGAGAAGCCGCAGCGGCTTGCGGTCGCGCTGCAGGCGATGCTTGCGACCGCGGAGGCCGAGAAGCTCGAGGTCAAGACGCTGTTCGCCCTGGAGCAGGATCTGCTCAGCCTCGCCGAGGCGGTCGGGCAGCACTACTTCCCGCACGGTCCCAATGCGAGCCGGCCGGAAAAGCTGACGGGGCTGGCGTGATCTACGATATCCGTCACGTCACCACCTACGAATACGAGAGCCCGGTTAGCTTCGCGCGCTGCACGCTGCGGCTGGAGCCGAGGAGCGGCAATGGCCAGGAGCTGATTTCGCATAAGGTCGAGATCCGTCCGCGCCCTGCGGAGCGTAGCGTCCGGCGCGATTTCTTCGGCACCTTGACCGAGAGTGTCGTGATCGAGGCCGCGCATCGCACCCTGCGCATCGATTCCCGCTCTCGCGTGAAGGTGTCGCGCCAGCCGCCGGCGCGCGCCGCTGTCAGCCCGGCCTGGGAGAACATTCGCGACATCGCCTTCGAGGCGACGAGCCTCGGGCCGTCCTCGCCGGTCGGCTATGTCTTTGCGAGCCCGCTAGTGCCGGTGCTGGGACCGGTCAGCGCCTATGCGGCGGAAAGCTTTGCGCCCGGCGCGGGCATCCTTGCCGGGGCGGTCGATCTGATGCATCGCATCCGCACCGAATTTCGCTACGACCCCAAGGCGACGGTGATCTCGACGCCGCTCAACGAGGTCTTCGTCAAGCGCCATGGCGTCTGTCAGGATTTTGCCCATGTGATGATCGCGGGCTTGCGCGGGCTGGGCCTGCCCGCGGCCTATGTCAGCGGATATTTGCGCACCATTCCGCCGGCGGGCCAGCCGCGCCTGCAGGGCGCCGACGCCACCCATGCCTGGGTGTCGCTGTGGTGCGGGGACGAGCTTGGCTGGGTCGATTTCGACCCGACCAACGATCTTATGGTTGCTGGCGACCATATCGTGCTCGCGGTCGGCCGCGACTTCTCCGACGTTTCGCCGGTCGACGGCATCATCGTCGGCTCGCCGAAGCAGAAGCTCGACGTCGCCGTCGACGTGCTGTTGGTGGAATGATTGCGGGTCCTGCCCGCGACACCCATCCCGGGTGTGGCGGGTCTGCACCGCAACCGCGATATCGCGGGGCACAAACCGCAACATATTTCCGAGTTTGCGCCCCCGGGTTTGGCCAGTCGGCCAAGATGGGCTATGCTGGCGCCTGCTCGAGGACGAGAATGAGACGTCGGGAATTGGCGTGGAAAACCACCGACAGACGGGGCTGCATCCATGATGACGTTACCGAAACTGGCGGCGGACTCCCTTGAAAAATTGCTGGGCTCGTTCATGCGTCGCCGGTTCGACGAGCCCTCTGCGCGCATCGTCGAGAGCGCAACCCGCACGGCGATGGAATGCATCGGCAATAGCGACGCGCTTTATCACAATATCGAGCATACGATGCTGGTGACGCTGGCGGGTCACTCCATCCTCAGCGGCCGATATCTTCACGCCCATCTGTCGGCGGAAGACTATGTCCATGTCCTGATCGCCTGCCTGGCCCATGACATCGGCTATGTGCGCGGCCTGTTCGAGGAGGATGACACCGATGGCTTCGTCATCGATGCAGCCGGCACCAAGGTGTCACTGCCGCGCGGCGCCTCGGATGCAAGCCTGATGATGTATCATGTCGACCGTTCCAAGCTTTATGTTTCGCGGCGGCTGCGACACATTCCGGGGCTCGATCCGGAGCGCATCGCCCGCGCCATCGAGGGCACCCGGTTTCCGGCCCGGGAAGGCCAGGACTATGACGACGAGGCCTCGATCCTGCGCGCCGCCGACTTCATCGGCCAGCTCGGCGACCCCAATTATCTGCGCAAGGCCAATGCGCTCTACTACGAGTTCGAGGAAGTCGGCATCAACCGCCAGCTCGGCTACGATTCGCCGGCCGACATCGTGAACCGCTATCCGCAGTTCTATTGGAATAGCGTCGCGCCGCACATCCAGACCGAGATCGGTTACCTCAACAAGACCGAGATCGGTCGGCAGTGGATCGCCAACCTCTACAGCAACGTGTTCCGCGCCGAGCGTGACATCACGTTATCCGGGCCGCAAAAATAGCTCCGCTTTCTAATGCAACAAAAAACGGTCACCACCGATATCCTCGACATCGCCTATCGCGAATACGGCGCGCCGGACGGCTGGCCCTGCATCATGGGTCACGGCTTTCCCTACGACGTGAACGCCTATGCCGAGACCGCGCCGATCATGGCGCAAGCGGGCGCCCGGGTCCTGGTGCCCTGGCTGCGCGGCTACGGGCCGACGCGATTCCGCTCCGCTGCGACGTTGCGCTCCGGCGAGCAGGCGGCGCTGGGCGCCGATCTGCTGGCCTTCATGGATGCGCTTGGAATTGCGCGCGCGGTCGTCGGCGGTTACGACTGGGGCGGGCGCGCAGCCTGCGTGGTCTCGGTGCTGCATCCGGAGCGCGTGATCGCGCTCGTCTCGGGCAATTCCTACAACATCCAGAACATCGCGCGCTCGATGGAGCCGGCTTCGCCACCGGAGGAGGCGGCACTCTGGTATCAATATCTCTTCCACAACGAACGCGGCCGCCGTGCGCTGGAGCGCAACCGGCGCGGTTTTGCGCGCCAGCTCTGGTCGATGTGGTCGCCGAGATGGGCCTTCGACGACGCGACGTTCGAGACCAGCGCCATCTCGTTCGACAATCCCGATTTCGTCGATGTCGTGATCCACTCCTATCGACATCGTTACGCGCTGGTCGCGGGCGATCCCGCCTATGCCGCGATCGAGGCGAAGCTCGCCGCCCAGCCCCCGGTTCGGGTACCGACCATCGCGATCGACGGTGACAGCGACGGCGTCAATTCCGGCACCGCTCACCACGCAGGCAAATTCGTGGGCTTTTTCGAGCGGCGCGTCTTTACAGGGGCCGGCCACAATTTACCGCAGGAGCGGCCGGCCGAATGGGCCCAGGCCGTGCTCGATGTACGGAAAGCGGCCTCATAGCGCCGGATTTCTCGTCCCGCTGTCTTGCCGCTCTCATAGCTTCCAATTTTTCCTGATTCCGGGAACCTTTTCCAATCGCAGCCGTCCAAGCTGTGGGGCCGCGTTCTGTATGCGGTTCGTTGCAGGGGAGGTTTTCGATGAAGACGCAAACGCGCAGGCTGGAACGTGTCGCGGTCGCGCAGGCGCCGAGCGAGCGGCCTGAGAGGGCGGAGGTCGAGCAGGCGATCCGGACCATGATCCGCTGGGCCGGCGACGATCCCGCGCGCGACGGTCTGCGCGATACGCCGGACCGGGTCGCGCGCGCCTTCGAGGAGTATTTCTCCGGCTATGCGCAGGATCCGACCGAAATCCTGCAAAAGACCTTTGAGGAGATCGAAGGCTATGACGAGATGATCGTCCTGCGCGGCGTTCGCTTCGAAAGCCATTGCGAGCACCACATGGCACCGATCGTCGGCCGCGCCTGGGTCGCTTATATCCCGCAAGGGCGCGTCGTCGGCATCTCCAAGCTCGCGCGTCTCGTCGACATCTACGCCAAGCGGCTTCAGATCCAGGAGAAGATGACCGCGCAGATCGCCAACACGATCAACGATGTGCTGAGGCCCGAAGGCGTCGGGGTCATCATCAAGGCGACGCATCACTGCATGACCACGCGTGGCGCACATAAGCCCGGGACAGATCTCGTCACCAGCCGCATGCTCGGCGTGTTCCGCGACAATGCGTTGACGCGCCAGGAACTGCTGGGGCTGGCCAATTCGGACGATTGATCCGCGACGGCTCAAGGAGGCAACGCCATGACCGAAGACAAGAAGCCAAGCGGGCCCGACCTGAGCCGAGGCGTGACGCTCGCCGAATTCAAGGACGGCAAATTGATCGGCCATGTCGGCGAGGAAGACGTCCTGCTGGTGCAGGCCGGCAGCGAGATCTTCGCGATCGAGCCGGCCTGCAGCCACTATCACGGTCCGCTCGCAGAAGGACTGGTGGTTGGCGACACCATCCGCTGTCCCTGGCATCACGCCTGCTTCTCCTTGCGGTCAGGCGAGGCGACCCGTCCGCCGGCGCTGAATGCGCTGGCGGTGTGGGAGGTCTCGCGCGATCAGGACAAGATCGTCGTCCAGCGCAAGCGCGAGATGCCGAAGCCTCCGGCACCTCACCGGACAGCGCCAGCGTCGGAAAAATTCGTCATCATCGGTGGCGGCGCGGCGGGTTTCGCGGCGGCGGAGACGCTCCGTCGCGAGGGCTTTGCCGGCGCCATCACCATGCTCAGCAATGACAGCGCGATGCCGGTCGACCGGCCCAATCTTTCCAAGGATTACCTCGCGGGCAACGCGCCGGAGGATTGGCTGCCGCTGCGGGGCGAGGACTATTATCAGGACGCCGGCATCGATCTCAGGCTCAACACGAATGTCACCGCGATCGAGGCGAAGACGCGCAGCGTGACGCTGGGCAACGGCGACAGGCTGCCGTTCGACCGGCTGCTACTCGCGACCGGCGCCGAGCCGGTCCGATTGCAGATTCCGGGTGCCGACCAGCCCCATGTCTACACCCTGCGCTCGGTCGCCGACAGCCGCGCCATCATCAAGGCGGCGGGCAGCGCCAAGCGGGCGCTGGTGATTGGCGCCAGCTTCATCGGCCTCGAAGTTGCGGCCTCTTTGCAGGCACGCAAGATCGAGGTGCACGTGGTCGCGCCGGACGAACGGCCGATGCAGAAGGTGCTCGGTCCCGAGATGGGCGACTTCGTGCGCGCGCTGCATGAGGAGAACGGCGTCAACTTCCATCTCGAGGACACGGTGGAAAAGCTGGACGGCACGCGCGCCACGTTGAAGAGCGGCGGCGTGATCGAGGCCGACCTGGTCGTGGTCGGGATCGGCGTCAAGCCGCGCCTTGCGCTTGCCGAGCAGGCGGGGCTTGCGGCCGATCGGGGCGTCAGCGTGAGCGAATATCTGGAGACCAGCGTATCCGGCATTTTCGCGGCCGGCGACATCGCGCGCTGGCCCGATCCGCATTCGCGGCAAACCATCCGCGTCGAGCATTGGGTGGTGGCGGAGCGGCAGGGCCAGACCGCGGCGCGCAACATGCTCGGCAAGCGCGAGCGCTTCGAGGCCGTGCCGTTCTTCTGGTCGCAGCACTATGACGTGCCGATCAACTATGTCGGCCACGCCGAGAGCTTCGACGACATCGCGATCGACGGCAGCATTTCCGGCAAGGACTGCCTGCTGAAGTATAGCAAGGGCGACCGCGTTCTTGCGGTTGCTTCAATTTATAGGGATCTCGACAATCTCAAGGCCGAGCTGGAGATGGAGCGGACACGCGGCTGAGGCGCGCATCCGGTCTCGATTTGCGTCAATGGTGCTGCCCGCGAGGGCGGCTGTGCACCGGCTGATCAGCAACTCGACGCAAGACCGTCTTGTGGAACTCCGCTGATCTGACGTGCTGGCAAAAGCAGCACGTCGCGCCTCCAAGTCGCGCGGCGATCATCACCGGGGAGAAACCATGAAAGCCGCTTTGGTCCTGGCTGCAGCCTTGGCTGCCTGCCTGTCCACGCCTGTCTCCGCGCAGAAATCCTACGGTCCCGGCATCAGCGACACCGAGATCAAGATCGGCAACACCATGCCCTATAGCGGTCCCGCTTCGCCGCTCGGCATCACCGGCAGGGTGATCTCGGCCTATTTCGACGAGGTCAACGAGAAGGGCGGCATCAACGGCCGCAAGCTCAATCTCCTGTCGCTCGACGACGCCTTCTCGCCGCCGAAGACCATGGAAGCGGCGCGGCGGCTGGTCGAGGGCGACGGCGTCGCCTTCATCTTCGCGACCATGGGCACCGCGCCGAGCTCGGCGATCGCTAAATATCTCAACAGCAACAAGGTGCCGCAGCTGTTTCTGATCAGCTCGGCCTCGAAGTGGAACGACCCCGCCAACATGCCCTGGTCGATGGCGCTGCCGTGGGCGCCGAACTACACCAGCGAGGCCGCCATCGACGTCGCCTATGCCCGCGCCAAGAACCCGAACGCGCGGTTCGCGGTGCTCTATCAGAACGACGACGCCGGCAAGGAATATCTGCGCGGCGTCAAGGAAGCGCTTGGTGCCGACGCGGACAAGGCGATCGCGATGGCGTCGAGCTTCGAGGTCGCCGACCCCACCGTCGATTCCCAGGTGCTGACGCTCGCCAACACCAAGGCCGACGTGTTCATGATCTATTCGGTGACGCCGCGCGCCTGCGCCCAGGCGATTCGGAAAGCGCATGAGGTCGGCTGGCAGGCGACGCGCTTCCTCGCCTCGGGCTGTGCCAACAAGGCGACCGTGATGGTCCCGGCCGGCCTCGATGCCGGCAAGGGCGTGCTCTCGCTCGGCTCGCTCAAGCCGTTCGTCGAGGCGCCGAAGGACGATCCGGCGATGACGGCCTATATCGACTTCATGAAGAAGCGCCTGCCCAATGCCGACGTCAACAACGTCGCGGGTCTCTACGGCTACACCGTCGCCGAGGCATTGGTGGTCTTGCTGAAGCAGTGCAAGGACAATCTGACGCGCGAGAACATCATGGCGCAGGCGGCCAATTTGAAGAACGTGCCGCTATCGCTACTGATGCCCGGCATCACCCTCAACACCACGCCGCAGGATTTCCGCCCGATCAAGGACGGCTATATGCTCCAGTTCAACGGCAACGACTGGATCGTCGCGAGCGAGCTGTTGCGCGGCACGTGAGGGACTGCGAAGCGAGCGGCTGCAGAGACGGTGCACCCTCTCCCCTTGTTGGAGAGGGTGGATCGCCGCGAAGCGACGAGCCGGGTGAGGGTATCTCTCCGCGAGTCGTCTCTACATTTGAACTCGCGGATACAACCCCTGATCCGGCGCTTCGCGCCACCTTCTCCCACAAGGGGAGAAGGGAACAGGAGACCCCCATGGACTTTCACCATTCCGAACGTTCGCTGGAGCTGCAGGAGCGGGTCCGCCGGTTCATGCGGACGCATGTCGAGCCGGTCGAGGAGCTCTACTACGAGCAGGTGAAGCCGGAAGCGACACGCTACAGGACGCCGCAGGTCCTTCAGGACCTGAAGCGGCTGGCGCGCGAGCAGGGGCTTTGGAATCTGTTCCTCTCCGGCGAGCACGGCCAGGATCCCAACAACACTGGCTTGACCAATCTCGAATACGCGCCGGTGAAGGAGATCATGGGCCGCATCCTCTGGGCGCCGGAGGTGTTCAATTGCTCGGCGCCCGACGTCGGCAACATGGAGGTGCTGGCCAATTACGGTACGCCGGCGCAGCAGGAGCGCTGGCTGAAGCCACTCCTGGAGGGGCGCATCCGCTCCGGCTTCTCGATGACGGAGCCGCAGGTTGCCTCCAGCGATGCCACCAACATCCAGTGCGAGATCAGGCGCGACGGCGGCGACTACGTCATCAACGGCCGCAAATGGTTCACCTCGGGCGCGATGAACGAGGATTGCGAGATCCTGATCGTGATGGGCAAGACCGCGCCCGACGATCCCGATCGCCACCGCCAGCAATCCATGATCCTGGTGCCGAGAGCGACGCCCGGCGTGCGCATCGTCCGCGACATGCTGACCTACGGCTATGACGACGCGCCGGTCGGCCATCCCGAGATCGTCTACGAGAACGTTCGCGTGCCCGCGGAGAACATCCTGCTCGGCGAGGGCCGCGGCTTCGAGATCGCGCAAGGCAGGCTCGGCCCCGGCCGTATCCACCATTGTATGCGGCTGATCGGCTGCGCCCAGCGCGCGCTCGAATTGATGTGTCAGCGCGCGGTCTCCCGCACGGCCTTCGGCAAGCCGCTCGCAGAACAGGGCTCGGTGCGTGAGGACATCGCGCACTCATTCTGCGAGATCGCGCAGGCGCGGCTCTTGACGCTGCAAGCCGCCGACAGGATGGACCGCGAGGGCAACAAGATCGCGCGCGACCTGATTGCGGCCGCCAAGATCGTGGTGCCCAGCATGGCCGCCCGCGTCATCGACCGCGCCATCCAGATCCACGGCGCTGCCGGCGTCTCGCAGGACACGTTCCTGGCGCGTGCTTACGTCTACGCCCGCTTCATCCGCATCGGCGACGGACCGGATCAGGTGCATCTGGCCGCGGTGGGGAAGGAGCTGATCAAGCGTGGCGGGGTGATGGGCTAGCAAACGCCATCACTGACGGCCCCATTTCTTCTTTCCCGCGCAAAGCAAGGCGGCATGAACACCTTGCCGGCGGCGCCTTGACCACCGTCACTGGACCAGATGTGCGGGCCGAAGGGGCCTGAATGCGGCGCGCAGCTCGGCGGAGAAAAGCGCCGGCTGCTCCCAGGCAGCAAAATGACCGCCTTTGTCGACCTCGTGGAAGTAGGTCAGGTTGCGATAGGCGCGCCGGGCCCACGTCTCCGGGGCTTGATAGCTCTCGCCCGGGAAGACCGTGATGGCCACCGGCAGTGAGATCTCCGCAGTCTTCTCCGGACCTGCAAGGGCGGGACTGCGCCCGCTATATTCCCAGTAAAGTCGCGCCGAGGAGGTGGCGCTGTTCGTCAACCAGTACAGCGTGATGTCGTCCAGCACCTCGTCGCGGGATTTTTCGGAGTCGGTGTCGTCGAACTTCCAATGCGAGAAGCCGGGATGTCCGAGCATCCAGGCTGCCAGGCCCGCGGGAGAATCCGTCAAGCCGTAGCCGATCGTTTGCGGCCTCGTTCCCATCATCAGCGCGTAGGACCGGTTGCCCATCTTGCCGGCCGCACTGAATGCATCGAACGCCGCGCGTTCCTTGGCGGAGAGGTCTGCCGGAGCAGGCCCGCCGGCCGCGAGGATCGCGGCGATATCGGGCGGGACGATCGCCGGCAAGTTGATATGGATGCCGAGCAAGCCTGCCGGCGCCAGCCGTGCCATCGCACTCGAGACCGGCGAGCCCCAGTCGCCACCCTGCGCGACATAGTGGGTGTAGCCCAGGCGCTTCATCAGTTCGGCCCAGATGCGCGCCGTGCGGTCAGGACCCCAACCGGTATCGACCGGTTTGCCGGAGAAGCCATAGCCGGGCATCGAAGGGATCACGACGTCGAACGCGTCTTCGGCCCGGCCCGCATGGGCCGTCGGATCGGTGAGTGGATCGATCAGCTTGAGCTGCTCGAAAACCGATCCCGGCCAGCCATGGGTTATGACGACAGGGAGGGCATTGGGATGTTTGGAGCGGACATGAATGAAGTGGATGTCGATGCCGTCGATGTTGGTGACGAACTGCGGAAGTCGATTCATCCTCGCTTCGATCTTGCGCCAGTCGTAGGCCGTCCCCCAATAGTTGACGAGGGGCTGGAGCTTCGCCAGCGGGATACCTTGGGACTGATCGGAAACAGTCTCGCGATCAGGCCATCGCGTCGCCAAAACGCGCCGCCGAAGCTCGACAAGGTCCTCCTCCGGCACGGCAATGTGGAAGGGGTGAATTGTGCTTTCGCCCGCGGCCGCCGCTGCACGCAGCGGAAACACGCTCGCGGAAATCGCCGCTGAAACTCCAATCGCTACGGTGCTCAAAAGCGCGCGCCGGCTTCTGTCGATGGTGTTCTCGGAATTGTATGGCATCGGCATGGGACACCCTCCTGGCTTCAGGCGATCGGAGCCTGCGGAGCAGGGCAGTCCTTCGTCTGGCTCTGCAACATGGCTCGGAAGCCGGTCAATAGCTCGTTAAGGCTTGTTAGATGCTGTGAGCAGTTGCGACTGATGCAGGGGCAAGGTGAAGAAAGACAAGTTCAGCAGTTCTGTCCCTTGTCCCCCGACAAGGACGGAGTAGACAAGCTGATCGGATCTGTGCGTCGGCTCCTTGTCCATGAACGCATTCAGCAGCGGGCCTTGCTGCGCGAGGACATTGCAAACTCCCTCTGTGACATCGCGCAAGCAAGCCTTCTCACGCCAGGTGGCAGCCTCCGTCGCTGCGATGATCGCTTCTGCGAAAACCCGCCGATGAGAATGAAAACACGGTCAGGCGGGCGAGCGCACCGATTATCCTGATTGGTCGCGCTATGAGAGTCATGTCGCGCTATTTCGCCGCGGCTCTCGTCGTCATGCTGTTGACGCAATGTCTGTCTTAGACGGCGACAACTAAAACACGGTGCTGGAACTAGTGCGGTTCCTCCAACGGTTCCGGAGCCAGGGGTTGGCTCGACCCGCAAAACGATTTGCGGCATCGGAACTGAACAATCGAAAATCACAGGAGATATAATGGGGTTCCGATCGAGCGCCGCAATTTGCGGCGCCATGATTGCGCTTGCCGTTTCCGTTTCTGTAGCGCGATGTGAAGCTGGTGGGGTTCACTCAAACGCTGTCGACGATGCCGCTTCCGGGGAAGCGATCGTTGGCGCGGCATCCATGTACAATCCGTTCAAGCCGGGCAAAGAGGAGGGCGGCCCGAAGACGGCTTCCGGCGAGCGCTATGATCCCTCGGTGTGGTCGGCTGCCATCAAGACGAGCTTGCGTAAGAAATTCGGTGGGGTCCAATTTGGCGCGAAGCCGAAATACGCCCTCGTCGAGGCCGTCGGCAAGAAGGTCATCGTCAGGATAAATGACGTGGGACCGCTAAGGCCTGGCCGCATCATCGACTTCAATGAGCGGACGATGCGCCATTTCGATCCGAGCCTGGAGCGCGGGGTCATTCCTGACGTAAAAGTCCGACCGCTTGCCGGCGGCGATTGGACCCCCGGACCGGTTGGCTGAACGTCGCACCAGAAGGTCGCGCAGTACGACCGAAGGTCCCGACGCCATCGCCATGATGACATCACGGTTTGCTGCGCGCCCGCAGCAGCCATGTCTACGCGTCTAAACTACTAAGCGGCCGTGATCTTCGAAATCTGGCCTTCGGCTCCTGTGCCAAGGCCATCCACACCTGTCGCCTCTATGCAGAGTTTAAGCGCTCCGCCCAGAGTTGCAGCAGCCAGATCCGCCTTGGCACCTTCCCGCAGGCTTTCCAGCGCCGCTGGGTCGATGTCCTTCATCCAGCAACCCAGAATGATTGTGGCCTTCGGCAATTTACGGCGAAGGCGTCGCACCGAGTAACGCATGTGGGCGGGGCTGCTTGCATCCATATAGACGAGGCAGACAATGGCGACCCCGGTGGTCTCCAGCCGGAAGATATTCGCCGTCGACAACGCTTCCGCTGCCTCGACTCTGGCCGACAAGCCATGCGCGCCGGTCAGTTGAGCCAGCATGATCGCAGCGGCTTCGTCGATCGGATTTCGCCCGGCCACACAGAGGACGGGATGTTCGCCTTGCCATCCAGCGGGCAAGTCCTCCTTGCGCAGAACCCGCAGACTCTCATAAGGCGCGTCCTCAGCCACGCCTTCTATGGCAGATGTAGCTTCGACATCTGTGGTCGGGCCGACCTTCGGCGGCAGACGCTCATCCTGCTCCGAAATGTTATTGGCAAATTCCTGGACCGCATCCCTGATTTTGGTCAGCCGGTCGGGAGCCAGAGCGCCGCGCTCGGCATCTGCTTGAGCCAGTTGCAGTCCTCGCAGGGCGACTTCGTCGTAATAGGAGCTAAGAGATCGCTCCTTCAAGAACTCCTCGGCTTTTGCCGATGCTTCTGTCGGATCGCCGGCGAGCATCCGCTGATAGAATATCTCGGGCGGAGAGAGTGCTGGTCGGTCTCCAAACATGACGTCCAGGAACTCCAGCCGCTCGACATGGCGGCCCAGTACGACGAGACACACCGTGAGTGGTGTCGCCAGAACGAGGCCGATCGGACCCCAGAGCGCCGTCCAGAACGTCGCAGAAGCCACAACGGCCACCGGCGACAGTCCCGTGCTGTGTCCATAGACCATCGGCTCCAGCACATGGCCGACGACGGGCTCCACCACCACGAACAGCGCGATCGTCCAAAGCAGCATCGTCCAGGTTGGATCGACCGCGACCGCGAGAGCGAGAGGAAAGGCGGCGGCGATGACCGCCCCGATGTAAGGCACGAAGCGCAGCACTGCTGCCAGAATACCCCACAGGATCGCGCTTGGAACGCCGATCAGCCAGAGACCCATTCCGATTATGATGCCGAAGCTGCCGTTCACGAGAAGCTGGATAAGGAAAAGCCGGCTGAGGCGGCTCGCCGCGTCATCAAGGGCAGCCGTGGTGCGCTGCAGGTCATCCGAACCGGCCAGCCTGATCAGACGATTACGAAGATCCTCGCGTTGAAGCAAAATGAAGATCACGAATATGACGATGATCCCGGTCGTTGCGAGCGGATGAAGCAAGGGTGAAATCAGCGTTTGCAAGCTCTCCAGCGCGCCGGGATCGGGCTGAAGCACTTCCACAGGAACGGGCCTCGGCGCGGCCGCTTTCGGAGCTGCTATGGTGCCCAACGAATTCGCGGCCTCCTTGGGCTTGTCGAGTTCTTTGCTGAGGTCCTTCAACATGCTCGAAGCCCGCTCGAGCGTGCCTCGACCAGCGGTGGTCTCACGGAAGGATTGGATCTTCTCGCTTATTGTGGACTGATATCGCGGCAAATCGCCAGCCAGCTGCGTGAGTTGGGTAGCAAGGAGACTGCCCATCGCAAATATGAATGCGAAGGCGATCACGACCACGCTCACCACAGCCAAACTGCGTGGAATGCGCAGACGCTGAACCAGTCGAACCAGGGGCGCCAGCACGAAGCTGAGCAAGACGGCCAGCGCTATGGGGATGATGATCTCGCGACCATAATACAGCACCATGACAATGATCGCGGCGAGAATGGCCATCGCCACGGCGCTCAATAGCGAAATCAATTCTTCCGGTGTTCGTGCTTTGAATGGCTGCCTGATCACAGCTCCTCGCTAGGCCGGGAAAAGCGGCGAGTTTGTTGACGTCCAGTGAGTTCAAAAAAGCCGCGGATTGCTCCGCGGCTTTTGCATTCACAGGATTCGTATCTCAGTAGCGGTCGGTGCCGATCCCGACGCTCACGCCGGGAGCGCGGAAGCCGATGCCGCTGCGCTCTTCATAGCCGCGCCGCTCGATGTAGCGCTCGCGAGGCGCATATCCGTAGGAATCGCGCCCTTCGCGGATGATGACACGGCGTTCGCCGCGCTCACGCCAGCAACGACCGTCTTCGTTGCAGACCATGCGCACGTTCTGAATGTTGCTGTCCGGAGCGACAGACAGGGTGGGAGACAGCGGGGCTGCAGCAGCGGCGGTGACGAGAAGGGTACTTGCTGCGGCCGCCAGAGCGGCTGTGAAAAATTTCATCGTGTTTCTCCCAAATGTGATGTGTCAGTGAGGCAATAGACTGGGAACCCAATGGTTCCATGGCTGAACAGATATCGTCAGCTGCCGCCATTCTGTTCGCAGGCATTCCCTGCCCGAAAGACAGGTGAACTCGCCATGATTGGCGATCATGACCTGGAAGATGGGATTGCGGAGAGAGGCATCGCGCGGTCTCTGTGAAGATCGGCTTCGAGATCCTGCCGGCCCAGCGCGGAAAGCTCCAACATTGACATCATGCTCCTGTTTTGCCCGACGGAGCAAGTAGATTCGTCAAATCCGCAGAGGATCGGGGCGGTGGCCAAGCCATTGAAATCGCTGTCCCCGGCTACTGTGCATGGGGTTGTTTTCGCGTTTTTTGATGGAGCGACCCCACCGCCGGCCCTGTCGGCGATGGACGTGCTGCTACCCGGCCTTGGCGATGCGGCCGTCCGCCGCGCCTGAGCGCAGGTTCTGGAAGAACTTCTCCACCTCGCGCGACAGCGTCTCCGCCGTCTCGGTCACGCTGCTCGCAGCCCTCAGCACCGAGGAGGCCGCAGTATCGGTCGCGCCGATGGCGTCGCGGAGCGAGCTGATGTTGGCGACGAGGGTCTCGTTGCCTTGAGCAGCCGATTGCGCGTTGGACGAGATCTCGCGCGTGGCGGCGTCCTGCTGGCCGATGGCGCCGGCGATCGCCGAGGTGACGTCGTTGATCTCGCTCACCGCGCCGCCGATCTCGCGGACGGCGTCGACCGCGTTGCGGGTGGAGGACTGGATCATCGAGACGTTTTCGCTGATGTCGGCGGTCGCTTTCGCGGTCTGCCCCGCGAGCGCCTTCACTTCGTGTGCGACGACGGCAAAGCCGCGGCCGGCGTCGCCCGCGCGCGCCGCTTCGATGGTGGCATTGAGCGCGAGCAGATTGGTCTGCTCGGCGATCGCCTGGATCAGGCTGAGCACGCCGTCGATGCGTTGCGTGGCGGCCGCCAGGCTCTCGATCTCGGCAATCGATTTCTCGGTGCGCTGCCCGGTCTGCTCGACCGCGCTGGCGGATTGCCGCACCTGCCGGCCGATCTCCACCACCGACGCAGACAGCTCCTCGGCCGCGCCTGCCACCGCCGTGACGTTGTGCGATGCCTGTTCGGTGGCGTTCGCCGCCGTGCCGGCGCGGCTGCTCGCGTCCGCGGTAACGCGGGTGATGGTCTGCGCCGTTTCGCGCATGACAGAGGCGTTGTCGCTGAGGCCGCGCATGATCGCGCCGATCGCCTCGCGAAACGCGTCGACGGATTGCTCGATGTGGCGGGCGCGCTCCTCGCGCGCGGCGGAGTCCTGCGAGACCTGCGAGGCGAGGTTGCGGTTGCGCCCCATTGCGTCCTGGAAGATCTGGATCGCGCGCGCCAGTGCGCCGATCTCGTCGGCGCGGTCAGAGTGGGGCACCACGATGTTCTCGGCGCCGTCAGCGACCTGCTTGATGGTCGCGGTGATGGCGGAGAGCGGGCGTGCGATCGAGCGGGCGATGATGACGATGCCGATCACGACGAGGGCGAGCGCCACGCCGGCGAGGCAGGTCAGGACGAAGGACAGGATGCGATTGGTCTCGGTCTCGTGCGCGATTTGCCTCGCGCGCTCGGCATAGACCTTGGACAGCGCCTCGAGATCCTTGTTCAGCGCCGAGCGCACGGCGCGGTTGGCGTCGTTGTCGCCCCATTCGCGGCCCGCGGCCGCATTGATCTCGACGCCGCGGCGCACCAGCTCCTTGCGAAACTCGACGAACTGCTCGATGCGCTTCTTGAAGGTGGCGAACTGCTCGGCATCGTCAGCCTTGACGATGGTCTCCCAGCGCTTCACGACGTCGAGGATCTGGGCGTTGAACTTGAGCAGGCCCTCGCCGTATTTCTTCACCACGGCCGGTTCGGTCGACATGTAGACGCCGCGCGATTCCATCACGACCGCATAGACCAGCGAGTTGACCCGCTCGACGTTCAGCGCGGCGGCGTTCGCGGTCTCGATCGCGCTTGTCAGCTCGGCGCCGCGGCGGCTGTTGTAGTCGGACAGCATCGCGATCGCGGCCGTGAGCAGCGCGAACAGCGCGAAGATCGCGTAGAGCTTGTTGGCAAGCGTGAAGCGGCCGGCGAGGCCGGCGGCATTCCCAGATTGGTCGGTTTTCATGGTTTCAGGGGCCCGAATGGCCGGGAGCGGCCGGAGAGCGCGGTCGTAACAAATCGATGCAAAACTATGCAGAATGAAGATGGACGCAGCGTTAACGCCGGGTTTGGCCTCCTTCGCCCTCGGTCGAAAGAAAGGTCGATATTTCAGCGTCTTGATCTGAAGGTATAGTCTTGGGATTGCCCTGGAGTCGGCCTTTGGCCGACGAACCCCGGAGAGACCCTTGGTCTACCGCCACACCATCGACGCCACGACGTACGCATTCCCTGATCTGCGCGATCTGCTCGCCAAGGCGACGCCGCCGCGCTCCGGCGACCGGCTGGCCGGGATCGCCGCCGCCAGTGCCGAACAGATGATCGCGGCGCGGATGGCGCTGGCCGACGTCCCTCTCGGGCAGTTCTTACAGGAAGCCGTCATCCCCTATGAGACCGACGAGGTCACCCGCCTCGTTATCGACAGCCACGACGCCAAGGCGTTCGCGCCGGTGGCTTCGCTGACGGTCGGCGCCTTTCGCGACTGGCTGCTATCGGACGCCGCGACGCCCGAAATCTTGCGCAAGCTGGCCGGCGGCATCACTCCGGAGATGGCCGCCGCGGTCTCGAAGCTGATGCGCAACCAGGATTTGATCCTGGCGGCGCGGAAATGCGAGGTCACCACCGCTTTCCGCAACACCATCGGCCTGAAAGGCCGGATGAGCACCCGGCTCCAGCCCAACCATCCCTTCGACGACGCCAGGGGCATCACCGCCTCCATCCTCGACGGCATCCTGCTCGGCGCCGGCGATGCCTGCATCGGCATCAACCCGGCGAGCGACGACCCGGCCGTGATCGGCCAATTGCTGCGGCTGCTCGACGAGGTCATCGCGCGGCTCAAGATCCCGACCCAAGGATGCGTGCTGACCCATGTCACCACGACATTGTCGCTGATCGGGCAGGGGGCGCCGGTCGACCTCGTGTTCCAGTCGGTCGCCGGCACCGAGGCCGCCAACCGCAGTTTCGGCGTCAACCTCGCGCTCCTCAAGGAGGCCCAAGAGGCCGGGCTGTCGCAGAAGCGCGGCACGGTCGGGCAGAACGTGATGTATTTCGAGACCGGGCAGGGCTCGGCGCTATCGGCCAATGCCCATCACGGCGTCGACCAGCAGACCTGCGAGGCGCGGGCTTATGCGGTGGCCCGCGCCTTTGCGCCCCTCCTGGTCAACAGCGTGGTCGGCTTCATCGGCCCGGAATATCTCTACGACGGCAAGGAAATCATCCGGGCCGGGCTGGAGGATCACTTTTGCGGCAAGCTGCTCGGCCTGCCGCTTGGGATCGACATCTGCTATACCAACCACGCCGAGGCGGACCAGGACGACATGGACAATCTGCTGACGCTGCTCGCTGCCGCCGGCGTTACCTTCATCATGGGTGTCCCCGGCGCCGATGACGTCATGCTGAACTATCAATCCACGTCTTTTCACGACGCGCTCTATGTCCGCGACGTCTTCGGATTGCGTCGTGCGCCGGAATTCGACGACTGGCTGGCGCAGTCGGGCATTGCGGGCGCTGACTTCCGTCTTGCCGGCGATGCAGGCCTGCTGCCCGATTTTGCCTCACGGTTGATCGCGTGACGTGGCGGAAGCACCCGGTGGCCCGAGGAAACCATTGGTGCCCAAGGGAATTAAGCTCTGCCACAATATTGAGAAATTCCGGCGGCAGCATTACGCTATGTAGCTGTCTGGCAATTTCCGCAGCTAAGTCGAGCGTGGCGGGGGAGCTTTGATGCGAGCTGAAAGTAACGGGACGTCCCGGCGGATTCTCTGCGTGTTTCCGCGATACACATCGTCGTTCGGGACGTTCGAGCATTCCTACCCACTAACCGATGGCGTCCGCGCCTTCATGCCGCCGCAGGGACTTTTGCTGCTCGCGGCCTATCTGCCCGAGGAATGGCAGGTCAAATTCGTCGACGAGAACCTTCGCCGTACGACCAGAGAAGAGTTCGAATGGGCCGAGGCGGTCTTCGTCAGCGGCATGCACATCCAGCGCCAGCAGATGAACGATATCTGCCGCCGCGCCCACGAGTTCGATCTGCCGGTCGCGCTCGGCGGCCCCTCCGTCAGCGCCTGCCCGAACTACTATCCATCCTTCGACTATCTCCATGTCGGCGAGCTCGGCGACGCCACCAATCAGCTGCTCGAGATACTGTCGCGCGACATCTCGCGTCCCGAGACCCAGGTGGTTCTGACCACCAAGGACCGCGTGCCGATGACGGAGTTTCCGATCCCGGCCTACGAGCTCGCCGACGTGAAGAAATACTTCCTCGGCAGCATCCAGTATTCCAGCGGCTGTCCGTATCAGTGCGAGTTCTGCGACATCCCCGGCCTCTATGGCCGCAACCCGCGCCTCAAGTCGCCGGAGCAGATCATCGCCGAACTCGACCGCCTGCGGGAATGCGGCATGACCGACACGGTCTATTTCGTCGACGACAATTTCATCGGCAACCGCAAGGCGGCGCTCGACCTCCTGCCGCATCTGATCGAATGGCAGAAGAGGACCGGCTACATGGTGCGGCTCGCCTGCGAGGCGACGCTCAACATCGCCAAGCGGCCGGAAATCCTCGAGAAGATGCGCGAGGCCTATTTCGTCACCATCTTCTGCGGCATCGAGACGCCCGACCCCGATGCGCTGAAGGCGATGCACAAGGACCACAACATGATGGTCCCGATCCTCGAGGGCGTGCAAACCATCAACTCCTACGGCATGGAGGTCGTGTCCGGCATCATCATGGGGCTCGACACCGACAAGCCGAACACTTCGGAGGCGCTGCTCGCCTTTGTCGAGGAGTCCCGAATTCCGCTGCTCACGATCAACCTGCTTCAGGCGTTGCCGAAGACGCCGCTGTGGGACCGTCTGGAGCGCGAGGGGCGCCTGGTCGAGGACGACGGGCGCGATTCCAATGTTGACTTCCTGTTGCCCTACGACGACGTCGTTGCGTCCTGGAAGCACGCCATGGCCGTCGCCTACGAGCCCGAGAAGGTCTACGGGCGCTTCCAGTATCAATGCGACCACGTTTACGTGCACCGCCTCAAGATGCCAACGCCGGACGAGATGAAGACCTGGACCAACATCAGGCGCGGCCTCGTCATGCTGCGAAACATCTTCTGGAAGGTCGGCGTGCTCGGCGACTACAAGCGCGTGTTCTGGAAGTTCGCGCTGGGCCGCATCAAGCGCGGCGATCTCGAAGGCCTGATCGGCTGCACCCTGATCGCGCACCATCTCATCACCTTTGCGCGGGCGGCCTCGACCGGCCAGCAGAACGCCTCGAACTATTCGATCCGGCTACGCGAGGCCTCCGTTCCCGCCGAATGACACAACATGTCTGATCCGGCCATCCCGCGTCGTCCGACCCTCGATCTGCGTTCGCTCACGCCCGCGCGCGTGGCGCTGGGGCGCAGCGGCGCGAGCCTGCCGACGCGGGCACTGCTCGATTTCACACTGGACCACGCCCGCGCCCGCGATGCCGTACACGCCGTGTTCGATGCGCCGCGGCTGGTCGCGGATCTCTGCGCGCTTGGCCTCGTCGTCACCGAGGCGAACAGCCGGGCGGTCGACCGCGGGGACTATCTGCGGCGGCCCGATCTGGGCAGACGGCTCGATGCCGGATCAGCCGAGTCCTTGGCGCGGAGCGCCTCGGAGCCGTGCCAACTCGCACTCGTGATTGGCGACGGCCTGTCGGCGGCGGCGGTCCACGCCCATGCGGCCGCGCTGGTGATGCGCCTGCTGCCGTTGCTCGCGGCCGACGATGGTGTCGCGATCGGCCATGTCGTCGTCGCCTCAGGCGCGCGCGTCGCGCTCGGCGACGAGATCGGCGCCATTCTCGGCGCGCGCATGGTCGTGATGCTGATCGGCGAGCGGCCGGGCCTGTCGGCGCCCGACAGTCTCGGCGCCTATCTGACGTTCGCCCCGAAGCCGGGCCGTACCGATGCCGAGCGCAATTGCGTGTCGAACATCCACAAGGCCGGGTTGAGCTATGACGAGGCTGCCTTCAAGATCGCCTGGCTGGTCCGCGAGGGGCTCGCGCGGGAAGTGAGCGGTGTGGCGCTGAAGGACGAGAGCGCAGACCGGGCGCCGCGTCGAATTGGCACGGCTTTGCCCGGATGAAGGGCATTAAGGCAAAATCGCCACATCTTGATCGATTCGGCCACACTCCGCCTGCTTGCGAGAAGGGCGATTGACCTGCTAAACCCCTCGCAGCGATTTTCTGCGCATTTTCAAAGGGCAAGCCTCCCATTGGTATGGCATTTTCAAGCCGTTCGCGGGGCGCGACAAGCTCACAGACCCGAGCCGATTTAGGAACTGGACAAGGCATGCTCGAAAAGCACAGCGAGAGTGAGGTTCATGTCGACAAGGTCGAGCAGGGACCTGCGTCCTCGATCGCCTTCGGGCTGGAGCGCATCGGGCTGATCGCAGTCCGGGCGCCCATCGTCTCCTGCGTCGTCCTGCTCGTGCTGATCGTCGGCGCCGTGTTTGGCATCCACCGGATCAAGATCGACGATTCGCTGTCGCAGCTGTTCCGGTCCAACACGCCGGAATTCCGCCAGTACGAAGCGGTGACCAAGAAGTTCCCGGCCGAGGAATTCGATGTCCTCGTCGTAGTCGAGGGCAAGACCCTGCTGGCCCGGAACAACCTCGAGAAGCTGCGCGACTTCGTCACCGACATGCAGCTGGTCGAGGGTACGCGCGGACTGGTCTCGCTGTTCTCCGCGCGTCAGGCGCCCGCTCCGGGCAAGCTTCCCGCCGCACTGTTCCCGCCCGAGCTGCCCGAGGGCGAGGCCTATGACAAGTTCATCGAGGGCGTCAAAGCCAACGAGATCATCCGCGGCAAGCTGTTGTCCGAGGACGGCACGCTGGCGCTGATCGTGCTGTCGCTCGATCCGGAGGTGGTCGCCTCCAACAAGCTGACCAAGACCGTCGCCGACATCCGCGCGCTGATAAAGGAAGACCTCAGTGACACCGGGCTCAACGTGCAGCTTTCCGGCGTGCCGGTGATGCAGCTCGAGATCCGCAACGCGGTCGAGCGCGACGGGCTCACCTACAACATCCTCGGCATTCTCGCCGGCTGTGTCATCGCCATCATCTTCTTCCGCAAAATCTCGTTCATGGTGGCGGCGGCGTTCCCGCCGATGATCGCGATCCTGCTGGCGCTCGGCGCGCTCGGCTGGGCCAATTTCAATCTCAACATGTTCCTGAACGTGATGACGCCGCTCATCATGGTCATCAGCTTCTCGGACTCGATGCAGCTCACCTTCGCCGCGCGCGACCGGCTGATCGCGGGCCAGGACAAGTTCACCGCATTCAAGAACGCGGTGCTGGTGGTGGGACCGGCCTGCGTGCTGACGCACGGCACCGCAGGCATTTCCTTCATCGCGCTCCAGTTCTCCGACTCCGATCTGATCCGCAAGTTCGGCGAGGCGGGTCTCGCCGCCACCATCATCGCGCTGGTTGCGGTGTTGTCGCTCGTGCCGGTGTTCGGCGTGCTGCTCGTGCGCAACGAGAAGGTCTTTGCGACCAAGTTCCAGAGCGCGGATGCCGGCGTACAAGCGCTGCGTAATTTCTGCTACTGGATCGCGGTGCGCATGGTGGGCCGTCCCGGCCTGTTCAGCCTGATCGCGGTGGTGTTCGTGGCGGGCCTCGGCGTCATCTACGCAAATCTGGAGCCGCGCTACCGGCTCGCCGACCAGGTGCCGGACAAGCGCCAAGCGGTCGCGGCCAGCGACCGGCTCGACGCCAAGCTCACCGGCGCCAACCCGGTCAACGTTCTGATCCAGTTCCCCAAGGGTGAATCGCTCTATTCGCCGGAGACGCTGCAGACCATCGCGGACGTGCACGCGACGGTGGAGAAGGCCGCCGGTGTCGGCAATGTCTGGTCGGTCGAGACCCTGCGCCGCTGGCTCGCGGACAAGGCCGGCAGCGCCGACGTCGCGACCCTGAAGGAATATGTCAGCGTCATTCCGGAGCATCTGGTGCGCCGGTTCATCGATGCCGAGCAGGACGCGGTCGTGGTCGCAGGTCGCGTGCCGGACAAGGATTCCAGCCAGCTCCTGCCGATCGTCGACAAGCTCGATACCGAGCTCGACGCCGTCCGCAAGAAGCATCCCGGCTATGAAGTGGCGGTCACGGGTCTTGCCGCGATTGCCGCGCGCAATTCGGCCGGCATGATCGAGAAGCTCAACCGCGGGCTCACCGTCGAATTCGCGCTGGTCGCGATTTTCATCGGCCTTGCCTTCCGTTCCTGGGTCGTGATGTTCGCCTGCATCCTGCCGGGCATCTTCCCCGTCGTGATGTCGGGAACAGTGCTGTGGGCGATGGACGAGGGACTGCAATTTGCCAGTGTCGTAGCTCTGACCGTTTCGTTCGGCCTGGGCTTAAGCGCCACCATCCACTTCCTCAACCGCCTCAGGCTCGAGAGCAAGCCGGGCGTCGGCTCGGCGCTCGCAGTGGAGCGCGCGACCGTGCTGGTCGGCCCGGCCTTGATCCTGACCACGTTGGTGCTGGCCTGCGGTCTCGTCGTCACGGTGTTCTCCGATCTGCCGTCGCTACGGCTGTTCGGCTGGCTCAGCGCCTTCTCGATGGTGATGGCGCTCGTCGCCGACCTCTTCATCCTGCGGCCGACGGCGATGTGGTTGATCAATCTGCACGCCAAGCTTCAGGGCACCGACAAGCCGGCGATCTGAGCGGCTGCATCCATCGGACACGGAATCGGCGCGGTCCGGACGATTGCGCCGCGCCTCCGAAAAACAACAAGCCCCGGTTCGCGAGAACCGGGGCTTGTCGCTTTCGAAGCGGAAAGAGCTGTCAGCCCTTCGTCATCGTGATGTTGACGCCGCGAATCTCGCCCTTGGATGAGATCTGCACCGTCTGCTTGGTGCCGTTGGTGCGCAGCGACAAATTGGCGGCAAAGCCGTTGGCCTCGACGAACACCTCGATCTGGCCGCCACCGGCAGTGCCTTGGAGATTGCCGAAGATGTTGCGGTTGGTCTCGCTCCAATTGCCGGAGATGCGCTCGCCTTGGCTGGTCACATCGCTGGTGAGGTCGAACTTGTAGCTGTCGGAGGCGCAGTGCAACGCCTGCTTTAGACTGAGACCGGTGCCGGCAACCTTGTAGTCCGCCTTGCAGCGGATGCGCTCGGTCGAGCCGTCGGACAGCGACACCGTACCCGTCCCGGTCCATGCGCCCTCGAAACCTGCAAACGGTCCGGACGACTGAGCCTGACTTGTCGAAACCGAGAAGAGCAGCGCAGCGCCGATGACGGCCGCCTTGATTGCCAGTTCAGTCCGTCCAAAGAATTTCATCTCAAAATATCCCGTTTAGAACGACGTCCGCTTCTCACGAAGAACGTCTCGCCACATCGAAAGTTTAGTGTTCCGAGCCAGTGACAGGTTCAATGCCCGACTGCCAGAGATGGCAGTTCACGACGCCTTGCGCCATGCTTCCACCTCTCGATTTGTCGTATTTCGGCATGTTTCTTGGTCCCGAGGCGGTATCGAGAGATGCAGCTCTGCAACAGGTGCGCAGCAAAACGCGGCGCACCTGAATTATGACGTAGTATCAGTCTCTTACATTTGCCAGAGAAGACGCAGGGAAGCCCTGATTTGGTGGACGTGGCGCCAATTTGGCCGCATTTGCCAGTGCTTGTGCCTTCTCCGAGGCCGCTCCTCCCGCGGCGACTTGCCATCAGAACAATCCGCTCCGGTCGTCGCCCTGTGCTGTCCGGGATTGGTGCGATTCTGCCGTCAGAATGAAGGAATACAATGCGTAAGCTTCTCGTCGCTCTCACCTTGCTGTCGGCCTCCCTCTCGACCGCAGCGTTCGCCCAGCAAGGGCGCGGCACGGACGCCGAGCAGAAGGCCTGCTCGCGCGATGTGCAGAAGCTCTGCCGTCCGGTCATCGACCAGGGTGATTTCACCATCCTGGCCTGCCTCAAGGAGAACCGGGCCAAGATCTCTCAGGCCTGCGACCAGGTCCTGAAGAACCACAACCAGTAAGCTCGGCCACTGGCCCACAAAAGGCGGCCCCGGGGCCCCTTTTCGGACCTGATCCGCAAAGGGCAGCCATCGAGAGACAGGATTGGTTTTGCGGCCGTATTCCCCTATATGGGTTTCACTTACCGGGCTTAAGTAATTGATCTTGCTTATTATCGTCGTAGGTTGTG
>NZ_JADPJQ010000011.1:0-564 GCF_023073515.1 Bradyrhizobium sp. 17 | reverse complement strand
ATCTCATCGACAAGCTGGAAGCGATGGTCGAGCAGGGCATGGCCGCCATGGCGGCCGGCGCTGCTGCTGCTGCCGTTGCCGAAGCGCCGCCGCTGGTGCCGGACGCGCCTGTCGCCGTCGAAGCCGCGCCGACCTCCGGCGTGCTGGCCGACCAGAGCCTGGAGCGTCCGCTGCGTCCGGGCGAAGTCTCGCTCGACGAGCTCGAGCGTGCCTTCCGCGAGACCGCGATCGAAGTGCCGGTCCCGGTTGCCAGGGCCGAAGTCAAGGCGGAGCCTCCGCCTGCCGCTGAAGCCCCGGTGCCTGTTGCCAAGGAAGCCGCGAAGGAGACCAAGGCGAAGGACAAGGCCGCGCCGAAGAAGTCGATCGCCGACGAGGGCGCCGCCGAGGGAGCCAGCATCGCCAACCAGTCGATCCGCGTCAACGTGGATACGCTGGAGCATCTGATGACCATGGTCTCGGAGCTGGTGCTGACCCGCAACCAGCTGTTGGAGATATCCCGCCGCAACGAGGACACCGAGTTCAAGGTGCCGTTGCAGCGGCTGTCCAACGTCACCGCCGAGCTGC
>NZ_JADPJQ010000129.1:987-1332 GCF_023073515.1 Bradyrhizobium sp. 17 | reverse complement strand
TTGCCGCGCGTGAAGTTCTTATCGCGATTATTGACTGCTTTGAATTTGCTGCCGTCGATCGCAACGCTGGTTGTCGCGAGCAAGCCCATCTTGCGGCACACCTCGACGAAGCGCGCGCAGACCTTTTTGATGCCGGGACCATTGTCCTTGCGGAAATCGGCAATCGTTTTGTGATCGGGCGCAAGCCTGGCGAGCAGCCACATCACTTCGACGTTGCGGCCAGCTTCACGCTCAAGCCGGCGGCTCGAATGGACACGGTTGAGATAACCGTAAATGTAAAGCCCTAAGAGCGCGGCCGGATGATACGACGGCCTACCTGTGCCGGCAGGCTCAACGCCACCGAAC
>NZ_JADPJQ010000129.1:0-977 GCF_023073515.1 Bradyrhizobium sp. 17 | reverse complement strand
GGCTGCAACGAAGGCGTCGATCACGCGAACCGGATTGTCATCTGCAACCCAGTCGTCCAGGCATTCCGGCAACAAAGTAGATTGCCCGCGATCAGCTCCTTGAACAAAACGAGCCATGCCAGCCCCCGCCGATTCAGTGCGGGAATCATAGCAGGCACGGCGTTTTCACACATGGGATAATTCCGGGCTCGGAGCCATACTCAGGCTCTGGGAATCAGCTCTCCAGGACTCGACGAGGCCCACCCCAGGGCCTTGCAATGATGGAGAGAGGCAATGGAGCACTATGTCGGATTAGACGTGTCACTGAAACTGACCTCGATCTGCATCGTCGATCGGACAAGGAAAGGTCGAGCGCGAAGGGGTGGTTACGTCTGACCCGGAGGCGATCGCGACGTACATCAAATTGCACACGTCACACGTCGTTCGGATTGGACTTGAGACCGGAGCAACGTCGACATGGCTGTGGACCGAGCTGAATAAGATCGGGTTACCCGTTATCTGCATTGACGCCAGGCATGCGAAGGCGGTTCTGAAGATGCAGATCAACAAAAGCGACCGAAATGACGCTGCTGGCATTGCGCGCATCATGCAATGTGGTTGGTACAAGGAGGTTTGCGTCAAGGATCTCGACAGTCATGCGACCAAAGCCCTTCTTGTCAGTCGAGCTCTGCTCGTCAAGATCAAGCGGGATATCGAAAATCAAATCCGGGGGCTCCTCAAGAATCTTGGGCTCGTCATCGGACGAGCAAAGATGAATGTGTTTGCTGTGCGCGCCGCGCAGTTGGCCGAGGAACGGTCAGAGCTTTTTGCCGCTGTCGATCCATTGCTAAAGGCACGCGAGGCCGTCGAGCAACAGATTGCGGACCTTGACCGCAAGGTGCTGCGGCTGGCTCGCAACAATGCTCAGGTGCGACGGTTCATGACGGCTCCTGGCGTCGGCCCGGTCACGGCCCTTTGCTTCCTTGCGACGATCGATG
>NZ_JADPJQ010000095.1:4675-107009 GCF_023073515.1 Bradyrhizobium sp. 17 | reverse complement strand
AGAAACTTCTTGGCCGCCGTCCACCTCGCCGCTCTCGTCGCTTATTGGATCAATTGAGTCTGAACCCTAGTCCGGTTGCCATGAGCGCCAATGAATTCTCGCTGCAATCGCTGATCCGGGCCGAGGCGGCCGCTGATCCCGCCTTCGTGTTCGACGGCACGCTGGTTTCGCGCGCCGAATTCTCGGAACAGATCGAGCAGACCGCCGCCTGGCTTGCCGCGCGCGGTATCGGCAAGGGCGACGTCGTCGCGGTCTGGCTGGTCAACCGGATCGAATGGATCGCACTGCTGTTCGCCGCCGCCCGGCGTGGGGCAATCGTCGCCGCCGTCAATACACGCTACCGCAGCGCGGAGGTCGCGCATCTCCTGAAGCTGTCCGGCGCCCGTGTGATGGTGATCGAAGCCGCGTTCCGCTCGATCGACTTTGCCGCTATTCTCGCCGACGTCGCCAAGGACGAGGTGCCCGCGCTGCGAGAACTCGCGGTGGTCGGCGCGGATGAGATTCCCGCCCAATGGCCATGCGTACGCTTCGACGCCTTCGACAAGCCTTATCCGCCGGCTACGCCGGAGGAGGAGGACGTCGGTCTGCCTCTGCTGCTCTACACGACGTCGGGCACCACCAAGGGACCGAAGCTTGTCGCGCATTCACAGCGAACATTGGCCACGCACGCCGCCGCCGTTGCCAAGGCGCTCAAACTCTCGCCGCAGCGCCATGCGCTGCTGGCGATGCTGCCGTTCTGCGGCACTTTTGGCATGACGAGCCTGCTCGGCTTCGTCGCAGCGGGCGCGGCCGTCCATGCGCTCGACGCCTTCGAGGCCGCGCCGGCGCTGAAGATTCTCCGCGAGTGCGGGATCACGCACGCCTTTGGTTCCGACGAGATGTTCCGCCGCATCCTCGCCCTCACCGACGCGCCGCATCCATTTCCGCATCTCGAGGCATGCGGCTTTGCCGCGTTCCAGCCCGGCTGGCGCGAGCTTGCGGCGGAGGCCGAAGCGCGCGGCATGCCGTTGCACGGCCTCTACGGTTCGAGCGAGGTGCAGGCGCTGTTCTCGATCGCACGCTCGAGTGATGGCTTCGCCGATCGCATCGAGGGCGGCGGCTGGCCGATGTCGCCGGAGGCCAAGGTCCGGGTGCGCGACACCGAGACCGGCGAACTCGCCCCTCGCGGCGTCTCCGGCGAGATCGAGATCCGTGCGCCGTCACTCTTTCTCGGCTACTACAACAATCCCGACGCGACGCGCGACGCCTTCACCGCGGACGGCTTCTTCCGCACCGGCGATATCGGCCAGCTGCGCGGCGACGGCTCCTTCGTCTACGAAACCCGCGCGGGCGACGCCATGCGGCTCGGCGGCTTCCTGGTTGCGCCCGGCGAGATCGAGGACGAACTCAAATCGTGCGCTGGCGTGGCCGACGCCCAGGTCGTCGCGGTCGATCTGAAGGGAAACGCACGCTGCGTTGCCTTCGTGATCCCCGCTCGGGAAACCCACCACGAGCCGCCGCGGCAGGACGCGCTGATCGCGCGCCTGCGCGAGCGGCTCGCCGGCTACAAGGTCCCGGCTCGGATCTACGTCGTGGAGGCCTTCCCCGTCACCGACAGCGCGAACGGCGTCAAGATCCAGCGCGCCCGGCTTCGGGCCATGGCGATGGACCGGATCGCGGCCGAATAGCTCTGCCGTAGCGCGTCACGGTGATCGGGCGCGAATATCGCGGCGCCCGGCAATGGTACGTGTTCGAGCTTAGTATGACTTGGCCAGTCCAAGCACCTTTTCCGCGATGAAGCTCAGCGCAAGCTGCGGGCTGACCGGCGCGATGCGCGGAATCAGAACTTCACGCAAGTAACGCTCGACGTGAAACTCCTTGGCATAGCCAAAACCGCCATGGGTCATCACCGCCTGCTCGCAGGCGTGATATCCGGCCTCACCCGCAATGTATTTCGCGGCATTGGCGGCGCCACCGCAAGGCATGCCCTTGTCGTATTGCCAGGCCGCCGACATCACCATCAACCAGGCCGCCTCGAGCTCGACCCAGTTTACAGCCAGCGGATGCTGAATGCCCTGGTTCTTGCCGATCGGCCGGTTGAACACCACGCGGGTCTTGGCGTATTCGGTCGCGCGCGACAGCGCGAGCTTGCCGAGGCCGACGGCTTCCGCGGCGATGAGAATGCGCTCGGGGTTCATGCCTTCGAGAATGTACTGGAAGCCTTTGCCCTCTTCGCCGATGCGATCCTCCATCGGGATTTCAAAGTCCTCGAAGAACAGCTCGTTGGAATCGACGACCTTGCGGCCCATCTTCTCGATCTCGTGGACCTTGATCCTGTTGCGGTCGAAGTCCGTATAGAACAGGCTCAGCCCATGCGTCGGCGAGCGCACGTCCTCCAGCGGCGTGGTGCGCGCCAGCAGCAGGATCTTGTGCGCGACCTGCGCGGTGGAGATCCACACCTTCTGGCCGTTGACGATATAGCGGTCGTTCTTGGCCACCGCTCGGGTCTTGAGCTGTGTGGTGTTGAGGCCGGTGTTGGGCTCGGTCACGGCAAAGCACGCCTTCTCGCGGCCCTCGACCATCGGCGGCAGCATGCGCTTGCGCTGTTCCTCGGTGCCGAACACGACCACGGGATTGAGACCGAACACGTTGATGTGCACCGCGGAGGCGCCGGACATGCCGGCGCCGGATTCCGCGATGGCGCGCATCATAATCGCGGCTTCGGTGATGCCGAGGCCGGAGCCGCCATATTCCTCCGGCACGCAGATGCCGAGCCAGCCGGCGTCCGCCATGGCCTTGTGAAAGTCGTGCGGGAAGCCGCCGTCGTGGTCCTTCTTCAGCCAATAGGCGTCGGGAAAGTCTTCGCAAACCTTTGCGACGGCGTCGCGAATGGCTTCCTGCTGAGCGGTGAGCGCGAAATCCATATTCTTGATCTCCTTCTTGGGAGAAGCGAACGCGCAATCTCCCCCTCGTCGCGTTCCCCACGCGAAGGCCGTGGCGGATTGGTGCGCCCGAACGTGCCTTCGCTTGCGTTCTTTAACTTGAAAAGCAGGGTACAGATACGTGAATTTCCCTATCAACTGTGTGTAGCATGCATAGGGTCATGCGGCGCGAGGATGCGAGCGCGCCGTTATTTCGCAGGGAGGAAACCGCGATGGCCGGACTTTATTTCGAGGAGTTTTCGGTGGGCCAGGAGTTCAGGCATCCCCTGACGCGGACCGTCACGGAGATGGACAACACCCTGTTCAGCCTGCTGACGCTCAATCCGCAGCCGCTGCACATCGACGCACATTTTTCGGCCCAGACCGAGTTCGGCCAGCGCATTTTCAACAGCCTTTACACCCTCGGCATCATGATCGGCATGACGGTCTATGATACGACCATGGGGACCACCGTTGCCAATCTCGGCATGACGGACGTCACTTTTCCGAAACCGGTCTTCCATGGCGATACGCTGCGGGCGACGACAAAGGTGCTTTCGTTGCGGGAATCCAAATCGCGCCCCAAGGCGGGCATCGTCGAGTTCGAGCACCACGCTCTCAACCAGAACGACGAGATCGTCGGCAAATGCCGCCGCATGGCGATGATGCACAAGAGGCCGGTCTGATGCGTTCGATGCTGTTCGTGCCGGGCGACTCCCCGCGCAAATTCGAGAAGGCCAGCGAAGGCAACGCCGACGCGCTGATCATCGATCTCGAAGATTCCGTCGTCACCGACAAGAAGCCGGAGGCGCGCGGGTTGACGCTGACGATGCTGAAGGGCCGCAACAAGCCCCACCAGCTCTATGTCCGCGTCAACGCGCTCGACACCGGCATGACGCTCGCCGACCTTGCCGCGGTGATTCCGGGCCAGCCCGACGGCATCGTGCTGCCGAAATCGCAGGGCGGCGACGACGTGCGACAGGTCGCGACCTGGCTGGAAGCTTTGGAAGCTGCGGCTGGTATCGCCATTGGCTCAACACGCATCGTCTGCGTCGCGACCGAAACCGCAGCTTCGATCTTCGGGCTCGGCAGCTACAAGGGCTGCTCTCCTCGCCTCGCGGGCCTGATGTGGGGCGCGGAAGATCTCTCGGCCTCGCTCGGCGCGACTGAGAAAGCGGCGGGCGGCGTGTTCCACAGCCCTTATCGTCTGGCCCGCGATCTCTGCCTGATGGCGGCCGCCGCGGCCGAGGTCGCGCCGATCGACACCGTCTATACCGACATCGACAATCTCACCGGACTCGAACAGGAAACGCGCGCGGCGCGGCGTGACGGTTTTTCGGCGAAAGCGCTGATCCATCCCAAGCACGTCGACGTGGTCAACGCGGCGTTCGAGCCGACCGAAGCCGAGCGCAATTGGGCCGAGAAGGTGATCGCGGCGTTCGCGAGCAATCCGAACTCCGGCACGCTGCGCCTCGACGGCCAGATGATCGACAAGCCGCATCTTCGCGCCGCAAAGAAGATCCTCGGCCAGAGTTAGATCAGGACGCCGCGCTGCGACAGATGGGATCGAAGCCACTCTCAGCGTCGTCGTGGCCGGGCTTGTCCCGGCCATCCAGGGCTTCCACGCAACCGGCACCCAAAACGTGGATGCCCGGGACAAGCCCGGGCATGACGAAGCGAAACGTCCGGCCCCTCACTTTCCGCAGGCGGGGAGAGGGGAGCGTTAGACGATCTTGATCGACATATCCGGCAAGCCGTCGAGCTTGCACAACAGCACGTCGCCCTTCACGACCGGGCCGACATTCTCCGGCGTGCCGGAATAGATGATGTCGCCGGCCTTCAGCTCGAACGCTTCCGACAGTTTTGCGATTTGCTCGGCCACGCTCCAGATCATCTTGCTGAGATCCGAGCTCTGCTTCACCGTCCCGTTGATCGCCAGCGAGATGGCGCCCTTGTCGAAATGCCCGGTCTTGCTGGCCGGGTGGATCGGGCCGATCACCGCGGCGTGGTCAAAGCTCTTGCCGATCTCCCACGGCTTCTTCTCCGCGGCCATCCCGTTCTGGAGATCGCGCCGGGTCATGTCGAGGCCGAGCGCGTAGCCATAGACGTGGTCGAGCGCCTTCTCGGCCGGGATGTTGCTGCCGCCGGATTTCAGCGCGGCGACCAGCTCGACCTCGTGGTGATAGTTCTTGGTCAGCGACGGATAGGGATGATCGGCGACTTCGCCCACGGCGACGTTCTGGATCGCGTCGGTGGGCTTCTGGAAGAAGAACGGCGGCTCGCGGTTCGGGTCCGAGCCGCGCTCGATCGCGTGCGCCGCGTAGTTGCGCCCGATGCAGTAGATGCGGCGGACCTGGAACACCTGAGTTTCGCCGACGATCGGGATGGTGACCATCGGCACTGGAAAGATCGGCTTCGGGCCGGCCTGCGCCGCGGCCGGCGCAACTTCCGCGATTGAGGCAGCACTTGCCGCCGCGGCAATTGCGAGCAGCTCCCGTCGCGTTGCTGATGTCTCTTTCATGGCTTGTGCTCCCTTTTTATGTTCGTTGGGCGCATAATGCGCGCCGAGCCGCCTGATAATCAATATTCAGTATGCCAGCAATGCTGGACCGGCACGTCGACTAATTTAGAACAGGCCGGCTGCAGCCGAGCCTTCCGAACCGGCTCCCTTTCACCCTAGCATGGAACTTGCATAAATTCTGGGCGACATGGACGCCGCATGAACCTCATCAGCCTCGATATCCGCATGCTCCGGTCGCTGATCTCCGTGGTCGAGACCGGCAGCATCACCGAGACCGCGCGGCGGCTGGGCCGCACTCAGCCGGCGATCACTCTGCAGTTGCAGCGGCTGGAGGAGCTCACCGGCAAGCAATTGTTCGAGCATGTCGGGCGCCGGCTCACGCTGAGCGAGGACGGCACCACGGTTCTCACCTACGCCAAATCCATCCTGAGGTTGCATGACGAATTGATTTCGCAGCTGGCGTCACAGGAGATCGAGGGTCAGGTCGTGCTCGGCACGCCCGACCTCTATGCCGCCTTCATGCTGCCGCAGATCCTCAGCGTGTTCCGAAAATCATTCCCGCGCGTCCAGGTCGAGCTCAATTGCGCGCTCTCGACGCCGCTGGTGGGCCTCGTCAAGCGCGGCGATGTCGACATCGCGCTCGTCACCCGCATGAACGATTTTACGGGCGGCCAGGTGGTACGGCGCGAGCAACTGGTCTGGATGACCGGCGAGCAGTCCTCCGCGCACCAGGAACGGCCTATCCCGCTGGCGTTGCTGCCGCCCGGCAACATCTATCGCGACTACGCGATTGACACGCTGGAACGTGCGAATCTGCGCTGGCGCATCGCCTGCGTCAGCGAAAGCGTCGGCGGCCTCCAGGCGGCGGCCTTCGCCGGCATGGCCGTGACCGTACTCGGCCGCAGCGCGCTGGTGCCGGCGATGCGCGAGATCGGCCCGAACGAGGGCCTGCCGCCGCTGCCGAAGATCGAGCTGCTGCTTTACAAGTCGAGCGGCGCGACCTCGAAGGCGGCGACCGCCTTGCACGACTATCTCGCGCACTATCTGCGCCTCGACGAGGAGCTCAGCGGCCGCGGCGAGCCGATCGAGCTGGGATAAAGCCATCCGGACGTTCGCGCAGCGGTCGTCCCAAACTGCGTCCCGGGTCCACGATCGCAGACAAAGAGCGACCGGCTTGCTGCGGTGATATCCTCTTTGATTGGCCTAGCGAACGAGGCGGTTGCTTCCTGCATTGGCATTGCGCGGCTCGGTTGCTGGAGCCACTCGGACGAGGACCGTGAGCGGTGTGCCGTTGCGCAGCAGAGCGAGCTTCACCTCGTCGCCGACCCGCGCAAGACCAATGGTATTGCGCAGCTGCGCGGCGGTGCGGATCGGGCGGCCCTCCGCCGTGGTGACAATGTCGCCCTTGTGCAGGCCAGCCTTCTCGGCCGGCGAATCCGCGGCAACTTCGGCGATGAGCGCGCCTTCGGTGCGTCCCTTGTTGACGGACGGGTGGAGGTCCTTCAGCGAAATGCCGATGCGACCGCGCTCGACCCTGCCGGTGGCGATGATCTGCTCCATCACCTTGCGCGCCATGTTGACGGGAATGGCAAAGCCAATACCGACATTGCCGCCAGCGGGCGAGATGATGGCCGAATTTATGCCGACCAGTTCGCCCTGCAGGCTGACCAGCGCGCCGCCGGAATTGCCGGGATTGATAGCGGCGTCGGTCTGAATGAAGTCTTCATAACCCTGCTTGCCGAGGCCGGTTCGGCCTAGGGCGCTGACGAGGCCCGACGTCACCGTCTGGCCGAGGCCGAAGGGATTGCCGATCGCGAGCACGAAGTCCCCGACTTCCAGTGCGTCGCTGTCACCGAGGGGAAGCGCCTTCAGTCCGGTCGGATTCTGGATCTGGAGCACGGCGACGTCCGTCGGCGAGTCGCGGCCGACGACCTTTGCGGAAAACTGCCGGCCGTCCTTGGTCGTGATCTGGAGGGCGGAGGTGCCTTCGACCACGTGGTTGTTGGTCAGCACGTAGCCGCTCCGGGCATCGACGATCACGCCGGAGCCGGTCGCGCTGACTTCCTTCTCGATCTGCCTCGGAACGTCGAAGAATTCGCGGAACAGCGGGTCACGATAGAGCGGATTGTCCTCGCGTACCCGGCCGTGCACCGAGATGTTGACCACCGCCGGCGTCACCTGCCGAACCAGAGGCGCCAAAGTCGGCACCGAGCCGCCCGGCTTCAGATCGGGGATCTGGCCTGCGGCGGGATGTGACGCCGTCAGTATCAGCACCAGCAACGCAAGCGAGAACGAACGCATAGCAATCGTCTTCATGACCAGTCGCATCGTCTGAGATTGAAATCAGAGAGCCGCTTCACGTTTGTCTGGCGGCACGTCGAGCCAGCCTTGCAAGGCTAGAAATGGAATGGCCCAGGCCGCGGAGACCTGGCCGACCAGCACCAGAGCAAGAACGGCCTGCGTGAGCATCACGCGCCTCGCCGTTCTGCGGCGGCCCAAGGCCGCCGCAAGCGCATCGGGACGCCGCCGCCGCGCGGCGGGTCGTCGTCATTGTCGCCGTCGAGCCGGCGCAGGGCCGCGAGAATATCGGCGAGCCGAATCGTACGGTTCATGCCGGGAATTTCACGCAAAGCGGGACAGGATTCGACGGCGTACATGTCGGACGCCCATGACGACAGAATGATCCGCTTCTCCGGCGTGGAGAGCTCCTTTGCATTCAGGACATCCGCGGGCGAACCGTAGTGAACCGCGGGATGAAACAGCGGGTTGAGATTTCCGGAATTCGTATTCACGTTTGTCATCGGTTGGGCCTCCCCTGACGCTCCTTTCGAAGGGATGGATGTGCTGATGATCGAATGGCCGTTCTCTCATGCATGTGGGAGCGCGGCGCGCATATCTGAGCGCCGCGTTCCACCATTCCCCTCGATCGAGCGCTTAGGCTGCTTTCTTCTGCTCGATCTGAGTTGCAGGAGAGGCCGCGCCCGCGATCTGGATCCGGCGCGGCTTCATCGCTTCCGGAACCTCACGGACGAGGTCGATGATCAAGAGGCCGTCCTGGAAGGACGCCTGCTTCACCTGGACATAATCGGCCAGGTTGAACACGCGCCGGAACGGCCGTGCGGCGATACCCTGGTACAGATATTCGCCCGTCGCACCTTCGGGCTTCTTGCCCTCGACGGTCAGCGCATTCTGTTCGGCCGTCACCGTGATATCGTTGACGCCAAAGCCCGCCACAGCGAGGCTGATCCGGTAGTGATCTTCGCCGGAGCGTTCGATGTTATAGGGGGGATAGTTGTCTTCGCTCGCCTGGCGCAGCGCGCTGTCGACGAGACCCGCCAGATGATCGAAGCCGACGGTGGAGCGCCACAGGGGCGCGAAGTCAAACGTGGTCCTCATAACCAAGTCCTCCAAAGAGCAAGATGGATACGAAGGAGCGCAGGACAGGGTTTTAGACGGGTCCAAAGACACCGGCCCGGCGCCCGCTCCGGGCCCCTCGCGGGCACCCGGCACACCGCTCTCGCGGCGAAAATGACTTAGAAGAACGCAAGTCGACTTCAAGAGGGCCCCTCGAAAAATTTTTCGGGCGCAGAGGCCGACCGGCAGGACGCGGCCGGCCCGCTCCAGGCCGGGTTCGGCTCACGCCTTCGCGCGGGCACGATCCGGTTCGCGCAACGCCAGCTGCGGCCAGAACGCCGCCCATGGCTGGGCCGCTTCGAACGCAGCGGCGATGCGGAAGATCGTGGGCTCGTCGAGCCAGGGAGCGACGATCTGCAAGCCGATCGGCAGCCCATCGCGATCGAAGCCGCAGGGCAGCGTCGCGGCCGGAAGGCCGGCGAGATTGATCGGCCAGGTGAAGGGCGACCAGCCGAGATGCGGATCGACATTGCCGCCGTCGATCGTGTCGACGCCGAGGCGGCCGGCCTCGAACGCGGTCACCGCGACGGTCGGCGTCACCAGCGCATCGACGCGCTCGAACAGCTTCAGGAAGCTGCTGCGAGCCTGGGCGCGGCGATACCCTGCTTCGATATAGTCCGTGCCGCTGTAGCGCCTGCCGGCACTGATGACGTCAAGATAATCTGCTTCGGAGCTGCCGAGATCGGCCGTGGTCTTGCTCGAGACCGCGCCCGCCTGTTCGGTAAAGGCGATCGGCTTCAGCGTGTGCTCCAGGATCCCGGGATCGAGGCCCGGACCATCCATGGTGACCTGCGCGCCGCAGGCATCGAGAATGGCCAGCGCCTTGCCGAACGCCGCGCGCACATCGGGGCTGACCGCGGCGTAGCCGAGATCGACGCTGGCGCCGATGCGAATGCCGTTCAACGGCGCGGCCTTCGTATCGAACCGACGCGCCGCCACCGGCAGGCTCGCGGGATCGCGCAGATCGTAAGCAGCGATGATCTCCAGCGTCAGCGCGGCATCCGCGACCGTGCGCGTAATCGGCCCGGTATGCGCGAGCGAGCCCCAGGACGGTGGCGAGAAGCCGGGCGAACGGGGCACCAGGCCAAAGGTCGGCTTCAGGCCAAACACACCGCAGAAGGACGAGGGCACGCGGATCGAGCCGACCCCATCGGTTCCGATCGCGATCGGACCGCAGCCGGCGGCAACGCCCGCCGCCGCGCCGCCGCTCGATCCGCCACTGGTGCGACCCGGGTTCCAGGGATTGCGCGTGGTGCCGGTGACCGGGCTGTCCGCCGTCAACTTGTAACCGGACTCGCAGGTCGTGGTCTTGCAGGTGACGATCGCACCCGCTTCCTTCAGCGCTGAGACAACCGCCGCGTCGACATCGGGCACGAACGCCTTGTTCATCGGTGAGCCGCCATAGGCCGGCACGCCCGCGACAAAGACCAGGTCCTTGATCGTGACGGGGACACCGGCGAGCGCTCCCTTGGTCTCGCCGGCGCGCATCTCCCTGGTGAGACGGTCGGCCTCCGCCCTCGCCTGCCCGTACATCGGCGTCACCACCGCGTTGCAGGCCTCGTTCGTCGCCTCCAGTGCGGCAATGGTGTCGTCGACGACATCGCGCGGAGTGAACGCCTTGCGCCGGTAGCCGGCCAGGATCTCGGTTGCGGAAAGCGAGCCAAGGCCAGTCGGCACCGGCGGGAAGGCCGTTCGGCCGGAACCATCAGTCATCATCAACCCTAAAAGAGCTAGCTGAGCGCCGCGTCGACGGCGCGCTTGGCCATGACCGTGACGAGATGTGCACGGTAGTCGGCTTCGGCGTGGACATCGGAGGTGAGACCGTCGGTGTCGATCCTGATCGCCGCGATCGCGGACGGATCGAAATTTCGCGACAGTGCTTCTTCCATCGGGGGAACGCGGAATACGCCGGAGCCCGCGCCGGTCACGGCCACGCGAACACCATCGGCGAATTTCGCGACGAACACGCCGACCAGCGCATAGCGCGACGCCGGCGCCTTGAACTTGGCGGAGCCCGCCCTGAGCGGCACGGGAAAGCGGATCGCCGTGATGATCTCGCCAGGTTCAAGCGCGGTCTCGAACAGACCACGGAAGAACCCGTCGGCCGCGATCTCGCGCGTGCTGGTGACGATGGTCGCGCCCAATCCGAGCACACCTGCCGGATAATCGGCCGACGGATCGTTGTTCGCGACGGAGCCACCGATAGTGCCGCGGATGCGTACGGCGGGATCGCCGATCATCGAGGCCAGCGCGGCGAGACCCGGGATCTTCGTCTGCACCAGCTTCGAGGCTGCTACCATGCCATGTGGCGTCATTGCACCGATGGTGATGGTGCCGCCGTCGTTGGTGATGCCCTTCAGATCTCCGAGCCTCGACAGGTCGACTAGGGCTGGCGGACTGGCGAGCCGCTGCTTCAGCGTCGGGATCAGCGTCATGCCGCCGGCGAGGAGCTTGCTGTCTTCGATCGAGGTCAGCAGTTTGGCAGCGTCGGGAATCCGGTCCGGCTGGTGATAGGCAAACGGCTTCATTGTCATCCTCCCTATTCCGCAGCGACCGGCAGCGACGCGTTCTGCAGCAGGCGCCAGATCCGGTTCGGCGTTGCCGGCATGTCGACATGGGTGACGCCGAGATGCGACAGCGCATCGACCACCGCGTTGATGACGGCGGCCGGCGAACCGATGGTGCCGACCTCGCCGCAGCCCTTCACGCCCATCGGCGTGTGCGTACACAGCGTCGAATGGGTCGCGATGTTCATCATCGGCATGTGGTCGGCGCGCGGCATGCAATAGTCCATCAGCGAGCCCGATAGCAGCTGGCCCGAGCCCTCGTCATAGACCGCGTTCTCGTACAGCGCCTGACCGACGCCCTGCACGATGCCGCCGTGCAACTGGCCCTCCACGATCATCGGGTTGATGACAGTGCCGACGTCGTCCACCGCGGTGTAATTGACCAGCGTCACCGTGCCGGTCTCCGGGTCGATCTCGACCTCGGCAATGTGGCAGCCGCCGGGATAGGTGAAGTTGACGGGATCATAATAAGCCTGCTCTTCGAGCCCCGGCTCCAGCACTTCGAGCGGATAGTCGTGCGGCACGTAGGCGGCGCCCGCGATCTCCTCGAACGTCCTCATGCGGTCGGTGCCCGCGACCGAGAATTTTCCGGCCTCGAACTGGATATCCACTTCGGCCGCTTCAAGCAGATGCGCCGCGATCTTCTTGCCTTTCGCGACCACCTTGTCCGTCGCCTTCGACAGCGCCGCGCCGCCGACCACCAGCGATCGCGAGCCATAGGTACCCATGCCAAACTGCACGCGATCGGTATCGCCGAACACGATGTCGACATTGTCAAACGCGACGCCGAGCTTTTCCGAGACGATCTGCGCGAACGTCGTCTCGTGGCCCTGGCCGTGATTGTGCGTGCCGATCATGACCGTGACCTGGCCGGTCGGATGCACCCGCACGGTGGCACTCTCATAGAGCCCGCCACGCGCGCCCAATCGCCCCGCGAAGCGTGACGGCGCGAGGCCGCAGGCCTCGACATAGGTCGAGTAGCCGAGTCCACGGAATTTGCCCCTGCGCGCCGACTCCGCCTTGCGGATACCGAAGTTCTTGACGTCGGCCGCGACAAGAGCGCCGTCGAGACACCCCATCGGATCGCCGGAATCGTACTGCACCAGCACCGGCGTCTGATACGGGTAGGCCCCCTTCGGGATCATGTTGCGTCGGCGGATCTCGACGCGGTCGATGCCCATCTCGCTGGCTGCGACGTCGACGATGCGCTCCAGCACGAAGGTCGCCTCGGGTCGGCCCGCGCCGCGATACGCGTCGACCGGAACCGTGTTCGTGAACACCACCTTCACGTTGCAGTAGATCGCTGGCGTGGTGTAGACGCCGCCGAGCAGCGGTCCGTAGAGATTGGTCGGGATGTTCGGTCCGAAGGTCGAGAGATAGCCGCCCATATTGGCGAGCGTGTTGACACGGAAGGCCAGAAATTTTCCGGTCTCGTCCAGTGCGAGTTCGGCCTCGGTGACGTGATCGCGGCCGTGGCGATCGGAGACGTAGCCTTCCGACCGGCTCGCGACCCATTTGATCGGCCGCATCACGCGCTTGGCGGCCCAGGTAATCACGGCCTCTTCGCCGTAGTGGAACTGCTTGACGCCAAAGCCGCCGCCGACATCGGGCGCGACCACGCGTAGCTTGTGCTGCGGAATGTTCAGCACCAGCGCGCCCATCAGGAAGCGCACGACATGCGGGAACTGGCTGGTGGTCCAAAGCGTGAAGCGATCCGTGCCGGGCTCGTATTCGGCGATCGCCGCGCGCGGCTCCATCGGGTTGCCGATCAACCGGTTGTTGACGAGGCTTTTGCGACATGGGCCGCCTTCCGGAAGGCGGTCTCGACCGCGGCCTTGTCGCCGAGCTCCCAATCGCAACAGATGTTGTTCGGAACGTCGTCGAACAGTTGCGGCGCGCCGGGCCGCACGGCTTCGAGCACGCCGACCACCGAGGGCAGCACCTCGTAATCGACTGTCAGCAGCTCGGCTGCCGCGCCGGCCTGCGCCGGCGTCTCCGCGACGACGAAAGCCACCATGTCGCCGACGAAGCGCACCTTGCCCTGCGCCAGCATCGGGAACGGCGGCTCCTTCATCGGCACGCCCTTGGCATCCGAGATACCCCAGCCGCAGGGCAGCGAGCCCAGCTTGTCGGCGGCGGCATCCTCGCCGGTCAGCACCGCGATGACGCCGGGCGATGCCAGGGCCGCACTCTTGTCGATGCCGCGCAGGATCGCGTGTCCGTGCGGCGAGCGCACGAACACACCCGCCGTCATGCCCGGACGCTTGATGTCGGAGACGTAACTGCCGCGTCCGGTGAGGAAGCGCTGGTCCTCTTTCCGTTTAGGTGAAGCGCCGATCCCGATCACATGGCCCATGGTCACTCTCCCTTGGCCACGTTCATGGCGGCGGCGCCTGCCATGACCGAGATGACGATGTTCTGATAGCCGGTGCAGCGGCAGATATTGCCTTCGAGGCCGTGACGGACGTCGACCTCCGTCAGGTTCGGCTTCTCGGCCGCGAGCGCCACCGCCGTCATCAGCATGCCGGGTGTGCAAAAGCCGCATTGCAGACCGTGATGCTCGCGAAATGCCTCTTGCATCGGATGCAGCCGGTTCGAACCCGGCACACCTTGCAGGCCCTCGATGGTGAGCAGCGTCGCACCGTCGAGCGCGGGCGCAAGCAGCGTACAGCTCTTCACCGGCAGGCCGTCGAGGTGCACGACACAGGCGCCGCACTGGCTGGTGTCACAGCCGATATGGGTGCCGGTGAGGTTGAGCCGCTCGCGCAGCAGCTCGGCGACCAGCGTCGCCGGTTCGACATCCACAGTTGTCGGCCGTCCGTTGAGTGTGAAGGATATCTGCACGATCATACTCCTGTGCGCGACGGGTCTTTAGGCGAGTGGAAGCGCGCTGCCGGTGGCCCATGTGGCCATCACGACATCGCCGACGGTGAAGGGATCCGCGAAGAAAGTCTTTTCCGGCACGTAGGCCACGAACGCGTCGTCCGGCACGGTGTCGAGCATGACCTTGACGAAATAGCCCTGGTATTCGATCGCGAGCACGCGACTCGGCAGCGAGGTGGAGCAGCCCGGCGGCAGCGCCCTGCCCGGCCGGACCAGCGCGACATCGTCGCGGCGCACGGCGATGTCGATCTTGTCGCCGACGCTGACCGTGGACCGCGCCTGAAGCGGGACCTCGATGCCATCAGGCGCGGCCTGTGCGAGCGTAAAGGTCGAACCGTTGACCTTCTCGACCCGTCCCGACAGCACGTTCTGCCCGCCCATGAACTCGGCGACGTAACGATCATGCGGATGGGCGTAGACATCGCGTGCCGCGCCCGCCTGCTTGATTCTGCCTTGCTCCATCACCACCACGAGATCGGCGAGCGCGATCGCCTCGAGCTGGGTGTGGGTCACGTGGACGAAGGTGATGCCGAGCTCCTGCTGCATTCGCCTGAGCTCCTGACGCATCTGCACGCGGAGCTGTTCGTCGAGCGCGGACAGCGGCTCGTCGAGCAACAGGACCCTCGGCTCGGTGATCGCGGCACGCGCCAGCGCCACGCGCTGCTGCTGGCCGCCGGAGAGCTGCGCTGGAAGGCGGTCGGCGAATTGCGTCAGATGCACCTTCTCGATCATGGCATCGGCTGCGCGGAGGCGATCGGCCTTCGACATGCCGCGCACGCGGAGCGCAAAGGCGATGTTCTCGCGCACGGTGAGATGCGGGAACAACGCGTAGGACTGAAACATCATCGCGGTGCGCCGCTGCACCGGCGCGAGCCCGACGACGTTCTGGCCGCCGATCACGATCTCGCCGGCGGTCGGGTCCTCGTGGCCGGCGATCATGCGCAGTATCGTGGTCTTGCCGCAGCCGGAGGGGCCGATGAAGCAGCAATAGGCGCCGTCGGCGATCTTGAGGTTGACGCCGTCGACCACATTGCCGACTCCGTCAAAGCTCTTGCAGACGCCCGCCAGTTCGATATCGCCGCGATCGCTCTTCATTTCCCAGCTCAACCCTTTGTGCTGCTGCCGCGCTTCTTCTGGATCAGCACGATGCTGCCCAGGCTCGCGCCGATGACAATGAAGGAGACGATGGTAGTCACGGTGCCGAGCGCATAGAGCGAAGGCGAGGTGACGTTCAGCGTCATGCTCCAGATCTCCAGCGGCAGCGTGTTGAGCGAGCCCGCGGTCTGGAGGCTGCGGGCGAACTCGTCGTAGGAGAGCGTGAAGCCGAACAGCGCGACCGCCACCAGGCCGGGTGCCAGCACCGGGATCATCACCAGCCGGATCGACTGCCAACGGCTGGCGCCGAGGTCGTAGGCCGCCTCCTCCCAGACGTGGTTGAAGCGCGACATCACCGCGAACATCACGAGCACGCCGAACGGCAGCGTCCATGACAGTTGCGCGCCGAGCGCCGAGGTGTACCAGCTCGCATTGAGGCCGAGGGCCTGGAACAACAGACCGGTACCGAGGCCGAGCACGAGTCCCGGTGCGACCAGGCTGCCGATCATCATGTAGAACACGACGGTGTCGCCGCGAAAGCGCTTGCGAAAACCGAGCCCGGCCAGGAACGACACCACCACTGTGATGATAGTGACGATGATCGCGAGCTTGATCGAACGATCGAACGAGCCCTTGACGTCGCCGGTCCGCACTTGGGTGAAGAGATCGACGAACCAGTGCAGCGAAGTGCCCTTCATCGGGAACACGAGGCCGCCACGGATGTCCTGGAACGACAGGACGTAGATACAGAACATCGGGCCGTACAGCGCAATCACATAGAACGCGAACAGTGTCGCCAGAACATAGAACGTCCACGGCCGACCGCCCTTGCTCGGCGCAATCGCCTTTGTCACCGGCGCGATCGCCTTTGACACATCAGCCTTGGGCATGTCGGCGAGAACCGCACTCATCGCGTGATCTCCTGCCTGATGTCGACCGTGCGCAGGATCAGCGAGACGATCGCGACCAGCACCAGCGTCAGCAATACTGCGCTCGCCGCCGCGGTCGGATATTGCAGCACGCCGACATCCTCGTAGAAGGCGCTGACCACAGAGGCCGAGCCGCCGCCGGACATCACCTTGACCACGAAGAAATCGCCCATCACGATCGAGACGACGAAGATGGTGCCGAGGGCGATGCCGCTCTTGGACATCGGCACCACGATCAGCCGCATGATGTCGAAACGACTGGCGCCGGCATCGATCGCGGCCTCGATCAGCTTCTTGTCGATCCGTGCCATGGAATTGAAGATCGGCACGATCATGAAAATGGTGAGCTGATGGACATAGGCGATGACCACCGCAAGGTCGGAGAACAGCAGCACCTCAAGCGGCTGGCGGATCACACCGAGTCCCAGCAGCGCCTGGTTGATCAGGCCTTCCTTGCCGAGCAGCGGAATCCAGGAAATCATCCGGATGATGTTCGAGGTCCAGAACGGCACCGTGCAGAGCAGGAACAGGCCAATCGCCAGTAGTTGGTTGCGGACGTGGAAAACCAGGAAGTATGCGACGAAGAAGCCGATGATCAGCGTGAAGATCCAGGTCAGCAACGTGAACTTGATCGTCGCCAGATACAGCTTCAGCGTCAGCGCCGAATGCAGCACCTCGACATAGCTTGCGAGCGTGAAGCCCGGCGTCAGCCCGCCGAAGCCGTCGGTGGCGAAGAAGCTCGCGGCCAGCACGACCAGGATCGGCGCCACGAAGAACGGTACAAGCACCAGCACGAGCGGCGACACGTAGAGCCAGCCGGCGAGATTTGCGCGTGGTGGGGTTTGAGCTGGACTAAGACTTGGCTGCATGTCGGCAAACGCCTCGAAGTCGGTCATTTGGCACCGGCGCATCGCCGCGCCGGCGCTTCGTTCACGTCAGGGAAAGCAGGTTTCAGGCCACCTTGAAGTCGTTCCAGCGCTTGTTCATGTAGGCGGCTTCGTCCATCAGCGTGTTCCAGCAGGAGATGTTCTTGACGCGGTCGAGGAACGAGCCGCCGTCACGCTTGGTGCCGCTCTTCTCCATCGGCACGCCATAGGGGTCGTTGACCACCTCGGGCGCGGGCTGGCCCTCGTACCAGAACGCCCATTCGGCCGCCGTGAGGAATTTCTTCGCAGTCGAAGGGACCGGGCTGTAATAGCCGTAGCGCGCGACGAAACCGCCCTGCCAGCCCGACAGATACCAGTTGAGATATTCGTAGGCCGCGTCCAGCTTCCTGCCGGAGAGATGTTTCATCAGGCCCATGCCGTTGCACCAGCCGCGATAGCCTTCCTTTCCGTTCTTGATGTTGACCGGCGCGTAGACGCAGGGGATTTCCTTCACGCGTACCGCGGCAACCGCCGGCGACCACATCGACTGGATGACCACTTCGCCCGCCGCCATCAGCTGCACCGACTGGTCGAAGGTGGTCCAGGTCGCGCGGAACTGGCCCTGCTTCTTGAGCTCGATCAGCTTGTTGCAGGTGAAGTCGATCTCCTCCTTGGTCATGTTGCCTTTGTTTCCGTACTTGATCAGCCCGGCGCTTTCGAAGCAGAGCGCGGCGTCCATGATGCCGATTGCGGGCACGTCGAGGATCGCGGCCTTGCCTTTGAATTTCGGATCGATCAGATCCTTCCATTCCGTGACTTCATGGCCGACGAGGTCGGGGCGATAGCCGATGGAGTCGGCGTTGTAGACCTGCGGCAGGAAGGTCGCCCATTCGGTCACGCCGTCGCTCAAATCGGTCGAATCGGGCTTGGCGATATACATGGCCTCGTAGGGCGAGATGCCCTGGCGCGGGATCTTGTGACCGTCGATCTCGCCCTTGGTAAAGATCGGCAGGATGTTGTCGAACTCCTTGACCTTCTTGACCTCGATGCCCTGGATCACGCCGCGCTTGGCAGCGAGCTTGGCCTGCCAGCCCTCGAGATCGGCGATATCGACCGTATTTGGCTGGCTTATGAAGCGGTTGATGGCGGCGGAAGTGTCGAGGTTCTGCATCGTCACCTTGAAGCCGAGATCCTTGGCCGCCTGGTCGCCGATCGCCTTCACCACCGAATAGGACACGCCGACATGGCGCAGCTCGATGTCCTTGATCTCCTGCGCCCAGATGGTTGGGAATCCGCGGATCGCGTCCGATCCTGCAGCCGCGCCGGCCACCGCCGCGGCGCCCTTCAACAGCGTGCGCCTGCTCAGCTTTTTCGCAGACTTGTCGCTCGTCCCCGCCGGATTGGCAGTGGATGTCCCCTTGTCCCTGTCAAGCATGGCAACCCTCGTTGGCTACAATGAACGTGCGCACCGGTCGCCATTGACCGGCTGCGGATGTGATCAATTGCGAGGGAGGCTATGGGCGGGAGGTCGTGAAGTAAAATTGGAAGTAAAAATTCGCTGCATAAACGCGGCTAATGATTCGCCCCGCTGCACCGGCTTTTGGCAACGCGCATAAGATGAAGGCGGCCCTCAGGACCTGAGCGAGTCCCGCGCGGTCTCCGGCGCTATCAACGTTGCGATGATGGTGATGACCGACAGTGCGATGATATACACCGACACCGGCCGGTACGAGGCGGCCCATGCAAGCAGTGCCGTCGCAATCAGCGGCGAGAAGCCGCCACTGAGCGCGGCGGCAACGTTGGCTCCCAGCGATGCGCCGCTATAGCGCACCTGGGTACGGAACAGCTCCGGCATGAAGGCCGCCTTCGGCCCGAACAACAGCGCATGCGTCAGTGTCATCGTCACGACGAGCGCGAGCGTGATCAGCGCAGGCTCCCTGGTGTCGAGGAACCAGAACAACGGAAACGCCAGCGCCACCGAGAACACGCCGCCGGCGAGATACAGCGCTTTGCGGCCGAAGATGTCGGACAGCCAGCCTGCGAGGGGCAGCGTCGCGAGCTCGACGAGCGCGGCATAGACCACCGCGTTGAGGATCACCTGCCGCGGAAGGCCGAGCTGCGTCGTGGCATAGACCACGGTGAAAACAGTGAGGAGATAAGCGAGCCCGACTTCGGACACCGTGATGCCGATCGCCAGCAGGAAGCTGCGCCAGTCGCGGCGCAGGACTTCCAGCACCGGCTGCGCCAGCACCTCCTTGCGCTCGAGCACCTCCTTGAAGTGCGGCGTCTCCGCGAGTTTCAGCCGCACGATGAAGCCGACACCGACGAGCAGGATGCTGATCAGAAACGGCACGCGCCAGCCCCAGCTCAGGAAGTCCGCTTCGGGCAGCTGCGTCATCAGACCGAAAATGCCGGTGGACGCGGCGACGCCGACGGGGAAGCCGATCTGCACCAGACTGCCGTAAAAGCCGCGGCGGTTGCCGGCGTGCTCGGCCACCATGACCACCGCGCCGCTCCACTCCCCACCGAGCCCGATGCCCTGGACGAAGCGCAAAATGACGAGGAAGATTGGCGCCCAGACGCCGATCTGGCTGTAGGTCGGCAGGCAACCGATCAGGAACGTGCCCAGTCCCATCGCGAACATGGTCGCGACCAGCATCTTCTTGCGGCCGAGCCGGTCGCCGTAATGCCCGATGATCGCACCGCCGATCGGCCGCGCGACAAAGCCGACCGCATAGGTCGAGAACGCCGCCAGCGTGCCGACCATGGGATCGAAACTCGGGAAGAACAGCTTGTTCAGCACGAGCGCCGCCGCCGTGCCGTAGATCAGGAAGTCGTACCACTCGATCGCGGTGCCGAGCGCGGCTGCCCACACCACATGCGCCGTCGTCGATTTCTCCGCCGCAGTGGAGACTCCCGATGCTGCCGTCATTGCCATCCGCCCCAAGATTCCTGGGCGACATGATGGCCAATCGTTGTGGCGGTTGCAACTTGCGGGAGTGTTAGTTCTCCCAAGATCAGAATGCGAGATTTTCGCGCCACTGCCTCCTCACTGTCGTCCCGGCGAAGGCCGGGACCCATAATCACAGGGAGGAGTTTGGCAAAGACCGGCGCCCCGGTACTGCGACCGCCCGACTTCGAGAGATCACGCGGTATGGGTCCCGGCCTTCGCCAAGACGACGCGGAGCCTTTATTCTCCATTGACAAACTTATTTGCTAATATCTAACTTGCTGCCACAATAACCGGCCGCGCCAAGCGCGCCCATAAACGAGAGGGAACGACGATGAGAGGGTTTTTGGCCTGCGCCATGCTCGCGGCCATGACTTCGGCTGCCATGACCACCGTTGCGAACGCGCAAATCTCCGACGACGCCGTGCGGATCGGCGTGCTGACGGATCTGTCGAGCTGGGGCCGCGACAACAGCGGGCCGGGCTCCGTGGAGGCCGCGAAAATGGCCTTGGAGGAATTCGGGCCCACCGTGCTCGGCAAGCCGATCGAGATCATCAGCGCCGATCACCAGATGAAGACCGATGTTGGCGTGCAGATTGTGCGCGGCTGGTTCGACAACGGCAAGGTCGATGCCGTCGTCGACATCCCCAATTCCGGCATCGCGATCGCCGTCCACAATATGGTGCGCGAGCGCAACAAGATTGCGCTGCTCTCCGGGCCCGGCGCGAGTTCGCTGACCGACGAGCTTTGCAGCCCGAACACCGTGCACTTCACCTACGATACCTACGCGCTGTCGAAGGTGACGGCCTCCGCCGTGATCAAGGAAGGCGGAAAATCCTGGTACTTCATCACCGCCGACTACGCCTTCGGGCAGCAGCTCGAGAAGGATGCCACGCGCTTCATCAACGAGATGGGCGGCAAGGTTTTGGGCGGCGTGAAGCACCCCACCAATACGGCCGATTTCTCGTCCTTTGCACTCCAGGCGCAAAGCTCGAAATCGGACGTCGTCGCTTTCGCCAATGCGGGCCAGGACACCGACAATGCCATCAAGCAGTCCGGCGAGTTCGGCCTGGTGCAGGGTGGCCAGAAGCTGGTCGGCCTCCTGATGTTCGACACCGATGTCCACGCGATCGGCCTCAAATCCGCGCAGGGTACCTACATGACCACGGCCTCGTACTGGAACATGGACGAGGCGACCCGCGCATGGTCGCGGAAATTCTACGAGCGCACCAAGGTGATGCCGACCATGATTCAGACCGGCGTCTACGGCTCGGTGCTGCATTATCTCAAGGCCATCAAGGCCGCCGGCACCGATGATCCCGCCAAGGCGATGGCCAAGATGCGCGAGCTGCCGATCGAGGATACATTCGTTCATGGCGGACGCTTGCGCGAGGACGGCCGCGTCATTCGCGACATGTATCTCGCCAAGGTGAAAACACCCGAGCAGTCCAAGGAACCGTGGGATTATTTGGAGATCATCAAGACGGTGAAGGGCGAGGACGCCTTCCGCCCGGTCTCCGAGTCGAAATGTCCGTTGCTCAAGAAGTGAGGCCTGCATGACCGGCAACGAGCGCAACGAGACTTACGAGTGCGATGTGCTCGTGGCCGGATCGGGCTGCTCCGGCATGTCGGCCGCCATCACCGCGCGCTATCGCGGCCTCGACGTGCTGATCGTCGAGAAGGAGCCGCGCTTCGGAGGCACCACCGCCCGCTCCGGCGGCTGGCTCTGGATTCCCGGTACCTCGCTGGCCAAGGCCTACGGCATCGAGGAGACACCGGAGCAGGCGCGGACTTACCTGCGGCACGAAGCCGGCAACAACTTTGAAGCCGCGCGCGTCGATGCATTCCTGAGCGCCGGGCCCGAGGCGATCGATTTTTTCACCAGCAAGACGGCGCTCCGTTTCGACATGCCGCTGGTGTTCCCGGACTACCACGCCGAGGCGCCCGGCGGCGCCCAGGGTGGTCGTTCGATGGTGGCGCGCCCGTTCGACGGCCGCGAACTCGGCGACCAGATCAAGACCCTCGGCATGCCCCTGCCCGAGCTGACCGTATTCGGCATGATGCTCGGATCCGGCAAAGACATCGTCCATTTCATGCGCGCGACGAAGTCCCTAAGCTCGGCGGTCTATGTCGCAAAGCGCCTGTCGCGGCATCTGATGGACGTACTGCGCTATGGCCGCGGCATGACGCTGACCAACGGCAATGCGCTCGCCGGGCGCCTGGCAAAATCGGCCCAGGACCTGAAGATACCGATGTGGCTGTCCTCGCCGGTGCGCGAGCTCACTGTCGAGAACGGCACTGTCACGGGCGCCATTGTCGCCCGCGACGGACGCGACGTCCGCATTCGTGCGAGACAAGGCGTCGTGCTCGCCTGCGGCGGTTTCCCGCATGATGTCGAACGGCGCAAGAAGATGTTCCCGCACGCGCCGACCGGGAACGAGCATTTTTCGCCGGGACCGACCGGCAACACCGGCGATGGGCTGCGGCTCGCAGAACGCGCCGGCGGACATGTCGAGGACAGGCTGCCGAACGCGGCAGCCTGGGTCCCGGTCTCGGTCACCAAGCGCAAGGACGGCTCACACGGCGTGATGCCGCATTTCATCGACCGCGCCAAACCCGGTGTGATCGCGGTGATGCGTGACGGCAAGCGCTTTGCCAACGAGGGCAATTCCTATCACGACTTCGTCCAGGCCATGGTCAAGGCGGCGAAACCCGGCGAGGAGATCGCGGCGTACCTGGTCTGCGATCACCAGACCCTGCGCAAATACGGCCTCGGCTGCGTGCCGCCGTTCCCGATGCCGCTGGGTCATCACCTCAAGACGGGATATCTCATGCGCGGCGAGACACTGGAGGCACTCGCGGCAAAAGCGGGTATCGATGCCAGCGCGTTTACCGAGACCGTCAAGCAGTTCAATGCGACCGCACCACAGGGACACGACGCCGCCTTCGGCAAGGGCTCAAAGGCCTATAACCGCTACCAGGGCGATGCGCTGCACGGCCCGAACCCCTGCGTCGCGCCGATCGAGAACGGCCCGTTCTACGCCATCAAGATGGTGGTCGGCGATCTCGGCACCTATGCCGGCATCGTCACCGACGAGAACGCGCGGGCGCTCGATGCGGAGGGACGGGTGATTCCCGGGCTCTATGCCGCCGGCAACGACATGGCGAGCATCATGGGCGGCAATTATCCGGGCGCCGGCATCACGCTTGGGCCGGCGCTGACCTTCGGCTACATTGCCGGCCGTCATCTCGCCGACAGCGCCGCCAAGCGCAACGCGGCGTAAGCCACGCCAGGAGGCGCATGAAAAGAGAGAGCCGCGGCATCCAGTCGATCGAGGTCGGCGGAGAATTGCTCCGCGCGCTTGCAAGATGCGGCGAGCCGATGATGCTGCGCGATCTCGCGCGCGAGGCCGGCATGACGCCGGCCAAAGCGCATCCCTATCTCGCCAGCTTCTCCCGCATCGGCCTGATCGAGCAGGACGAGACCACCGGCCGTTACGAGATCGGCGCGCTGGCGCTGGAGCTCGGCCTGATCAGCCTGCGCCGACTATCCGGCGTACGCATCGCAGGACCGAAGATCGCGGCGCTCGCAAGTCAGATCGGGCATGCGGTCTCGCTCGCGGTGTGGGGGACGCACGGCCCGACCGTGGTGCAGCTCGAAGAACCCGGCCAGCCCGTTCACATCGTGATGCGCGCCGGCTCGGTGATGGCACTGCTGGAGACGGCCACGGGCCGCGCCTTTGCGGCCTTCCTGCCGGAGAAGACGATCAACGCCGCGCTCGAAAGCGGCCTCGATCGTCATGGCGTCGGCTATAATCCGAAGCGCGCCGTGAAAGGCGCGAAGGTCACTGAGATGCTCACAGAGGTCCGCAAGCACGGCCTCGCCCGCGCGCTCGGCGACCCCCTGCCCGGCGTCAACGCATTCTCTGCGCCGGTGTTCGATCATTCCGGCCATGTCGCGCTGGTAATCACCGCGATGGGGCCGGAAGGCACTTTTGACGCGCGCTGGGACAGCCCGATCGCCCATGCGCTACGCGATTGCGCGGGCGGCATTTCGAAACGACTGGGTCACGGGATGACGGCTGCGGCGGAGTGATCTACTTCACCGGCACCGTGTAATTCAGAATCAACCGCCCACCATCTGGATAGATCGTCTGCCCCGTGATGTAGGACGCATCGTCACTCGCAAGAAACGCGACGACGGAGGCAACTTCGCTCGGCTCGCCGCCACGGCCGGCCGGCGTGCGTGACATCACGGTCTTGCGGGCATCTTCCGAGGTGTAGATGGACGATGCCACCATGTCGGTCAGAATCGTGCCCGGCCCGACCGCGACGACACGAATATTGTGCGGAGCGAGTGCGACGGCAGCGACCGAGGTGAGCTGCTTCATGCCGCCCTTGGACATGGCGTAGGTCGCAAGCGCCGGGATTGCCAGCAGTGCATTGACCGAGGACATGTTGATGATGACCCCGCCGCCGCCTTGCGCGATCATCTGCTTCGCCGCCGCCTGCACGCCGAAGAACGCGCCCTTCAGGTTGATGCCGATGATTTCATCGAATTCTTCTTCGGAGATCTCCAGGAGGTCCCGGTTGCGAGCGACGCCGGCATTGTTGACCATGATATCGAGCCGGCCGAACTCTTTTGCGGCAGTTGCGACCAGCTGGTCGACATCGGCACGCTTTGCGACATTGCCGACGACAGTGCGCAAGGCATCCGGTCGCGCGAGTTCGGCGGCCGTCGCGGCCAAGCCCTCGGCATCGACATCCGAGATGACGACCTTGACGCCGTCGTCCAGGAATCGCTTTGCGCAAGCCTTGCCGATACCGCGCGCCGCGCCGGTGATGGCGGCGACCTTGCCGGATAGTTTCATGGTCTCACTCCAGAGTAGCTGCTTCGACAGCAGACTGTCGCCGGGCGAGAAACCCGGCTCAGACCGACGCGAAGCTAAGATGAGCACGGAACCGGTTCTTGATAAAGACGGCATCGCGCGAGGGTAGCGAGCGCGGCGGATTTTCGGCCAGAACCTTGATGACAAAAAGGCGCGGGCCATCGGCCGGCTCGTCGAGCTGCGTCGCCAGACGTTCCACCTCCTCGAGCGTCCGCACGGTCCCGGTCGCGGCAAAGCCGCAGGCCACAGCGATCGCAGTGAGATCGACGCCGCGCCCGGTGTGGCTGGCCTGCATACCGGTCTCGCCAAAATGCTGGTTGTCGATCACGACGATGTCGAGATTGCGCGGGCGCGCGACGCCGATGGTGGCGATGCCGCCGAGGCCCATCAATTGCTCGCCATCCCCGGTCAAAGCGAGGACGCGCTTTCCCGGCTGGGCTTGCGCGAGGCCAAGCCCGATCAGCGCGGCGCCGCCCATGGCGCCCCAGAGATAGAAATTGCCGTCATGGTCGCCGACCGAATGAAGATCATAGGTCGGCGAGCCGAGGCCGGACACGACCAGCGTGTCCTTGCGATTCTTCAGGAGCGCGGCGACGGCGGCGCGGCGGTCGAGCTGAGCTTGCATTGGCATCACCACTTCTTCTTGCCGATCAGGCGTTGCCCGATCAGCACCGCGATCTGCTGATCGGAATCGTAGGCGAGCGCTGCGGCCGATTCCACGGTCTCGACCAGATCCTCCGCCGTCTCCGCGCGCATCACCTTCAAACCAATCGCTTCCAGCGAGGGCTGCGTCGCACGGCTCATCGGCACCTGCCAGGGATTGAACTCGGCCCATTCGCCGCGCATCGTCACCAGCATCAGCAGTGGAAATCGTCCGATCGCCGACAGCGACAGCATGTTGATGCAATTGCCGACCCCGCTCGACTGCATCAAGAGCACGCTACGCTGGCCGCCGAGCCAGGCGCCTGCGGCGATGGCGACGCCCTCCTCTTCCGTCGTCAGCACGTTGGTGGTGACGTCGCGGTCGGCGGAGAACAGGCGGATGAGCTGGCTGTGACCGGCATCGGGAACGTAGAACATCTGCCGCACGTCGGCGGCTTTCAGGATGCGGTAGAGCTCGGACGGCCAATCGTCTGCGCGCGTGTCGGGATTGGATTGAAGGCTGTGCACCGCTGGTCTCCGTGGATTTCGAGAGGCACTCTAGCGATGTTCAGGCGCCAAAGCTCTGACCGTCTGGCGCGATCAGGTATCGAGGGATTGTATAGCTGCCTCTTCCGCTGCCGGTGGGACAGCGCACGATGCGCATGGCTGCGCCCTCTCCCCTTGCGGGAGAGGACATCACCGCTGACAGATACAAACTCATTTGGGTGAGGGGTATCTCTCCGCGAACTCATCCGCATCCATATGCGCGGAGAGATATCCTCATCCGGCGCTTCGCGCCACCTTCTCCCGCACGGGAGAAGGAAGAGGAGTCATAGACAACTTCTCGACCTCTAGCCAAACTGGCGCGGTCGCAGCCCGGCATGAAACCAGGTGATCATGGAATAGATATCGTAGACGGGCAATCCGACCTCGGCCTGAAGCGCCGCTGCATAAGGCGGCATGTTGGTGCATTCCAGCACGATCGCGCCGACATCCGGGTTCCTGGCGATCAGCTCCTTGCCGGCCTCGACCACATCACGTTCGGCCTGCGCAATGTCCATGTCCTCCTTCTCGGCCTTGATCAAGACGCGGAAGAATTCCTTGCCGTGCTCGGTGCCGACCAGCGGCGTATCGAGCGGCACGCCGGCGCCTGCGAGATGGGCCGGCGTCAAGGTCGAACCGGATACCGTGACGAGGCCAACGCGCTTGCCCGGCGGCAAGGTCGCCTGCACCCACGGCACCTGCATCAGTGACGAGGTCGCAACGGGAACGCCGACCGCGGCCGCGATCTCCTTCTGGAACAGCGAGAGGAAGCCGCAATTGGTGGTGATGGCCTCGGCCCCGAGCCGCACCAGGTCCTTTGCCGCGTCGATGAAATCAGGCAGCAGACCGGCGGCGCCCTTCAATACCACCTTCTCGGGCGAAGCCCCGCTCACCACACGATAGAGCACGGGGAAGGGCCAGGTGGTGCCGTTGCCCATGTCGCCGGGAATGCGGGGAAAGCGCGCCTCCAGCATCAGGATGCCGAGCGGCGCTCCATAGATGGCCTTGCCGCCGCGGGCTATTCGGGGGGACGAGTTGGCTGGAGCGGTCATGATGCGATCTCAGAGAAAACGATCGGGCGAAAACGGTGCGAGCGGAATTTCCGGCGGCTTGCCGCTCAGAAGCTGGGCGACGAGACGACCGGTGCGGGCCGAGCCGACCAGGCCGATATGGCCGTGGCCGAAGGCATAGACGATGTCACGCGAGGCCCGCGCGTAACCGATGCAGGGACGTCCGTCCGGCATGCTCGGCCGATGGCCGAACCAGGTCTTGATACGCGAAGCCGGAATGTCCGTGGGCAGTTTCGGGAACATGCTGACGAGATGGTTGCGCAGGATCTCGGCGCGCTTCCAGTTCGGTGCGGCCTCGAGGCCGGCGATCTCGACCGTGCCGGCGGCGCGCAAACCCTTGTCGGTCCAGTTCACCACCATCTTCGCATCCGAGGCCATCATCGAGCTGCGCGGCCCCGATTCCGGATTCTCGATCATGACGTGATAGCCGCGCTCGGTCTCAAGCGGCAGCGGATCGCCGATGGACGCCGTGAGCCGCTTCGAATGCGCACCGGCGGCAATCACCGCGGCATCGCACGCAATCTCGCCGGTCTCGGTCAGGACAGCCACGAGCTTGTTGCCGGATAGCTTCAGCCCAATTGCCTTGGCCCGCACGAGCTTGGCGCCGCTTGCTAGGGCATGTTGCGCGAGCGCCGCGACATAGGCACCGGGATCGCGGCAGCGCCCGGCCTCCTCCACCACCACGCCAAAAGTGTAGCGCGGATGCAAATCCGGCTCGCGTTGACGCATCTCGTCGGACGAAAGCTCAAGCCATTCGACGCCGACGCGCTTGCGCACGCGCCAACCGAGATCGTTGTCGAAATTGCCGCGTGACGGGAAGACATGCATCACGCCGTTACGCTCGATCAATTCAGGGACGCCCGCCTCCTCCGCGAGCTTCCTGTGCAACTGCGGCGCGTCCTTCAGGAGGCCGCGTAGCGCGAAGGCCGTCGTCTCGACCCGCGCCTCGGTCCAGCCCGAGAGCAGATATTTGACCAGCCAGGGCAGCGCCTTCGGCAGATAAGACCAGCGGATCGCGAGCGGCCCGAGCGGGTCCACCAGATAACCCGGCACCTTCTTCCAGACACCGGGCTCGGCCGGCGGGATTACCGAATGCGAAGAGAGCCAGCCGGCATTGCCGTAGCTCGCCGCCTGTTCGCCACCGGGCTCGCCGGCGTCGATCAGCGTGACGCGATATCCCTCGCGCAGCGCCTCGATGGCGCTGATCACGCCGACCGCGCCGGCACCGATGATGGCGACGTGGCGGCCCTCCGACATCGCTTAAGCCTTCACCGCAGGGGCGAAGTCCTTGCCGACCGACATCGCGCGCGGATCGATGATGCAGTGGAGGATCGACGGCTTGCCCGAGGCGAGCGCACGCTCGAACGCCGGCGCGAACTCTTCGGTGCGCTCGACGCGCTCGCCATGGCCGCCGAACGCTTTTGCGTACATCGCAAAATCCGGGTTCTTGAGCTGGGTGCCGACCACGCGTCCCGGATAGTCGCGCTCCTGGTGCATGCGGATGGTGCCGTATTGCGCATTGTCGACGATGATGACGACGAGCGGCGCATCGTATTGCACGGCAGTCGCGAATTCCTGCCCGTTCATCAGGAAGCAGCCGTCGCCGGCGAACGCGATAACGGTGCGATCCGGATATTGCCGTTTCGCGAGCACCGCCGCCGGCACGCCATATCCCATCGAGCCCGAGGTCGGCGCGAGCTGGGCGGCAAAGCTGTGGAAGCGATGATGGCGATGGATCCAGCCGGCGTAGTTGCCGGCGCCGTTGCAGACGATCGCGTCCTTGGGCAGGCGATCGCGCAGCCAGGTCATGACCTGGCCGTACTGGAACGTGCCCGGCAGCTCGCGCGCCTTTTCGGTCCAGGCAAGATAGTCGGCATGCGCCTTGGCGGCCTCGCCCTTCCAGGCAACGGCGCCTGCCGGCTTCAGCGTCTCGACCGCGGCCGCGAAGGCGGCGGGCGTGGCCTGGATCGCGAGCTCAGGCTGATAGATGCGGCCGAGCTCTTCCGAGCCGGGATGAACGTGGATCAGCTTCTGCCGCGGGGTCGGAATGTCGAGCAGCGTGTAGGATGAGGACGGCATTTCCGACATGCGGCCGCCGATCAGCAAAATGACGTCGGCGTGGTCGAGGCGCGCCTTCAGGCTCGGGCTCGGCCCGATGCCGAGATCGCCGGCATAATGCGAGTGATCGGCGTCGATCAGCGAGGCCCGGCGGAAGGAGGTCGCGACCGGCAGGTCGAACCGCTCGGCAAAGCGCGCGATGCTCCGGGTCGCTTCATCCGTCCAGCGCGAGCCGCCAAGAATGACGAGCGGCGCCTTGGCGCTCGCAAGCATGGCGCCGACGCGCTCGATATCGGCAGGCGCCGGCCAGCTCACCGCCGGCTCGATGCGCATGGCGTCCGCAACGGCTGCGGTCTCGGTCAGCATGTTCTCGGGCAGCGAGATCACCACGGGACCGGGACGGCCCTGCATGGCGACGCGGAAAGCGCGCGCGACCAACTCCGGAATCCGGTCGGGACGATCGATCTCGACCGCCCATTTCGCCATGGTGCCGAACACCGCCTTGTAGTCGAGTTCCTGAAACGCCTCGCGCTCGCGCATGCCGGTGTCGACCTGACCGACGAACAGGATCATTGGCGTGGAATCCTGCATCGCGATGTGGACGCCGTGGCTCGCATTGGTGGCGCCGGGGCCGCGGGTGACGAAGCAGATGCCGGGACGCCCGGTGAGCTTGCCATAGGCTTCCGCCATCATCGCCGCACCGCCTTCGGCGCGGCAGATCATGACGTCGATCGGGCTGTCGTGCAGCGCGTCCAGCGCCGCCAGATAGCTCTCGCCCGGCACGCAGGTGACGCGCTCGACGCCCTGGGCGACGAGCTGATCGATCAGGATCTGGCCCCCGGTGCGGGCGTTGCGAATGGTCATGACGGCTCCCTCAAGGCTTTGGCGATGCGTTTCGCAGCTTCGCGAAATTTTGCTCGGAGCTGGCGTAGGACAGGCCGACAGGGCGCGCAAGATCGAAAGGCTCCTCGCACCCTGCGCAGGCGTCATGCCCGCCCCTGCTGGTTGCACTGCAGCCCATGTCGCAGCCGCTTGCCGGACGAGAGGTGGCGAGCTTCGACGCCTTCGTTGACGACCTGGCCGAACCAGATCGGTGCCCTATTCGACCGCGACCTCAGCGAGGCCGACGTGCCGGCAAACAGCAGGGCACAGATCGTGGAGATGATTTTGGCGTGGCTGGCGGCGAAAGCGTGAGACGGCGAGGTTCGTGCCAAGCATTCGGTGTCGTCCTGGCGAAGCCAGGACCTCCTGGCTTTCGCCAGGACGATGAACAAAAATCACCCGCCCTTTTTCTGCCGCGCGCTCGCCAGCAGTACCAGCACGAAGGAGGCCGCCGTCATCAGCGTCGAGATGGCAGCGATGGTCGGGTCGATCTCGTCGCGGAGGGCGGTGAACATGCGCTTGGTCAGCGGCTGATACTGGCCGCCGGAGATGAAAAGCGCGACGATGGTCTCGTCCATCGCCGAGATGAAGGCGAAGATGCCGCCTGCGACCACGCTGGACTTGATCTGCGGCAAGGTCACCGCGAAGAAGCTACGCAGGCGATTCATGCCGAGGCTGCGTGCGACCATCTCCTGCGCCGGATCGAAACTCTGCAAGCCCGCCAGCACCGAAATGATCACGTAAGGCAGCCCCAGCATCACATTGGCGAGCACCAGGCCCGGCAGCGTCGCGACCAAGCCGATTTTGGCATAGAGGAAGAAGATCCCCACCGCAGTGATGATGATCGGCACCACCAGCGGCAACAGCAGCATCATGTGGATCAGCCGCATGATCCGCAGCTTCGACTGGCTGATGGCATAGGCGGCGGAGACGCCGAGCGGCGTTGCGATAAGCACGGTAAGGAGCGCGACCGTCAGCGTTACCCGCGTCGCCTGCATCCAGGCCGCGTTGGAGAAATACTGCTGATACCAGCGCAGCGAGAACGACGGTGGCGGAAAGGTCAGAAAACGCGCGCTGGAGAAGGAGATCGGCGCGATGATCAGCACCGGCAGGATCAGGTAGATCAGCACCAGCGCGCTGATCACATAGAGGGCGATCCGGGCGGGTGACAATCGCGTCATTTCTGCCCCAATATGCGATCGAGCGAGATGAAGCGGCTGACGACGAAGAAGATCGCGAGCACGCTTAAGAGCAGCACGACGGCGACTGCGCTCGCCGCGCCGAACTGGTTGTATAGCTCGACATTGCGGCTCACCAGCATCGACACCATCACCGTGCGGCCGCCGCCGAGCAGTTCCGGCGTGATGTAAAAACCGAGGCAGAGCACGAACAGCATGGTGCAGCCTGCCAGCACGCCCGGCAGAGACAGCGGCAGGAAGACGCGGACGAAGGTGAGCGACGGGCTCGCTCCCAGGCTGGCGCCGGCCTGCATGAGGTCGGACGGGATCTTCTGCATGGTGGCGTAGAGCGGCAGCACCATGAACGGCAAGAGGATGTGTACCGTCGCAACCACCGTGCCGAAGGTGTTGTGCACCAGCGCGAGCGGTTCGCTCGTCACCTCGAGATAACGCAAAAGCTGGTTGATCACACCGGTGCGCTGGAGCAGCGCCAGCCAGGCATAAGCGCGCACCAGCACACTGGTCCAGAACGGCAGCACGACCAGCGACAGGATGAGAATGCTCCATCCTTTCGGCACCGAGTTGGCGAGGTAGGCCACGGGATAGCCAAGCAGCAGCGCGATTCCCGTGACCACGAGGCTGATCTCGAAGGTCAGCGCAAAGCTGCGCCAGTAGATGTCTTCGGTGAAGACGCGGCGATAATTCTCCAGCGTGAAGCCGTCATGGTAGATCGACTGCCAGGCGAGCCAGCCGACCGGCAGCACGATCAGAGCCAAGATCACCAGCAGCGCCGGCGACACCAATGCCAGCATCAGGCCGTGTTCGCGACGCTGATGCTTTTGGGAGGGATCCGGCACGGATGTCATCGACGCGGCCTCGCTTCGCCTACTTCTGCATGAACGACGCCCAACGCTTCTCGGTGGCTTCGCCCGCCGGCGAGGACCACCAGGCGTAGGACATCAGGGCCTGCTTGGCCGCATTGGCCGGCTCGCTTGGCAATTGCGCGGCGCGCTCCGGCTTGATCACGCCGGTATCGAACGCCTTGGGATTGCCCGGGCCGTAATCGATATTGAGCGGCAGATTGGCCTGGTGCACGGGATCGACGGCCTCGTTGAGAAACTTGACGGCCGTCTCGAGATTCGGCGCGCCCTTGAGGATGCAGAGCGAGGTGCTTTGTAAAACGCCCTGGTTGTAGGTGAAGGCGACCTTGGCGCCTTCCTTCGCGACCGCACTGACACGGCCATTCCAGGCCATCTCCATGTCGACCTCGCCGTCGTTGAGCAGTTGCGCCGACTGTGCGCCGGAGGTCCACCACACCGTGATGTGCGGCTTGATCTCTTCCAGCTTCTTGAAGGCCCGGTCGACGTCGAGCGGATAGAGCTTGTCGGGCGCGACGCCGTCGGCCATCAGTGCCGCCTCGAGCGTCGCGAACGGGTGGTTGCGCAGTGCGCGGCGCCCGGGAAATTTCTGGACGTCCCAGAAATCGGCCCAGCTGTTCGGCGCGTCCTTCGGAAAGGTCTTCTGGCTGTAGGCCAGTACGCTGGAATAGAACTCGTAGGAAACCGAATAGGGGCTGCGATAGGACTCCGGCATCGCGGCGCCATTCGGGATCTTCGAGAAGTCGAGCTTCTCGATCAGCCCCTGCTCGCCCCCACGCAGGCAGTTGCCGGTCGGAGTATCCACGACGTCCCAGATCGGCTTGCCGCTGCCGACTTGCGTCTTGATCGCAGGCCAGGCGTCGGGAATCGAATCTTGGTTGATTGTGATGCCGAGCTTCTTTGCCGTGGGATCGAGGATCGCCACCGTCTGCGCCTGCTGATAGGCGCCGCCTTGCGAGACGAAGGTGATCTGTTCGGCAGCCCTGGCAGCCGTGCCGCTTATCGCGATCGCACCAACCAGCGTGTAGCCAAGTCCAAAAATCCGATTCGTATTCATCCTCGCCTCCTCCAGATAAATGTCACTGTCCGATCGCATCGAGAAACTGGTACCAGCCGGCGACCATGCGCACGGCGGGCTCGCGCAACGGATAGAACGGGATGGCTTTCAATCGCCTCGCGTCGAGCAGCCCGACCTCTGGCGTCTCGCCGCGCACAAAGGCGGCGAGATAGCGGCCCATCAGGCTCGACATCGCCACGCCCGCGCCGTTGTAGCCCATCGAGAACAGCGTGCGGTCGTCGAGCCGGCCGATATGCGGCACCGAGTCCAACGTCATCCCGACCAGGCCCGACCATTTGTAGGCGAGCGGGACGTCGGCAAGGTCGGGAAAGATTCCGACCATCGCCTTGCGCAACGCGTCGAAAGCGGTTTCCGAATCCTGCTTGCCGAAGGCGCCGCGGCCGCCAAAAATCACACGATTGTCGACCATGCGGAACCAACGCATCATGCGCTTGGTCTCGGTGTAGGTGCGCCCGGTCGGCATCAGGCTTCCCGCGAGGTTGCGCGGCAGCCTGTCGGTCGCGATGATGGCGCTGCGGAACGGGATCAGCGTGCGCTGCATGCTCGCGGTCGCGCCGGTGAGGTCGGAATAGCTGTTGGTGGCGATGATCGCCTGCTTTGCCCGCACTGCGCCTTGCGGCGTTTCAGCGGCGATGCCGCTGTTGTCGCGGCGGAGCCTTACGACCGGCGACTCCTGGAAAATCGGGATGCCGCGGCGCGCCACGCCATCGGCAAGGCCGCGCAGATAATTCAGCGGATGGATGCCGCCGGAGCCGGGATTGAGCACGCCGCCGACGAAGATGTCGGAGCCGGTCTCGTCGCGCACTTGCCCCTTGTCGAGGATGCGGACCTCCGCATCCCCCATCTCGCGCTTCATCCAGTTGGCCTCGTCGATCGCGGCCTTCAGGGTCGTCTCGTTGTGAGCGGCCTTGACCTGGCCGGTGCGCGTCAACGCGGCACTGGTGATGCCAAATTCGGAGACCAGCTCCTCGACGGTATCAGTGGATTCATGCGCGATCCCGTACATGCGCTGCGCCATGGCGCGGCCGTGCACGGCGTCGATCTCGCGGAACGAGAGGCGGAACTTTGCGGTGATCACGCCGCCATTGCGTCCACTCGCGCCCCAGCCCGGGCGGTTGGCCTCGAGTACGATCGGCGACAAACCGCTTTTGGCGATGTGGTGCGCAGCAGACAGGCCCGTGTAGCCCGCACCGATGATCACCACATCCGCCTGGTGCTCGCCTGACACGACCGGAAACTCGCGCGCCGGCTCGGCCGTGGCGGCCCACAGCGAGTTGGCCGACGGCAGCGCCTTCCAGTCCCGTGTCATGCCACCGCTCATGCCTTACGCCGCCGGCCCGATGGCCGCATCGGCAAGCGCCTTCAACGTCGGAAAATGGAAGTCCGGCTTGGTCAGCGTCTCCACGGCCGGTGTGCCTCCGAAACCGGCCATGCCCTGGCGGCGCTCGATCCAGCACACCTTGTAGCCGAGTTTCCGCGCAATCCCGATGTCGTGATACTGGCTCTGCGCGACGTGAAGGATATCGGACTGCTTGTAGCCGAAAGCGGACTGGCGGCCCTTGTTGTAGGCGAAAAACTCCGGATCGGGTTTCGCAACGCCAGTCTCGTCGGCGCAAACGGTATCGTCGAAGGGATTGCCGAGCGCGTGCGCGTAACAGGACAGCGCGACGCGGTCGGCATTGGTCATCGCGACCAGGCGGAATTTGGTTCTCAGGCGCTTCAGAGCCTCGACCGAGTCTGGGAACGGTCCCCAGCGCAGCACCGCGAGCTGGAACACGTCGCAGGAGGCGTCATCGGCCTGCAGCCCGAGTTCCTTGGCAAGATAGCGATAGACATGGAACATCACCTCGCTCGACCGCTCGTGGTGCTTGTCGCGACCGCGCTTGTAGGATTCGAAGATCTTGTCGTCGCTGAGCTCGGCCGGCGACTTGCCCGAGATCCGGCGCACCGCGGAGAGCACGCCGGTCTCGAAATCGATCAAGGTGCCGACGACGTCGAAGGTGAGAACCTTGAAATTGCTGAACGAGGCTGCTGACGACATTTTTGGCTTCTTCTCTCGGTTGGACAAGGCTTGGGTTCAGTCCCTCACCCTGGGCACGACGATGGTGTCCTCGGGGTGAAGGGTCACGGTAAGGCTGCCGCCCAGCGGCGGGATGCGGCTGTAGGCCTGGTGATAGCTCGCCTGGCGCAGGCTGAGCACGATGCCATCGGCGAGCGCCAGGAAGATGCGCAGGCTCTCGCCCTGATAGACGATGTCGGTGACCGTGCCGGTGAGCCGATTGCAGGCGGTGTCCGGCGCACCATCGTCGATCAGCAGTTTTTCGCTGTGCACGGCGAGCATCAGCGCGTCCCCGTCGGGAATGGCGCGGGCGCTGCGCAGAAGCACATTGCCGAGCGCAACGCCGGAGGCATCGACGCGTCGCACGGGAAGCATCGTGGCCTCGCCAATGAAACTCGCGACGAAGGAATCCGCGGGATGATCGTGCAGGCGCTCGGGCGCGTCGATCTGGATCAGCCTGCCGTCCTTCATCACGGCGACGCGGTCGCTCATGGTCAGCGCTTCGCGCTGATCGTGGGTGACGTAGATGATGGTGGCGCCGATGCGCTTGTGCAGCGCGCGCAGCTCGATCTGCATGGATTCGCGCAGTTGCTTGTCGAGCGCGGACAGCGGTTCGTCCATCAGGATCAGCCGCGGCTCGAAGATCATGGCGCGTGCGAGCGCCACGCGCTGGCGCTGGCCGCCGGAGAGTTGCGCGATACCGCGCTCTTCGTAGCCGGCAAGACCGACCATCGAAAGCGCCGCGCGCACCTTATCCGGCCAGGCCGCCTTCGGCAGCCGTCGCGCGCGCAAGGGAAAGGCAACATTCTCGCCGACGCTCATATGCGGGAACAGCGCGTAGTTCTGGAACACGACGCCGATGTCGCGCTTGTGCGGCGGCATCCAGGTGACGTCGCGGCCGCCGAACAGGATCGTTCCGCTCGATGGCAGGATGAAGCCGCCGAGGATGCCGAGCAATGTGGTCTTGCCGGACCCGGAGGGGCCCAGCAGCGAGACGAACTCGCCGGCGGCGACATTGAGGGACACGTCGTCGAGGGCACGAACGGCGCCATAGGCCTTGCTCGCGGATCTGATCTCGACGCTTTCCGCTCGTTTGTCCAACGATCGACCTCGCCATGTCCTGAGCCGGCGTGCTTCACTGCGCGCCATAAGCCTGCTTTATAGACAGGAATTTGAGCACTCCTGGTCGAAGCGTGCACCGCACCAACATCTTCGCTCGCAGGCCCTGTCTTTTGGCTATGACGCCAATGACACCAGACTTGGCAAAACTCGGCAATTGCCAAATTCTCACCTGGGTCATAACATGGTGTTATGCCCGAGCTGCGCCGGATGCTGCCCTCAAGTAACGCCCTGTTCGTCTTCGACGCAGCGGCGCGCAATGGCAGCTTCACGGCGGCGGCCGCCGAACTGAACGTCACCCAGCCTGCGGTGAGCCGGATGCTGGGTCAGTTCGAGGACCATCTCGGCGTTCGCCTATTCGACCGCAAGGCGGGACGCGCGGTGCTCACTGAGGAAGGCGAACTCTTGTATCGCCGCGTGCTCGAAGGCTTTCGCAGCATCGAAAGCGGGCTGGTCGAGATCGAGCGGCGCCGGAAGGGCACCGAGACGGTGACACTGTCGGTCTCCTCCGCCTTCACCACGCATTGGCTGATGCCGCGCATCGACAAGCTGCAGAAGCAATTTCCTCAGGTCGATTTGCGCTTTCAGCTGATCTCCGGCGCGCTGCGCGGACCAGTGGAGAATGTCGACCTCGGCATGCGCTTCCGCGATCGCGAGGAGCCGTCATCCGGTGGCACGCTGGTGATGAAGGAGGTCATGCTGCCGATGTGCAGCCCTGCCTATCTCGGCGAAACCGATCCCGCCGAAGGCAACACCATCATTCGGCTCGCCGAGACGCCGGGCGACTGGGCCGCGGATTACGCATCGCTTCTCACCGGGCGCCGCGGTGCGGCCAAGGCGCTGAGCTTCACGGACTATGCCGTCGTGATGCAGGCCGCCCTGCTCGGCCAGGGCATCGCGCTCGGTTGGCTGACGGTCGCCTCGCACTGGCTATTGACCGGCGCGCTGGTGCCCGCCTCCGACACGCTCACCACCACACGCCGCATCTGCGAATTCCTGCCACCGCGCAACCGGCCGATGCGTCCCATCGCCGCCGAGATCCGCGACTGGATCACCGCGCAGATGAAAAGCGAGATCGCCGCGATCGACCGGCTCTATCCGAAGCTCGGCGCGATGGCGGCTTGCTACTAGAGCGTTTTCGGGCGAAGTGGACCGGTTCACGTGAAGAAAACGCATCAAAACCGGAGTCTAGGCGGGTGTCAGCGCGGCACAGTAACGATCGGGCAGGTGATCGCCGATCCCTGCCGGCAGCAGCACCGTGAGCCTGCCGACGACATCCGTCCGCGTGTTCTCGGATACGCCGCTGAGGAGATTGCGGACCTGCTCACCAATTCCAGCATTCGCCATTGGCTCATCCGAACCAACATTCGTCGTGAGCTGGCTGGCGCTGAATTTGGCGCCGCGTGCACAGGCGAGATAACGGCCGACGTGATGAAAGCCAAGCCCGGGCGGAGGCACGGTCGGGACGATGTCGGTGCCGTGCACGAGACGATAGGTCGTCCTGCCGAACGTACCGTTGTAGAGGGCGACGAAATCGTCGCGGCCCACGCGCGGACAACCGTAAAGATAGATCTGCGCATCCGCGAGCTGGAGCTGCTCCCGCGCGAAGTCCGCCGTTGCCACCGCGATCGCGGCGCCGAGGCTGTGCCCAGTGATGAAGATCGGTGATTTGCGCGCCAGCGCTGCCGCCAGTGCGCTCTTCACGTCGTCCCACACGGCCGCCGCCGCATCGACGAACCCCTGGTGCACGGGCGCCTTCGGTCGGCCAAGCGTGAAATCGCTGACCCAGTTCAGGAGATGAAGCGGGTCGGTGCCGGCGAAGGCGACAATGGTTGCGTCACCCTTGCTCGCGATGATCCCGCGCGTGTCGGTCAGCGGCAGCGTCGAATGCGCCGGCTGGCTCAGCAACTTGACGCCGGACAGATCCCAGAAAGGAGAGACCCTGTTGATCGTGTCCGGCACATGGGTCTCGTAGGCGAGTTGCGACATCCACATCATCGCGCGAGCGATGTCGAGATCAAAGCCGGTTGATGTCTCGTTGAATTTTGCAAATGCCCGTCGGTCATATTGATCGGGAGGAAGTTCGACCAGAATGCTCACATCAAGCTCCTAAATGGCTTATTGCTGCAATACGTCGATCGAAAACGGAATGACGCTACCTTCGCATATGGCTGGAATTTTGACAATCTGTGCGCGTGCCCGGGACGTATTCTGCCTTTGCGCCTAAGGGGACAAGGTTGAGACGAGGCACCTCTCCCCCCGCGTCATTGCGAGCGTAGCGAAGCAATCCAGAGTCCTTCCGCGGAGGAATTCTGGTTTGGTTCGCTGCGCTCGCAATGACGGTATGGATAAAGTTTTGGCCTCTATCGATGCTCGATCGCGCGGATCGCGCCGCGGAGCTCGGCCAGGCCGCGGAGGCGGCCAATCGCGGTGTAGCCCGGATTGGTGCGCTTGGTGGCCGCGAGATCGTCGAGCATGCGATGGCCGTGGTCGGGCCGGAACACAATTTTCTGGCCGGGCGAACGCCGCGCGTTCTCCTTCAGCAGCGCCTTCAGCACCGCGACCATGTCGACGTCACCGTCGAGATGATCGGACTCGTAGAAGGACAGGCCATCCGCCTCGCGCTTGGTCGCGCGCAGATGCGCAAAGGCAATGCGCGGGCCGAAGCGTTCGGCCATCGCGGGAAGATTGTTCTCGGCGCGCACGCCAAGCGACCCCGTGCACAGGCAGATACCATTCGCCTTTGACGGCACCGCATCGAACAACGCCTGATAGTCATCGGCGCTGGACGCGACGCGCGGCAGACCGAACAGCGGGCGCGGCGGGTCGTCCGGATGCAGCGTCAATGAGACCCCGAGCTGCTCGGCGACGGGGGTGACGCGGCCCAAAAACTCGGCGAGATGCTGCCGCAGGATTTTTGGCGTGACGTCGCGATATGTTTCGAGCCGATCGCGGAATTGCGGGATGGTCAACGGCTCGGTGGTGGAGCCCGGCAGCGCGCTGGCGATGACCATGACGAGATATTCGATATCGGCCTGGCTCATCTGCTCGAACAGTTTTTTCGCGCGGGCCTGCTGCTCGGGCGAGTATTCCTGGACGGCGGCGGGACGCTTCAGGATGTGCAGCTCGAAGGCCGCGAAACGGTCTTGATCGAAGCGCATGGCGCGGGCGCCGTTCGGCAGCTCCCATTCGAGATCGGTGCGGCACCAATCCACGACGGGCATGAAGTTGTAGCAGATGATCTTGATGCCGGCCGCGGCAGCCGCCTCCAGGCTGGCGATCCATGTCTCGATCGAGCGCGTCGCTTTAGCCCCGAGACGCTTGACGTCGTCGGGGATCGGAATCGATTCCACCACCGACCAGGTCAGCCGCGAGCGCCCGGGTTGGCCGCTCTCGATGAAGTTCTTGCGCTCCTCGACCGCCTTGCGTGTCCAGGCTTCGCCGATCGGCACCTGATGCAGCGCCGAGACGATGTCGCTCGCCCCGGCCTGCCTGACATCGTCGAGCGAGACCGGATCGTCCGGCCCGTACCAGCGCCATCCCTCGAGCATCATAAGAATTCTCCCCGATCAGTTCGCGGTCAGCACGACCTTGACGCTCTGCGAGCGGTCGAGCGCCAGCCGCAGCGCGTCCGGCGCGGTGGACAGCGGCCGCTCGGCGGTGACCAGCGACAGCACGTCGACGCTGCCGTCCGCGATCAGCTCCACCGCCGTCATGAACTCAAGCCCGAAGCGGAACGAGCCGCGCAGGTCGATCTCCTTGGCCATCACCGCATTGGCCGGCACCGGAATCTGGCCACCCGGCAAATTGCCGATCTGCACCACAACGCCGCCGCGCCTGACGATACCGATCGCACTGGCAAGGCCTGCAGCCGTGCCCGAGACTTCGAAAGCGACATCGTAGGGGCGCGAGGTGGCCTGCGCCTTCAGGCCTTCCTCGCCGGCTGCGACATTCTCGACGTGAGAGGCGCCGAGCCGGGTCGCAAAGGCCAGCGGCGCCGGCGCGATGTCGGCCACCGTGATGTCGGTCATGCCGGCGCGGCGCGCGGCGAGCATGGTCAGAAGCCCGATCGGACCGGCGCCGAAGATGATGCCGCGCTTGCCATCGATGTTGCCGGCACGCGCGACGGCGTGCAGGCAGACCGCGAGCGGTTCGGCGAGCGCCGCGGCCTGATAGGACACATGATCGGGAATCTTCACGCACTGTGCCGGGATCGCGTCGAAATAGTTGGCAAAGCCGCCCTGCATGTGCGGTGTCTTCGAGGCCGAGCCCATGAAGTAGATATTTTCGCAGAGGTTCTGCCGGCCTTGGCGGCAGGCGCCGCAATGGCCGCACCAGCGCGACGGGTTGACGGCAACGCGGTCGCCGACCTTCAGATTTGCCGCGGAGCCCGCGATCTCCACGACCTCGCCGGAGATTTCATGGCCGAGCACCAGCGGCGATTTCACCACGAAATCGCCGGTCCGGGCATGGCGGAAATAATGCATGTCCGAGCCGCAGATGCCGCCGGCGCCGAAACGGAGGCGCACCATGCCTTCAGCGAGCTTGTCGAGCGGATGCTCGACCATGCGCAGATCTTCGGGGCCAAACAGGGTTGCGGCGAGAGCAGTTGAGGTCATTTGGAAAGTCCCATGTATTTCGGTAGCCACAGGGTCAATTCGGGGATGTAGGTGATCGCGATCAGCGCAACCATCAGCGGCACCAGCCACGGCAGGATCGCCACCGTCGTGCGCTCGACCGAGAGCTTTGCGACGCGCGCGAGCACGAACAACACCATGCCGAGCGGCGGATGCAGCAGACCGATCATCAGGTTCAGCGTCATGATCAGACCGAAATGGATCGGGTCGATGCCGAGCTTGAGCACGATCGGCAACAGGATCGGCACCAGAATGGTGATCGCCGCCGTGGTGTCGATGAAGCAGCCGACGAACAGGATCAGGACGTTGGCGAGCGCCAGGAACACCCATTTGTTGTGGGTGATGCTGAGCATCCAGTCCGACAGCATCTGGGCTGCCTGCGACACCGTCAGCAGCCAGGCGAAGATCGAGGCTGCCGTGACGATGAACAGCACCGAAGCCGTGGTCTCGATGGTGTCGAAAGTCGCTTTCGCGACCGTTTTCATCGTCATGGTGCGGTAGCGTACCAGGCCGAGGAACAGCGACCAGATCACGGCGGCGACCGCGGCTTCCGTTGGGGTGAACCAGCCGAGCGTCATGCCGCCGATCAGGATCACCGGCGCCATCAGCGCCATCACCGCGGAGAAGTCGAAGTACCAGTCGATCGCGAGCAGCGCGAACAGGCCGAGACCAACTGCCCAATTGGTGGAGAGACCGGCGACCGTCAGAAGCCAGACAGCCATCGGGAAGCTCAATACGACGAGGATCTCGAGCCCCGCCGATCCCAATTGCGGCCAGGAGAACGGCGTATCGCTGCCCCATTTGTTCTTGTGCGCGAAGTAGGTGACGGTGGCCATCATCAGGAGCGTCAGCACGACGCCTGGAATGACGCCCCCCAGAAACAGCGCGCCGATCGAGACGTTGGCCATCATGCCGTAGATCACGAAAGGCAGCGACGGCGGGATGATCGGCCCGAGCGTGGCGGAGGCCGCGGTGACGCCCACGGAGAATTCCGTGGAGTAGCCGTGGTCCTTCATCGCCTTGATCTCGATGGTACCGAGACCGGCGGCATCCGCGATCGCGGTGCCAGACATGCCGGAGAAGATCACCGAGCCAATGATATTGACGTGGCCGAGGCCGCCGCGCATCCAGCCGACCAGCGCGACGGCGAATTTATAGATGCGCCCGGTGACGCCCGCGATGTTCATCAGATTGCCGGCCAGGATGAAGAACGGCACGGCGAGCAACGGAAAGCTCTCGACACCGGCGATCATGCGCTGCGCCAGCGTGACGTCGGGCGTCACGCCGCTGACCAGGATGTAGAGCAGCGACGACGCCGCCATGGCGATGGCCACGGGAACGCCGAGCAGCATGAGGATGAGGAAGCCTCCAAGCAACAGCAACATGGAATTACCCTTCAAAGCCGTCGTAGGCGCCGGGACGTTCGAGGATCGAGTAGCCCTGCCGCAAATGTTGTATGGCCACTTGCACCGAGCGGACGAACATCAGCACGAAGCCCGCCAGCACGGCGTAATAGACGTAGTCCTTGGGAAGATTGATGGTGGTCATGGATTCGTCGCCGATGATCTGGATGTAGACCCAGACCAGCTTGATGGCGTAACCGAAGAAGACGATCCGGATCAGATCGATCACTGTCGACAATGCGCGCGCCACAAGGTGCGGAAGATAGCGATAGAGCAGGTCGACCTGGATGTGCCGCGACAGCCGCACGCACATCGAGGAGCCGATGAAGACCACGCCGATCAGGCAGTAGGTCGCGATCTCCTCGGTCCAGGCGTAGCTGTCGTTGAGGACGTAACGGGTGAAGAACTGGAGGAAGACGGCGAGCGCCATCACCCAGAAGATCGCCAGCGCGACCCAGTCCTCAAAAGCGTAGATGCCGAGATCGACCTTGGGCGTCGCCTCTTCCTCGAAGGTGTGGGCGATCTCGTCCGCGGTGATCTGCCGGTGCGTTTCGGCGGTGGACATGGGTGTGCTCCTCAAACTGATCACGTCGTTCCGGGATGGTGCGTCAGCACCAGACCCGGAACCTCGAGATTTTCAGGTGCGCAATTGCACACCGTAGTTCGGTCCAGCGGACCGCCCCGGGATGGCGACTACGTCATTACTTCACCGCCTGAATGCGTTCCCAGTCGGCCTTGCGGTAGCCGAAGGTCTCGAACGCGACGTTCTTCAGCACGGTGTCGCGGAACTCGCTCTTGTCGACCTCGGTGACGGTCAGGCCCTTCTCCTTGAAGAAGGCGACCAGCTTGGCCTCGTTCTGCTTGATCTCCGCGGTCGCCTTGGCGGCGGCCTCCTGCGCGACGTCGGTGAAGGTCTTCTTGTCCTCGTCGCTGAGCTTCTTCCAAAGCGCACCGGCCACCACCGTGTTGAGATGGTCGACGATGTGGCCGGTCAGCACGATGTGCTTCTGCACCTCGTAGAACTTCTTGGCCTCGATCGTGGTGAGCGGATTCTCCTGGGCTTCGACGGTACCGTTCTGGAGCGCCAGATAGACTTCGGCGAACGCGATCGGCGCGGTGTTGGCGCCGCAGGCGCGCGGCATGGCGAGATAGGCGGGCACATCGGGCACGCGCATCTTCAGACCCTTGAGGTCGGCACAGGTCTTGATCGGCTTGTTCGACGAGGTCTGGCGCACGCCGTAATAGGTCACCGCGACGATGTGGTGGCCGCTCTTGTCCTCATAACCCTTGGTGAGCTCCTTGAAGATGTCGCTCTTGGTGTAGGCGAGCAGATGATCGGCATCGCGGAAGGTGTAGGGATAATAGGTCACGCCGATCGGCGGAAAGCTCTTGGCCGCGAAGCTCGAGCCGGAGATGATGATGTCGACCGAACCGAGCGAAAGGCCCTGGTTGATGTCGGCCTCCTTGCCGAGCTGCGACGCTGGATAGACGTCGATCGCATAGCGCCCGTTGGTGCGCTTGCCGATCTCCTGCGCGGCCCAGACCGAAGCAGTGTGGAAGGGCTCCGAGGTCTCGTAGACATGGGCCCATTTGAGCTTGGTCTGCGCCATGCCGGCGCCAGCCGTAGCAATCATCGCCGCGGCCGAGACCGCCAGCACCATTGTCATCTTTTTCAACACTGACTTTTCCTCCATTTTTCAAGTCTGCTTCTTTTAAATCTGCTTCTTGTCCGCCCGCCCCCAAACGCGGGTGCGGGCCGCACGATCTCATCGCGGTCGCGCGCTGCTGCTCGCAGCTCGCTTCTTCTTCGGCGCACGTTCCGGTTTTGTCGGTTTTGCCGTCGATCGCGCCGCGCGCCCGGAGGACGGTCCTGCCGCGCTCTCGGCGCCGAAGTTCTGCGCAAAGCGCTCCTGGGATCTCGCGAGATGATCGCGCATGGCTTCGCGCGCGGCCCCGGGATCATGCGCCGCGATCGCGTCGCGCACCGCGCGATGCTCGTCGAGTGCAGTGCGCCACGTGCCCGGGCTCTCGAAATAATGCGCAAGCTGCGCGAAATAGGGATTGAGGCGCTGGTCGAACAACTCGCCGACCACGCGCACCAGAACGGCATTGCCGAGGCTTCCGGCGATCGCGACGTGGAAGGCGCGGTCGTGGACCATCGAGGCTTCGCCGGGGTGTTCTACATTCTCCATCGCGACAAGGGACGCATCGATGCGGGCAAGGTCGTCCTTCGTCGCCACGCGCGCGGCTTCTTCGGCGATGGCGCTTTCCAGGAACTCGCGGGCACGCAACAGCTCGAACGGGCCCTCGATGACGGAAGCAGGCGCGGTCGCCGCAACCTTCGCAGGCTCGATCACATAGATGCCGGAACCGACGCGGATACGAAGGCGGCCCTCGACTTCGAGCGCGATCAGGGCTTCGCGCACCGTCGGCCTGGATATCTTGAGCTGCTCGGCGAGTTCGCGCTCGGTCGGCAAGCGGCTGCCGACCGCGTACTCACCGCTGTCGATCAGGCTTCGCAATTGATCGGCGACTTGGCGATAAAGCCGTCTCGCCTCCACAGCTTCCAGCGGCACGCTGGTCCTCCCGAAAGGGTCATGCCGGCAGCTCTCGCTGCCCGCGGCCCGCCAATTTTGGAAAATTGGTCTTACCAATTGACCGCAAGCATTGACCGAGGACGGGCGCCATGTCAAGCAGCGGCCAAACAAGGGGAGAGACGACATGCGCCTCGGCCGCGCCAATCTCGACCGGCTGCCACCCGGCATCCGCCGCCCGGCCTACAACCGTTCGCGCGTCACCTCTGGCATCGTGCATCTCGGCCTTGGCGCGTTTCATCGCGCCCACCAGGCCGTCGTCATCGACGATTGTCTTGGCGCCGGCGCGACGTCGTGGGGCATCGTCGGCGCGAGCTTGCGCAGCCCTGATACACGCGATGCCCTCGCCCCGCAGGATCATCTCTATACGGTTGCCATCCGTGCAGCCGAAGGCACCGAACACCGCATCATCGGTGCGCTGCTCGACAGCGTGGTCGCGCGCGAAAGCCCGGCACGATTGGTCGAGCGAATGGCCGATCCCGCCATTCGCATCGTCTCCCTCACCGTCACCGAGAAGGGCTATTGCCACACGCCGCAGACCGGCGATCTCGACGAACGGCATCCTGATGTCGTGCACGACCTCAACAATTTCGACGCGCCGCGCTCGGCTCCCGGCTTCATCATCGCCGCGCTGGCGCGCCGGCGGGCGCTGGGCGCCCTGCCCTTTACCGTGCTGAGCTGCGACAACCTCGCCGCCAACGGCCACACCGTACAGCGGATCGTGACGCAATTCGCCGCGCTGCGCTCGAAGGATCTCGGCAAGTGGATCGCGGATACGGTGGCCTTCCCCTCGACCATGGTCGACCGGATCGTGCCGGAGACGACGGATAGTGACCGCGATGCGGTTTCATCGGCGCTCGGTTTACGCGATGCATGGCCCGTCATGACCGAGCCCTTCACGCAATGGGTGGTCGAGGATCGCTTTACGGCCGGCCGGCCCGATCTTGCCGCCGCGGGCGTCGAACTGGTGAACGACGTCAAGCCGTTCGAGCTGATGAAGCTGCGGCTGCTCAACGCCAGCCATTCGGCGCTGGCCTATCTCGGCTATCTCGCAGGCTACGAGACCATCGCCGACACCATGCTGGATCCGCATTTCGCGCGCCTCGCCGCGCAGGTGATGGAAGAGGCCGCGGTGACATTGACGATGCCATCAGGCGCAGATCTGGCCGCCTATCGCGCCTCACTGCTCAAGCGCTTCGCCAATCCGGCACTGCATCACCGCACCTGGCAGATCGCGATGGACGGCTCGCAAAAGCTGCCGCAGCGCCTGCTCGGCGCGATCCAGGATCGTCTCGCCAGGAACCTGCCGATCGCGACGCATGCGCTCGCGGTGGCCGGCTGGATGCGCTACGTCAGCGGCCTTGACGAGAAGGGCCGCACCATCGACGTGCGCGATCCGCTCGCAGCCGAGTTCGCCGGCTTGGCGCGCGAGGCAGGTCCCGTCGCCGAACGATTGGCACCCGCGCTGGTCGGCGTCGGAAAAGTGTTCGGGCCCTTGGGCGCCGAGCCGCGCCTGCGCGAAGCCGTGACCGCTGCGCTCGGCCGGCTCTACAAGGATGGCGCGCGGCGTGCGGTGGAGATTCTGGTCTCGGCGTGACCACAAAACGGGCAGCGATGCTGCGTTGCGGTCCAGATCGACGGAAAGTCGACGGAAGTCTTGCTTGATTTTTGCCTGTCATTGCCCCACCCGAGAGGCATGGCAAAGGACAGCAAGGTGATCGCCGCGAACGCAGCGTTCTACGCCGCCTTTTCGACCGGCGATTTCGACGAAATGGAGCGGATGTGGGCGGACGATGACGCCATTTCCTGCATTCATCCCGGCTGGCCGGCCATCATCGGCCGGGCCACGGTGATCGGAAGCTGGCGCGACATCCTGCAGAGTCCGGAGCGGCCGCAGATCGTCTGCGCGGAACCGCAGGCCATCGTCGATGGCGACAGCGCGCGCGTGCTCTGCATCGAGATCGTCGACGGCACGGCATTGGCTGCGGCCAACCATTTTCGGCGCGTCGGCGACGACTGGCGCCTGGTGCACCACCAGTCCAGCCCGATCGCGCAGATTGTCGAGCAAGCTGAGGACGATAGAGCGAGCCACCGCGTCCATTAACGGGCGCCCGGCCCGCAGGCACATTCTACTGTGCATGGGGTTGTTTTTTCAGTTTTTTTGTTTTGCCGCCTCACCCGAGCCCCGACAGATCATCCAGCACGACCCGCGCCTGGCTAAAATCGTCGTCCCGGAAGAACATGCTTCTGGTGATGAGCACGGGAATGTTCGCCCGCGAAGCTGCGGTCAGGCCGTTAGCGGAATCCTCGATCGCGACGCAGTCGGACGCGTTGAGCTTCAGCCGCGCCAGGGTCTCGACATAGACATCCGGCGCAGGCTTTTTATGCCGCACGTCATCTCCGGCGACAATCGCATCAAAATCCGCGGCCCAGCACTTTCCCAGGGCGCGCGACAGCAGCGCGTCGATGTTGGCGTGCGACGTGGTCGTCGCGATCGCGAGCCGCTGGCGGCGCGCCTTGGCAGCGACGAGGAGATCCGTCACCCCGGGCCGTAAGGGGCAGCAGCCGGTTTGGACCAGTCCGGCATAATGCGCGGTCTTGATGCGGTGGAGTTCCGCGATGTCCACATCCGATAATGGCGCGGCGATCCTCAGCCTTTCATGGTGGGCGCGAATGCGTTCCTTGCCGCCCGTGACCCGCAGCAGGTCCTTGTAGACGGCCCGATCCCATTGCCAATCGAGACCGTGGCGGGCGAAGGCATGGTTGAAGGCTTGCCGATGCAGCTCTTCGGTCTCAGCCAAGGTGCCGTCGACGTCGAAGATCAGCGCGGCGGCGCGGCGGACTAGCTCAGCCGCGTCAGATAGCATGATGGCTGGCGCTTCTGCCTGCATGATCGATGCGTCCCTCCGGTGAGCGACCATCGCCTGCACAGGCGGGCGAGACAAATTGCAATATCTTTTGCCGGACCCAAAAATCTCTTATGAGCGGAGGCGCGCTGCGGCGCGAACGGGAACTCCGACCTGCAAGGAAGATGTATGCGGCTCTTTATCCTTGGCCTCGGCTACAGTGCGCGGCACTTCGTCCGCCTGTTCGGTGGCCGCTTCTCGCATATCGCCGGCACGGTGCGCGATCCCGCGCAGCGGGGCGCTCTCGCCGGCGTCGAGGTGCATGCTTTCTCCGGCAGCAGTCCGGCACGCGAGACGATCGAACGCATGAGGGACGCGGATGTCCTTCTCGTTTCGATCCCGCCCGGCAGTGCCGGCGATCCCGCAATCGCGGCCTTCTCCGGCCTGCTGGCGGCGGGCGGCGACCGCAAGATCGTCTATTTGTCCACGATCGGCGTATATGGTGATCACGCCGGCGGCTGGGTCGACGAGAGCACGCCGCCGAAGGCGGACCTCGACCGGACGCGCATGCGGGTCGCGGCGGAACAGGCATGGACCGACACGACCGGTGGCGACGCCGCGATCCTGCGGCTTGCGGGTATCTATGGCCCCGGCCGTAACGCGCTGGTGACGCTGCGCGCTGGAACGGCGCGGCGCATCATCAAGCCGGGACAGGTGTTCAACCGCATCCACGTCGACGACATCGCGAGCGCGATCATGGCTGCGATTCATCACCCGAGCGGCGGCACGTGGAACGTCTGCGACGACGAGCCGGCGCCGCCGCAGGAGGTGATCGCTTACGCGGCGAAGCTGATGAATGTTGCACCGCCGCCGGAAGAGCCGTTCGAGACCGCCGAGATGTCGGCGATGGCCCGCAGCTTCTATGCGAGCAGCGCCCGCGTCTCCAACGCGAAAATGAAGTGCGAGCTCGGCGTCACGCTTGCTTATCCGACCTACCGCCACGCCCTGGATGCGTTGTGGCAAGCGGGGGAAGGAGGATCAGGATCAAGCGTCAGCTCAACACGCCATACTTCTTGAACCAGGCCTGGGCCTGCTTCCAGGCATCTTCTGCTGCGTCCTTGCGATAGCTGCCGCGGTAGTCGGCATGGAAGCCATGCGGCGCTTCCGGATAGATCTTGAAACTCGGCCGTCTTCTTGTTCTGCTCCAAGGCTGTCTTGAGCTGCTCGACCTGGGCGACGGGAATGCCGGTATCGGCGCCGCCATAGAGGCCGAGCACCGGTGCCTTCATCTCGGGCGCGAGCTGCATCGGGCTCTTCGGCCACGGCCGATTGGCTGGATCGACCGGCGGACCGTAGAAGGCGACGCCGGCCTTGAGGCTGCCCCTGTGAGCGGCATATTCCCAGACGGTGCGTCCGCCGCGGCAGAAGCCGATGATGCCGAGCTTACCGGTGTCGCCGCCTTGCGATCCCGCCCACGCCACCGTCGCGGAATACTGGATCGCCCGGTCAAGCCGGGCGATGACAGGGAGTGTGTAGCCGTAGACACGCCTTCGCGTCCTCGCGGCGTTTCGCCCGAGCTTTGCCTGGTCATTCCACCCTCAAAGCCAAGAGGGCGCAGGGAAGACCGGGTGCCGGCTGGCACCCGCGGTCCGCTGCGCGAAAATGTAGCGCAAGGGAACCGCACAGCAGCATACAGGTGTAGCCAATCACTCGGCCTTCCCTGCGCGATGGTTGGACGGCTTATGCCGTGCTCTCCCGGGAGCCGAGTTCCTTTTGGCCTCCCTCGTCCCAACGAAAGTCACCGGCACCGCGCCGGTTGACGCGGATGCCGCATTCGCCAGGGCTTGACCGTAGCAACGACGGCCAGGACCACACGTCTATATTTTGACGTTCAGTGAAACACGCTGAAACTATGAAAATCCTTCAGAAATAGGCTTTTTCGACTACCTTGTTTCAAGGTGCTTCGGTGGGTTTCGCCAAAAATAGGTCCCGGCCCTAAGGCTTTCAGCGTCCGCACGACAAACTGAAAGCCTCAAAAGCTGAGCCCCTTGATCCCAAGCCCTTTGGAGCCGAAACCACATGCACACTACCATTACCGCCGACCCTGCTGGCAAGCGCAGCCGCAATGGCAGCGTAATCCTGGCTGATCGCCTCTGCCAGAAGCGGGTCAGCAAGCGGGTGAAAATCTACGACCGCAAATGCCCCGGTCTGTACGTCAGCATCACCAGCGCTGGCGTGGCGACCTTCTCGTTCAAGTTTACCGATCGGACCACGGGCAAGCAGCGCACCGGATGGCTCGGTGCCTACAACCCGGAGACTTTCACGGTCGAGGATGCCCGCAGCAAGGTCTACGGCCTCAAGGGCATGGGTGGCGCCGCGCTCGCCGAGACGTTCCGCGAGCAGAAGGCCACGAACGCGAAACGCGGCAAGACGGTCGCCGAGATCATCGAGGAGCGGATCGATTGGATGAAGACCCCGGTCAAGAAGCCGGACGGCGAGATGCGGCCCCGGCTGGAGGCATGGGAGAACACTGCCAGCCATCTTCGTCGCTTCCTCGGCGCGCGGCTCGGCAAGACGCTCGCGCCAGAGGTCACCAAGAATGACATCGCGACGCTATCCAACGACATCGTCGCGGGCAAGTTCGGGAGACCTTCTGTCAGCAACGCGAGGCATATGCGGAAGGCGGCCAGCGCCCTGTTCAATTGGGCAGCGGAGGCTGGCCGCGACTACGTCAGCGCGTCGCCTTGCATCAATCTTCCAAAGCTCGATGCGGAGCATGCCCGCACCCGCGTTCTTTCCGAGGACGAGATCAAGATATTCTGGCATGGCCTCGACGATGAGGATCGGATGGGCTCATGGGATCGCAGGACGCGGCTGGCGCTCAAGTTTGAGCTGGCGACCATGCTGCGGTCGAGCGAGTTGCTTAGCGCGCACCGTGACGAACTATTCGATCTCGACGGCGAGAACCCGCGCTTTGAAGTGCCGCTGAAGCGGGTCAAGAAGCGGCGGACGATCCAGCAGCCCCTCTCCGATCTCGCTGTGGAGCTCATCAAGGAAGCCTTGCGCGGATCGAACAAGCAATACGTCTTCGCCAGCCCCCTCGCCGATCAGCCGCTGCATCGCAAGGCGATGGCGGACGCATTGCGCGGCGACAAGCGCACGGGCAAAGTGAGGACTCCCGGCATCTGCCAACTGCTCGGCCTGAAGCCGTTCACGCCTCACGACCTGCGCCGGACAGCGGCGACCTTGGCCGGCGATCTCGGGTTTGACGATGCATGGATCGCCAAGTGCCTCGATCATGCTGCCAGCAACAAGTCGGAGCAGATCGTGCCGACCGTGACCGGCAAGGTCTACAATCACAGCAAGCGGATGAAGGAAAAGCGGGCGGTGCTCGATGGTGTCGCGGTCGAGCTGCTGCGGATCATCGGCAGGCCGACGGCGAAGCGATTGGAGGAGGAGCCTCGGCGCGCAGCTTGACTACATTATCCGACCGGCTCTCAGCGCGGTCAGAATTCTTCGCGGGGCCGCCTACATTCCATTGCGCAGGGCTGCGCAGACTACAAAAATCCAGTTAAATCAAGGGTGTGCTGCCGGCGTGTCCTCCGTTGTGTCCCGAACCGCTGCGGGGCCGGTTAGCGAAGATTTTTTGGCGTTCTGGCCGGTGGCGGCCCCTGCATCCCGATCCGCACGAGCATCACCGACCAGCCGCGCTCCACGTGGCCTTGCGCAAATCAATCATGCCGGCCGGTAACCTTAGTCCGCCGATGGGAGGCGCTTGTGTGCAGAAGTGAACAGACTTGTGCGCGGCGATCAATCTCAAATGGCCCGCATTGCGGCTGACCGAATAATATTTTCGATCGCCCGGCTCGGTTGGCCGGGCTTTTCGCTCTGTGGAAACCACCGCAAGCCCATTGCGGTGTAGTTGGTCAGGGTCGCTGTCGCGCATTCCTAGCCGCGCTAATGCCGCGAGCCTTCTCCCCGATCTGCTTCGCTGTTGCTTCTGCTCGTATAGCCTAATAAAAATGACTGATGTTTTGCTGATTTGCGTAACGCTGTTGTTTAGTCGGAGCATTCCCATGGCTCGGCGAGCAGTATCCCGCGACGAATTCCGAGGCTTGTTCGCGCTCTTTGCCTTCGCTGCGCAACACCACCAGAAGCACGATGGTGCGTCTCGGCTGCTGCATCTTTTCACATCCAGCCAAAACATCCCTGACGACCTTCTTGACCGATGGGCAGAGCGCGCCGAGGCGATTGGTCCTGAAGCGGTGGGCAATGAACTCAGCCTGCGCGCTCATGCAGTAGCAGACGGCAATACAAGTTACGACCACGCCAGTGCATTTCTGCACGCCCTGCTGAAAGCCTTGGATCAAACAAAGCACTGACCTTCGTTGTGCCTCTGCTATTCACTGCGCGCGCCTCGCTAATTGCTCGCAGCTAGAAGCGACGGTGCCGCATAGCGCGCCTGTCTGTCGTTGAGCTGGGGCCGGTGTCCCACTGGAAGCACGAAAGGCAGCGCTTCATCCCGCAGACAAGTAAGTGCGATTTAGTTGGAGGACATCTCTAATGCTCTATCTGCTTGCAGGCCGTCTTGGCGTTTCAAAAGTCAGCAGTTTTGCTCGACCCGACAACGCGGGTATGCAATTAATGCCACACTGGGGGATTGCCCTGTCCGGCGTTAACGCAATCACTAAGCATTGTTCAGCCTTGGTGATGTGTGCTGAGGGTACTCGTCTCCACTAACATTGCGATGTGGCAACATTGATCACTCAGCGCGACATTTGGAAAGTATACTACGCCTCTCGTAGAGAGAGTTGAAGACCATTTCAAATCGGCTGGAGCTTTTAATGACCTGTTTCAAACGGCGCATTGACGCCGTTGTCGACTTGCGCACAGCAGCCCTCATCGAAGTGCGAATTGCAGCCCTCACTGCAACGTCAGCTAAGTTCAAAATTCGGTTGGCCGAATTGAACCATCTGCGCGATCAGATCGGGGTGTCAACGCGGGAGATTGCTGGCGACAAACGTAGCCGGAGAGCCGAGAATGCTTACCATTGAAGAGTTCGCGTCCCTGCTTCTGATTGCCACGCCGTCTACGTACGGCGTACCGACTGCAATCCCTCCCGAACATAGCGCCCGGCTGATCGCGCTTGGTTACATGGCCGATATTGGAGGTAAATTGCGTATAACCACGCCCGGTAGAAAGGTCGCGACTGAGCGCCAAAAACGACGCTTGTGACCCAGAGCCGAGATCGTTTCATTCCAAATGCAACTCGTCGTTCGAAACGTGAGCAATATTGATCAGCGGGCGCAGGGGGCACTGTTTGCGTTGGTTGCCACATAGCGCGCCAAAGCGCTCTAGCCGCAACTTTCGCTCATGGCCCATGTCCGACCTCGGAGACCATTCGCTCCTCGGCCGCTGTTGGCTGTAAACCGGACATCAGAGGCCAGCAGTAAGCCCCACACCTAGGCAGGGCCGCCCAGCTTCAAACAATGAAAGGACCCCGGTCTGGGAAACCGGGGCCGTCTCATTGATGCGAGCGACGGAAATCCGCGAGATCCCAAACGGCTGCACCGACGCAGGTGCTCCATCCCGGCAACGAACAGGCTTATCGCGCTGGCATTGGTAGGCTATATCTGAGCCCTTGAATTTCGGGAGAGGGTCCTATGGCTTACTTCTACGGCAATCAAGACCGCATTGATCGCAGGGGCAAGATCGTCGCGGACATATTTTGTGCCGTGCTGCTGGCGATAATGTCTGTGGCCTTTTTTGGTGTCCTAGGTGGGATCATCGCCTTTCTGATCCTCGAAGCCGCGATCGTAGGGGTTGATTTCGTCGTTCCCGACGAACACGCAAGTTCTGGTGCAGTTGTCAGGTAACAGCGAACACTATGGTGGCGCGTTAGATAAGACCGCTCGACCGGGCATGTCGCTATCGCCGCTCATCGCCACAGGCAAGCACGGCTCCGGTCAGCGCATGGCAGCCGGAACTATCCGACCAGTGCCACGGTGACAGTCCACCGCGTTGGGTTGCTCGACTTAACTTCCATGATCGAGCGGACCATCCCCGTGACAGGCAATCCGTCCAACATCACTACCGCCCTTTCGCCCCGATACTGGGCAAAGCGGCAGCGTCGCGCCTCTCGCGGGTCAGTAATTTCTATCGTTTGCATGCAACACCAAAGGTCGCAGTACGCGATACGGTTCTGCGACGATCAGCACCGTATCAGGGAAGTGTTAACCAAAGCCTTTCGGCCCACCAGCCGGTGGCCCGTGGGTTGAACCGGCGCTGAAACCTGACGTGATAGCCGATCCGTGCCCAAGCAAAGAAGATGAGCACACTGGTCGGTCGGTTAGACGCGCGTACCAATGCTTCGAGGTCGGTTGGGATAGAGGCGTGGCGAAGACAGATCAGCGGCGGATCGACACGGCCTCGGCTTCCCATGTTTCGGCTCCCCGAAATGGAAAATTCGGACCTCGAAAACGTATTCTTGACACTCGCGATATTGAAAGAAGAGCTGGCCAGAACCCGTTGACTACCTACCCGCTCCCGCACCACAATCCCCCCTTCAGGGGCTGGTAATATGGACTACCGCAAAGAGCTAGAAGCGCTCATGGCCGAGACTGCCGCGTTGGCAGCGGCAACGGCGGTCACCATTCCTCACAAGCCGCCTGTTGCCCGTCCGCAAGCTCCGCTCGACCTCGTCGTATCGATCCTAAACGAGCCCAGCCGTCCGGCACCTCGGCCTGATAATTATGGTCCGTCCGAACGCGAGCAGATCACCAAGCGCGTAGAGAATTTCAAAGCGCACCAAGAACGGTTTCGGCGGGAGCGGGAAGATTATTATTCGAAGATTATGACGCGGGTCCGTGATGCGGCGGAAGGCCGGAGGCCGCCGGACGAATTTTAATAGGAGATCCAATGTCGCAGATTGCTAAGCGATCCATTGCCATTCGTAACCACAAAACGAGCATCAGCCTTGAGGACGAATTTTGGACGAGCCTCCGCGAAATTGCTTTGACGGAAGGCACAAACGTAAACGGCCTGATCGCGGAAATCGATAATGAACGCGCTCATGCAAATCTGTCATGCGCCATCCGGCTCTACGTGCTCGATCACTATAGATTGCGCGCCCGGATGGCCGCGCACAGCGCGATGGCTCCTACGAGCGGGTACAGCCATGAAGCAGATCACAGGCTCGTCGCTTCTTTGGAAAAGTAAGTCGCCGCTTAACCGCGCAGTCAGTGGGTAGTACCTGATGGACGCTCAGCGTCCTTATGAACTCAAAGTTATACTCAACCGGTTGGTCACGGCAGCGAGTGAATTGCGCGGGCTTTCGGGTGCGCCTGCTGATGCAACACGAGCGCACCTAATGCAACAACCGGTGCTGCGACCCTTCCTCTAGCTCATCGCTCATTTGGTCGCTGATGCGCATTAATCTATGCTCTAAGAGCTCGTTGAGAAGCATCAATGCTCTAAGCGCATCGCGCGGGTCGTCATTACAAGCGGCGATGATCTCCTCGATCGCCAGCTCGTATTCGTCGAGAACGTTTTTGGTTTGCAGGCGTGACATGCGAACAACATACAAACAGAAATTGCGGCTCGGCCAGTTTTTGCTGAGCTTATGCCCACAATTCACAGGCACGGGTCGTGTCCGAAGCGGAACGATGGCCAAAATACACGAATACCGTGGCAAAATTGCAACCTATGCACGCAGCCGGGCGCGCTACGCTGGATGGCCGGGAGGGGGCACGATGTTCGAGGTCTACTTCAATCAGAAACGTGATCTGCTCGTGCTGTGGAAAGGCTCCGCAGTGCCTGTACTCGGCTCGCGCGGTAAATGGCGGAAGAGCAAGAAGCGGGTGATCAAGGTCAGCGACGAAATCAAGTCAGCCGTCGAAACACAGGGCTACTACGTGCGAAGGCTACGGGATCATCAGCAACGGCCCGTGTAGGTTCAAGCACATTGCCCTCGTCCAATGTGTGAACAATGAGCAGCTTTGACGCGCCAAATTGTTCGAGGAACGAAATGCCGCTGACCAACATTCTCCAAGCGCCAGAAAGCTGAAGGAGAATGGGATGCGCAGGTACTTGTTTGCTTCACTTCTCGCGAGTGCGATCGCGACACCCGTAGTTGCTGATGAAGTTGGCGTTGGTGTTCAGGCCGGTCCCGTCGGCGGAGGCGTCACTGTTGGCGAGACGCATGAGCGCCGACCCGTTGATCGCGAACGCACAACTGTCATCAGGGAGCCCGAGCACCGGGAAAGTGATAGAACGACGGTCATCAAAAGAGAGAATGAGGACGGCAGCAGAGAGAAAGAAGTTATCCATCACGACAACGACTGACGGAAGTAGCCCGGTCGAACGTCCGGGCTGTTCGGGCCATTTCAGATCAGTTGGTCGAAATTGTAGAACGGCCCGACCTGATCGTCGCCGTCAGTGAGATGCACCGGGAGTACTAGCCCGGTTGGCCCAGACTGCGCCAGCACTTGCCATTCATCTGCGAGTGCCAACCATGCGTTTTGGTCCGAGGCATGTCGCGCCTGAGATGCGCGGGCGCGACACTCCTCCGCGAGCGCACGATACCTCGCCACTTCGGTCGATATGTCCGCGTCGCACTGCATGTCGCATTGTTTGCGGCGCGGTGTTGCAACGCAACCACTGCGGGGTTGAGCACTGCCGAAAGAGATCATCTGTGACAATGCCGCAACGGTTCCAAAGAACTTAAGTTCGCCAGAAAGTTGCCGGCTTCGATGCCAAATCCCGTCAAGAACGTTCCTCACAACGACGTGAGGCAACGCAGGGGATCAACTATGCGAAGAATTTGGAGCGCAAGTCACTTAGGGACCGTCGGGAGCTTGCAGGTGCAACTGGACGATTTGAATAAGCGATTGAATGAGTTTGAACGTGACCTCACCGCGCGCTCAACAATCGATGCGCTGAAGCGCGATGCACTTTCCGTTTCTAGACAGATCGACAGCATACGGTGCGCGGAAGCAACTGCTTCGCTCGGCGAACTTTTGCGGAGATAACCAACAGAAGCGCCGCTAACAACAACGCGGGCACACCAAGTCTTCTCCAGTGTCCAGCGGCTAGAGGAGAAATTCGTTGGGCATCGCGGGAGCCGCGCACGGTAGGCCGTCGCGCAATGAACGCCGCGCCGCTATCTGCAGAGTTCCTACCCGACCGCCTTGGCGCAGGTGGTGGAGAACATATTGCCCCGGCACTGCCACCCGTCGCCGAGTTCGGTCCTGTCAATCCGCTGAGGGACAAGGCCGGCGGCGGTAACGAGTACAATAGCAACGACGACTAAAGCCCAAGCGGTTGTCCAAACCCTGCTCATGATCAGCTCCGTTTCGCTGAGCAGGATCATACGCTGGGTTTTGCTTCGGCCGAATGTCGCTCGCCCGCGATCGTGTTTCAGGACCGTTTCTTGGGCCTGAGAGCACCGAGGGATTGCTGGATCACCTTCTGGCGGTGGCCTGTTGGCTGCCTTCCTAGCGTCGCGGCGGCTTCCGGCACGCTCAGCTACGAGCCAACGCTCGCGCGAGGGTGGTCCCAAGGCTCGCGAAGCGGTCCCTTTAAGCCGCAGGCCCCGTTGGGACACGATCCGCACGGCACGCTTGAGCGTCCTCCCGTTCAAGGCGCCGGGCTTACGGCTGCACCCTGCCAGCTACTAGCTCTTGAAATCACCCTTGTTGTGGGTACGGCTTCTAATCGCGTTCTGAAATGCAGGAGTTGCCGAATACCGACAGACTTCTTATCGAAAAGTTAAATGATTGCCATCATGCTACGCCCATATTTTAATCATTCAGAGGACAGCGATGTCCGAAGTGATCAATTTCCGGCGCGGCCAAGAGCATCCTGCGGTGCATCCCGCCATTATTCGAGTTCAACGGCTCACAACTGTATTATCGGGCCTACACGGAGCAAACCTGCGCACCCAAGACGACATGCGTGGCGCGCTATGGATGCTCGATCTCACCATCAGATGCGTTGGAGTTATACTGTCGGACTTCAAGGATGATCCCCGCATTAGTGAACTCATTCGGCAAGCAGAGGAACTGACGGCTTCGGTCGAGACAGCCCGCCGCATGGTTCAGCACCTTGGCCCGGCTTTGCAGACTGCTGGCCGTTCTCAGGCAAGTGATAATGACTTAGTTGTGCATGGAGCCATGAGGTTGGGAGGCCCGCGAGATGAGGCTTGTCGCAACACGTGAGTATTCGTTTCTCGACGTCCAAACTTTGAATGAGTGCCAAGCGCGTGACACGCTTTTTCGATACGGCGAGAATTCCTTTCTGTTGCACATGACTCCCGGCGCAGGCGAGAACGACCAAGTTTTCTGGTTGGACAGCCGCGCTGCTCTGCTCTGGATCAATCAGAGCGTTGAAGAATACGGATCACACTAGAAACCTAGACAGCGGACCAAAGCCAATGGTTGGAAGTCGGCGTGCACCACGCTTTCGGGTGTCCAAGCCAGCGCAGATCGAGCTTGGAGGCGACAAAACTCCCTGCATGGTGCGTGACATTTCTACGTCGGGCGCAGCACTTCAACTCCTCAACACGATTGACAGAATACCCTCCGCCTTCACGTTAATTATCCCAGAAGATGATTTGAAATTGCCCTGTCAGGTCGTCTGGCGGACACCCTTTAGGGTGGGCGTGATGTTCGTTTGAACTGACGCGGCTTAAGCCATAGAACGTCTGTGTCACTAGGACATGGAATGCCCTGATGTCCGCTTCGGGTCCGCAAACCGCCCGAGCCTTGTGATAGGGTCACATCCGGGGTTGGTGCAACAGCATACCGTGACGTCGAACTTTACCTCACCAGCATTGCTATGTGAGACGAAAGAGTAAGGTGCCTTCTAACCCACAAACAACAATAGACCCCCGGAGACTAGCTCCGAGGGTCCTGCCATGGCTGGGGTTCGGGTACATCCGCCGATCATGCCCAGCCGATGCAGTCGCAATCACGTCATCCGATCGTGGCCTCGATGTGGCCTGAGCACGCTAAAGTTCGCTCGAAAACGACTTGGCCGACAGCTCCCGTGCACGCCAATCGGCACGCCGCCGATGCTCAACCGCCATAGGTGACGCACTCCTCGAGGAAGGATGCCGCGACGTTGCTGTCCTTACGCGACTGCTCCAGCAGATCGTTGCCGGCCTTGGTGTTTACAAAATGCCCGCGCTCAAGCGCGCGCTTCAGCCCGGTCAAAGCCCAGTTGAGCACCCCCGGCAGTTCCGTGTTGATGATAAGGTCGAACGGCTCCCATGCCGGATTGCTCTTGCGAGCTGCAGCCGCAACTCCAACCGGGCTCTCCTTGTCGAAGGTGCGCGTCATCGGGATGATCAACATCCGCGTCGCCATGGACCCGCTGCTCTCCCGGAACTTGGGAGGGTGGTTCGTCGCCCAAAAAGCAGGCGTATTCGCCTTCATCGAGATCGCTGGGATGTTCTTCCCGTTAATCTCGACCGGATCGCCAGTGATGATGCACTTGACCATGTCCGAGACATGCCAGCCCGCCTGATTGAAGGCTTCGCCAAGCACCCAAGGCAGACGTTGGACAAACGACTGCAAGCCATGATTGCCTTCGAGCTTTGCGAACGCCGTCGTGATGGCGCCGCCGAAGAGCGCCGTGATCACCTTCAGGGCCACAGTCTTGCCGGTGTCGGGTCCACCATAGAGCACCAAAGCCCGCGACAACGCCTTAGGCTTATTGTCGATCAACGCCATGCCGACCAGCTCCTGAACCAGCTCAACCGTCGTCTTCCGGTCCGGGGCCGTCATGTCGGCAAATGCGTCATTGAGGGCCTGCTCCCAATGGGGACAGGTAGCGTTAGGGTCGAACCGGACAGGTAACTGCCAAGTCGCGTAATGGTCGGACTGGATCGGCTCCATCACGCCCGTGATCGGGTCGATCAGCCCGTTGAGTGCCGGCACCTTCCCATGCGCATCGAACGACACTGCAACTTGCTTGCACACCTCCGCACTACGGAGAACATGCGAGGCAGCTTCGTTGAACAAGCTGTTCGCGGACTTATTTTCACGGCCAAGATCGTTGAGAATTTTTTGCAGAGCCGGATGCAAAGATCGCGCGGCGTCAGCGTCCTTCAGCAACAGCCAGAGGCCACCGCGACAGCGCCAAAAATGCTCGTTACCCTTGAGATCGGGCACGCGCTGAAAGCGTTGTCCAATGTCCTCGCACATTCCCGCGATATAGGCATTCGCGATAACCAGCCGCAGCGGCATCTTGTCATCGCTGTTGTGGCCTACTCCGGGTCGCACAGTCGGCATATTGTTGCCGGACGAAGGATTGCCCGGCGCGACGATGCACAGCGTCGGCGACGCCTTCTTGCGCTCCTCCTGCGGATGCTTCTTGATCCAGCTCTGGCAGTCCTTGCGGATGTTGCGCTCCTCGATGTGCCAGTTCCAGCGGGCGCCGTATCCGCCGGCCGCGCGCATAGTGTAGGCTTTGAGGATGGAGACCACATCCTCGACATCCATCGCCTCGATCATCGGCCTTAATGCAGTGTTCGCACCTGACCTGATGCACCGCCCCATTACCTTCTTTTGTGTCGCAGGTATCGCGGCCGACGCGGTTCTCGTCGGGAGGCCGTCGCCTTGCCGCTGGATTACGCCTTCGGCTCGAGCTTGCTGACATAGGTGCGGGTGCACGGGATGAAGCGCCCAGCGCCGACGCAGGTCAGGGTTGCGCGTACCCTTTCTGACCCGCCAGAGGCCCCGCCCAAAACGAGCGTCACCGCCTGATCCGCCCCGCCTCACATCAAAAATATCGGTGCATCTTGCGCGCGAGGACATGCGAGCACACAATTTCCTGTGCTAAGGAACCCACGGGCCGTCAGGTTTGGGGGGTAGTTCACATGCCGAAGGCGCTCTACGTCGCCTACTTCACGGGCGTCGCAGGTCAAAGCATTGGCCTTTTCTATATCGGCGACGGAATGCTTGTCGGTGTCGATGTCACCACGATGCAATATGACGGCTCCTATGAAACCAAGCCCGACGGCAGTCTCGAAGGCGTGGTCGAATACGTGCTCGCTGCCGGAGCCTCGCTTATCACCGGAGCGCCAGCTAGTGCTGCTCCGACTACGGTCGCGGTGAAGCTCATACTTCCGGCCGATTTTGCTGATGGTCGCGTCATAACAATCGAGACACCACTCGGACCTGTGAATGCGAAGTTCGAAAAGGTCAAGGATTTGCCGTCATGAATTGTCCCGATGGCTTCTGGTGCATGCAATTCAAGGATTGGCTCAACGTGGCAATCCTTGTCATCACAGCCGTTGCGATTGTCGTGGGCCCGATCGTGGCCGTGCAGATTACGCTTCGCTTTGAGGAAAAGCGAGAGAAGCGCCGCAGGAAATACGATACGTTCCACGCTCTCATGAGGACGCGGCGGGTAACGCTTTCGGCTGATCATGTGACGGCGCTCAATGTGATCCAGACCGAATTCCACGACGATGATAGGGTGATCACCGCCTACAAGAAATACATCGACAACCTAGGAGGCCCGGCATTGCCGCCAGCATCATCAAACGAAGCTATTCGCCATTTCCTTGACGAGCGCGATGACGCCTTCAATGAGATGATGTTTGAGATCGGAAAGCATCTGGGCTTCGCACTCGATAAGCGTGAGCTCGCGAAGTACTCTTACGCTCCGCAGGCTTGGGTCAACATCGAAGCCGAACAGAATGCTCTACGACAATTCGCATTGGAGCTACTGCAGGGCACGCGAGCAATCCCGATCACCCCGTTCCAGCCGAGCCCCTCAGCAAACAAATTTCCGCCACCGCCTTCGAAGCAGCGCTGAGCGCCGCCACGACACACGGCCAAAGAAAAAGGCGTGGAGCGCGGCGGGACCGCCGGGAGTAGCAGAGCAGGCCGTGCCAGCGCATTCGATGAAATAGGGCCTAATAGGGCTCAGCGGGTTCCGGCAGGCCCTCAGCTAGTCCGCCAGCAAGTCGAAATTTTCCTTCATTTTCTGTCACTTCTGCCGATTTCAACAGGACGAAAATAGTGCTGGCGGAAAGGACCACACGGTTTTGCCGTACGCACGGCTCGCCATTTCGCCGCAGTTTTTCCAGCCCTGTCGACGGAGCCGGAAACTTACAGACGAGACGAAGCCTAGCAGCGCCGCTCGTCGGAACGCAGCCTTGGGCTCACGGAGAGCAATCCGCCCTGCCCTTGGCCTCTCGCACCCGAACGCTGCCGCGTCCACCGCAAGCCCGGCTCGCGAACATGACGACCACAAGATCGCCCCTCAAGGATGAGCCGGGATGGACGACACATACGCCATTTCCGAATTTCGGTAAAGCGGAATATTTTTGTGAGAGCGGATTGACACGGGGGCGACACAGGCGCGGTCCCGTAGCCCGGATGAAGCGAAGCGTGATCCGGGAAGGTGCCAGACGCAGCGCGAGCAGCCCCCGGATCACGCTTGCGCTCCATCCGGGCACCGGGGCTTCGCCGCCCTATCATCTGCCTTGCGCAAAAAAACACCCGGCGGTTTCCCGCCGGGTGTTCGTTCATGTGTTTCGATAGATTTTACCAGTTGCGCTGAGCGCGGAGGATCATGGCGACCGAGTCCTGATCCTTCAGCTCGTAGGCCGCGGTCGGCTTGGCGGTCGCGACGCTCGGGGAGGCGCCAACCGTACCAGAATATTTCTGGTCGAGATGGGTCCAGGACACGTCCGCCGAGAAGGTCAGGTTCTTGACCGGGGTCCACCGGGTGACGACACCTAGCTGGCCGATCGCGAAGTCCGGGTTGCAACCCGTCACACCTGCCAGGGCTCCGAACACACCGGCGCCGCCGCCGGCGCCGCAGATGGTGGTCTTGGCCAGCGTGCCGAACTGGGCCTGAGCGTAAGCACCGTACAGCGAGGAGTTCCAGTTGGGATCCCAGTTGTGGGTGTAAGCGCCACGGAAGCCCCAGGTCTTGACGGTTTCCTGCGAGCTACCGGTCACGTACACCGTGTCAGGAGCATTGGCGAAGCCAACGCTCTGGTAGGCAACACCCGAGCTACCGAACAGCGAGTAGCTGCTGCCCGACAGGTTCTGGAAGTTGTAGCGGGTCGCGCCGTCGGTGTAGACGCCCTGGATGTTGATCGTGTCACCCGCGCCGGTCGGGATGTTCTTGATCGACAAAGCGAGCTGAACAGCCCAACCCCATTTGTCGTCGGGATGGCCGGTGGCTTCGGTCGCGCCGTAATAGGCGACATGGTTGTCATGCGCAGCCACTGACGCCTGGAAGAGACCCCAGGCCTGATCGACACGCAGCTGACCGACGAGGTTCGGCGAACGCGAGCCGCCGAGGGCGTTGGTGCCGTACGAACCGCCGATGATGCCACCTGCGGTCGCGCCGGTCATGTTGAGGTTGCCGGCCTGATAGTAGGCCGTCGCATCTTCAGCGGAGAACGATGCCGTGACGCCCTGGCCGAAGTCGGCGGTGTATGTGAACTGGGTGACGCCGGTAACGGTGCCGCTGCCGCCGACGAGGTTGTCGGTGATGTTGCCGGGATAGTTGGTCCAGGGCGCGTCGAACTGCGACACGGCCTTACCCATCGTGAAGCCGGCGAACTGGATGAAGGCGTAGTATACGCCGAGCGCACCGGCCGAGGTATTGCCGTCGGTGCCGTTGACGTTGCCGCTACCCGAACCGACGAGGCCTGTGCCCGCAGCGTTGAGACCGAGCGTACCGCTGTACTGGGTGCCACCCGTTGCCGAACCGGTGCCCGAATAGTTGCCGGTCGTCCAGGTAAAGACGCCGTCGAAGAACGTGCGGACCACGCCGTATTCGGTCGCGGTGCGGGTGTCGATGTTGAGGTCTTCACGAGCGCGGAAGGTGTAGTAGTTCATCAGGCGGTTGCGTGCACCGGCAACACCGCTCTGGTTCGGGTTGAAGTCCGAATTGGTGTTGAGGTTCGCATCGGCCCGCAGGTAACCACCCAGCTTAATGCAGGTGTCGGTGCCGGGGATGTAGTAGAAACCGGCGCCGTACAGCGAGCAGATCTTCACGTATTCGACCGCCTTGGCCTTCACGGGAAGATCGGCAGCGAACGCCCCGGAGGCGGCCATCAGGCCGGCAGCCGAGCCGAGAAAGAGTGTCTTCGTCAACTTCATCAGTAAACCTCCAGGTCGGTTCAGGGGGCTCGGGTCCTCGGTGGACGCCGCTTTACCCTCTCAATTTCCGTTCAATTCAGGCCCGCACCGAAGGTTCGGACTGAAACGACAGCGAGGTGCCCCCTCCGTCGCGGCTTCACATATAGTTTATAAAAACAATGGTCTCAATTTATTGCTTTGATGAATCGACACTTCAGGTCGCGATGTGGCTTGAGGGCAACAGCGGCGATATTACCCCGGAAGATCACTATAGAAAAACCAGAAAAGCCCTCGGGGGGCATCCCGAGGGCTTCTTGGAGGTCTCGCATCGCTGTCCGTCGCGTGGGTCAAGAGCAGCGAAATAGAGTGCGATAGTAGATAATAAAATTAATTGTTCTTTGCAAGTAATAATTGAGCCTACGATTTCTTCCGCGCGGTATCTCCCCTTTGGTCGACGCGCGATTTTCGAGACGCTTCCAAGATATCCCATTAAGGATAGGCAAGGGATAAACGGGGAGGGAGCCACATGATCGAGAAGAAACTCGACAGGGCGATTACGGACTTCATCTGGAACGTCGTCGAAATTCATTCCCAGCTGGAGGACATCCACACCAGCTGGGCCGGACTGCTGGGCATTACCGAGCCGCAGTGGCTGATCCTGATGGCCATCACCGAACTGGACCAGGGGCGAGGTGTCGCGGGAATCGACATCGCGAACAAGCTGCGCGTCCACCCCGCCTTCGTCACCAACCAGACCAAGAGTCTCGAAAAGGGCGGCTTCCTGTCGCGACGGCCGGCCGCAGACGACGCACGCTACGTCCTGATGTCGCTGACGGCGAAAGCAACGACGGAGATCGAAAAACTGTCGAAGAGAAAGCTCGCCTTGAACTCGACCATGTTCAACGAGCTCGACGAGACGACCTTGGCCGATCTGAATGCCGCGCTCGCAACGATTGCCAAGAATGCCCGGCTGGCCGCACGGTTGCTGGCCATCGACGCTTCCTGACTCCCTGACGTCAGGCGCGGAACGCGCGCCTCGATTCATCCCCAATCTCTCCTCGCCTTCCCAATCTTTTCTCGCCTTCCCCCAATCTCTTGGCGCCTTAGAGGTAGGTCACGGAATCCAGCTGGCGGGCAATTCCAAGTTTGCTGTCGAGCCATTCGAAAATGAAATCGTCCACCGCGATGAAATTCTCGACCTCGCCCAGAGGGTACGGAATGCAGTTCGGCACGACGGTCGCGCAATCGGCTCCGGCCTGCCGATAGCCGGCTTGCAGTTCGAGAGCATCCTCCTCCCAAACCATTGAGCGGCTGCCGACGACCATCAGAAGCGGGCAAGGTATCCGACACAACGGCAGCAACGAACCCGTCGAGGGCCCGTCACGGACCGCCTGCTCGACGCCGATCATCCAGCGCAGCGATGCCCGGCGCATGACCGGCGTGGCAATGCCGCCGTCGCACACGGCGGCAGCCATTCTGCGATCCACGAGGGCAAGACGGGATGCGTGACTGGCGGCCGCCCCCTCGCCGTAGACCGCGATCTGCTGCGAATCGACGTCCGGACGAGCTTCCAGGTAATCCAGCCAGCATTGAAGAATATGCGCCGGCTTGAAGGGGCTACGACCGGATGAATCGCCGGCATCAACGAGCAGGAGTGACACGTTCCGTCGCCCTGAAGCCGGCAACAGCCTGCTCATCATCGAGCCGAGGGTGATGTCCTCGTCGCTGACGCAGATAACCGCGGGTGCGAAAGACCGATCGGGGAACGCCGGCAGAAAGTAGCCCGCAAGCGAGCCTTGATCAAAGCAGTCGATCTCCACACGCTCGATCGCCGAACCGGCGTCCTCCTCGAAGCCCCGGAGGCAGAGTCTGACCTTGTCTACGAGGTCGGTACCCCCGGGATCTCCGGGCCAAGACAGGTTCCTCGCGACTTCAAGGGCCGTCAGCGAGCACAGCCACGCTTCCCGCACGATCTGAGCTGAACTGGTTACGCGCGCCGATTCGGCGAATATCCGGTACTCGCCTGAGATCCTCAACCACTCCGAAATCCACCGATGCCTGTGCGCCTCGCGCACGAGTTCCCCGACGGACAAGCTTTCAAAAAAATGGGACGCACGTTTTCGCAAGCACGCCAGGCTTCGACCGGCGCCGTCGCACGTGCCGTGAGGCCAATGATCATCTTCCATGTCCGTCCCCGAACGGCGCGTCGGCGGTTGCTTGGACTCGGCGCAGCGCTGTCAGCGCAACGCCCTGCATGTCTGCTCGATGCGATGGCACGCGTGCGTGATCGCGCTTGCGTCTGCCGTCCCGATGATCGTTCCGTTTTCCCTTCGCGGGCGGGGGCACTGGACCGGACGGACTACAGTCCGAACGAACCGGTCGCAAAACAAGTCGCACGCCGACTCCAACTCAATCGTCACGTCTCAGCTCCGTTGCTGATACACAGTTTAGGCCCGCACCACTCTGCCATTTTTTGCTGTCCCGCGTTTGCAGTTTTTTGTTGCGGTGGACGACTAAAATTGGAGCTCATTTAACGAGGGAGAAGGCATCGCCTGTGTCGGCTTCCATCATGATTCCTCATGACGCTGATCCGGCGCGCCACCAATCACGCCAGCGATAAAAATGCGGCGGGTTACCGCCTGATCGATGCCGACGGCCTTCGCCAAAGGACTTTCCGCTAGTCAATGTCGCAGGAAAACCGGCGCGACAAAATCCTCGAAGTCGCTCATCCGCACCCGGCGCGCGAGACGTGACGAGGTATGATCGCGTTCTGGGAGAGCTTGGGCGATCGAGATGTGCAACATTTCTTACTTCGGTAAGCCAGTTATTTGAGCAACTCAACGACCCTGCACAACCGCCGCCGGTTTGGCGTCGTCTTGCTTTCGGCGTCAAGCAACACGGCGGGCCGCCCGCTAATCCGCGCCTTGTATCCATTATCCCAGTTGCCATCCTCACGCACTTTGCCTTACATGCCCGCCAAACTCGCCCGCGGATGACGGCCGGGCTCAAAAATCACAATTGTCAAAGGGACGAGACATGGCGCGTAACATCCTGATTCTTGGGGCTTCCTACGGCTCCCTGCTGGGCACGAAGCTGCTGATGGCGGGGCACAACGTGACCCTGGTCTGCCGCACCAAGACCGCGGAGCTGATCAACCGCGAGGGGACCGAGGTGCGCATCAAGTTGCGTGACGAGGCTGTTCACCGCGCCATCTTCTCGCGCGACCTGCCCGGCAAGCTCGACGCCGTGACGCCGGCCAATGTGGACTTGTCGCGTTACGACATGGTCGGCCTTGCGATGCAGGAGCCGCAATACACCAACCACACGGTGCGCGTTCTCATGGTCAGGATCGCCGCGGCGAAGCTGCCGTGCCTGTCCATCATGAACATGCCGCCGCTGCCCTATCTGAAGCGGATCCCCTCGCTCGCGGACATGGATCTTGAGGAGGCCTACACCAATGCGCAGGTGTGGGAGCGCTTCGAGCCCGGGCTGGTGACGCTGTGCTCGCCCGACCCGCAGGCGTTCCGTCCGCCGGAAGAGGCTGCGAACGTGCTGCACGTCGGCCTGCCCACGAATTTCAAGGCCTCCGTGTTCGGCGACGAGAAGCACAACAAGGTGCTGCGCGAGCTCGAAGCCGACATCGACGCGGTGACCCTCGACGGCCACGACGTGCCGGTGAAGCTGAAGGTGTTCGATTCCCTGTTCGTGCCGCTGGCGAAATGGTCGATGCTGCTGACCGGCAACTACCGCTGCATCACGCCGCACGAGCCGCAGTCGATCCGCGACGCCGTGCACGGCGATCTCGCGCGTTCGCAGACGATCTATGAGCATGTCGACGCCATCGCCCGGCGTCTCGGCGCCGATCCGCAGGACCAGGTGCCGTTCGCGAAATACGCCAAGGCTGCCGAGAGCCTGCTGAAGCCGTCATCGGCCGCGCGCGCGGTGGCCGGCGGCGCACCCTTCATCGAGCGCGTCGACCTGCTGGTCAAGCTGATCTCGCATCAGCTCGGCGCGCCCAATGCAGAGATCGACCGCACGGTCGAGACCGTGGACCTGAAGCTCAACGAGAAGATCGTGCAGGGCGGATCGGGCGCGCTGTAACGGGCCGCGATCCCCTTTGCCCCGCACCCATCATTGGCTGGGCGCATGCCAAGCGCACGGTGCAATGGCGGTTTCGCACATCAAGGGGGGAACTCGCGCAAGTGATACCCCAGGACGCCGGTCCGCAAGCGCCCTATCGGCCCGCACTTCTACGGCAATCGAATCGCGCCTGAAATCCGCCGTGGGCAACAACGCATGATTTACGCCATGGTGCTCGACGCGCCACGGCCGGATTGATAAGCCCCTGTCCGCGAATGATGGGACTTGAGTCGGGCATGACGGTTGCGATCGAGATGGGGCAGACCACGGCGGGCGCCGCGGCGGCCATGGACCTCGAGGAACTGCTGGCGACCCGCCTCCTGGTGCAAGGCAATTCGGGTTCCGGAAAATCACATCTGCTGCGGCGGCTGCTGGAGCAGAGCGCACCCTGGGTGCAGCAGGCGATCATCGATCCCGAAGGCGATTTCGTCTCCCTGGCGGAGCATTTCGGCCATCTCGTGATCGAGGCCGAGGATCACACCGAACGCGGCCTTCAGGTTGCCGGCGAGCGCGCGCGGCTGCATCGCGTCTCCACCGTGCTCAACCTCGAAGGGCTCGACGCCGAGAACCAGATGCGCCGCGCCGCGGCCTTCCTCGGCGGGCTGTTCGACGTGGACCGCGACCATTGGTACCCGATGCTGGTGGTCGTCGACGAGGCGCAGCTGTTTGCGCCTGCGGTCGCGGGCGAAGTCTCTGACGAAGCGCGAAAGCTTTCGCTCGGCGCCATGACCAATCTGATGTGCCGTGGCCGCAAGCGCGGGCTTGCCGGGATCATCGCGACCCAGCGGCTGGCGAAGCTCGCCAAGAACGTCGCGGCGGAAGCGTCCAACTTCCTGATGGGCCGCACCTTCCTCGACATCGACATGGCGCGCGCCGCCGACCTGCTCGGCATGGAGCGGCGGCAGGCCGAATCGTTTCGCGATCTCGAACGCGGACAATTCATGGCGCTCGGCCCCGCGCTGTCACGCCGGCCGCTGCGTTTGAACATCGGCGCGACCGAAACCCAGCCGCGCAATTCCACGCCGCGGCTGATGCCGATGCCCGAAGCCGCACTCGAAAATATGCGCGCCGTGATCCTGGCCGCGCCGCCGCCCGATGCCAGCCGGCCGCAGCGCCGGCCCGCGCCCGATCTGCTCGAGCAGCTCCGCGCCGCGAAGGCTGCCGCACCGGAGCTCGGCCCCGAAATAATCGAGGTCCCGATTAGTGCCGAAGAGCTCGCTGAACGGCGCGAACGCGTGGATCGGACCCTTCGTGCCGTGCTCGCCGCGCCCGATGCCGGTTTCCGCGCGGTGGGCGTGCTGTACCAGGAGTTCGTGGTCCGCTGCCGCATCGAGGGCCTCGGCTCGGCGGTGCCCGACCTCACCGAATTCCGCCGCATGCTGACACGCGCACGCGCCGGGCTCGGCGCCGAGCATGCCGAGGACGACGCCTGGCAGGACGTGTCGCTGCGCGCCTCGATCCTGCCCGACGACATGCAGGGCGTGTTCATGATGATCGCGCGCGCGGCGAAAGAAGGCTGGCCCTGCCCCGGCGACGCCGCGATCGCCCGCGCCTACGGCTCGCATTCGCTGCGCCGGGCTCAGCGCCTGCTCGGCTACATGGAAGAGCAGGGCCTGATCGTCTGCCAGCTCGACGGCGCCGGCCGCCGGTTCGTGACGCTGGTGGAATTGGCCTGGGCCACCGCGCCGGGCGATCCCAATGCCGACGACCTGCCGGCGGAGAGCGCAGCTTCGGCTTGAGCCCACGATTGACTCACGCTGTCTCGGTAGCATCGGCGCCCACCAGCACATCAGGCGTGCGCCGCCGCTCGAGCGCGAATAGCCTGCGATAGAGCACGACCGAAACCAGCCATGCAATCGCGAACAGCGCGATCACGGCGAAGCCGACGTTCGCGAGCGAATCGTTGAGGCCGTCGACCAGCGTCCACACACCGCCAGACAGGCCGAGCCGATCCCCGATCAGGCCAAGCGCCTCAATGCCGCCGATCAACAGCGCCACCGCGACCGAGGCACCCGTGATCGTGAGGTTGTACCAGAGCTTCCGTAAGGGATCGACGAAGGCCCAACGATAAGCGCTGACCATCAGCGCGGAATCGGCGGTATCGACCAGCGCCATGCCTGATGCGAACAGCGCGGGAAAGACCATGACGTCGGCCAGCGATGCACCAAGCGCGTATTCGCTGGCGGAGATGCTGAGCAGGCCGATCTCGGTGGCGGTGTCGAAGCCGAGGCCGAACAGGAAGCCGAGCGGGTACATATGCGCCGGCTTGGTCACCAGGCGGAACATCGGGCCGAGCAGCCGCGCGAGCAATCCGCGGCTGGCGAGCAGCGCATCAAGCTGCGCGGCGTCGTGGATGCCTTGCGCGCGCGCGATCCGGAACGTCCGCCACAGGCCGGCGAAGATGACCAGGTTGATGGCCGCGATCACCAGCAGGAACAGCGCCGACACCGACGTGCCGATGAAGCCGCCGACGTCCTTGAGCAGGCTGTCGCCGCCAAGGCTCACCAAGCCCAGCGCGAGCAGCATGGTCGCGACCACAACCACGGTGGAATGACCAAGCGCGAAATAGAGACCAACGCTGCGCGGCGCATCGCCGGCCTGCATCAGCTTGCGCACGACGTTGTCGATGGCCGCGATGTGGTCGGCATCGACGGCGTGGCGCAGGCCGAACACCCAGGCAAGCAGCGCGGTCGCCATCACCGTCGGCCGGTCACCGAACGCCGCGAACGCCCAAGCCCACGCCGCGATGTTGGCCGCGATCAACCCGCCGAACAGCAGCATCATTCCGGGGTCGACCGCCCGCAAAGATAATTTCGTCACGCCAATCATTCCGTCCGCTGCACGACCCATCGCACGAGCGGTATGATCTTTTCATAAGGTGGTCATACTGACCAGTGCAATCCCGGAGGGGCGGCACGGTTCTGCAGCAGTGCTTGCGGCGTCCTTCGGGACGCCCGCTGCGCGGGCTCCTTTAGGATGAGGTCTTGCTTCGCCGCGAGATCGCCAGACCCTCACGTTGAGGCGCCCGCCAAGGGCGGGCGTCTCGAACCATGCAGGCCGAGATGGCGCTACGCCGCCTCGGAGCCGCCGAGATAGGCATCGCGGATGCGGGGATCGTCCTTCAGCGCGCGGGCGGAGCCGGAGAGAACGATCTTGCCGGTCTGGAGCACATAGGCCTCGTGCGCGATCTCGAGCGCGAGGCTGGCGTTCTGCTCGACCATGAAGACCGAGACGCCCTCCTGGTTGATGGTGCGGATCAGCTCCAGCACGCGGTCGACGTAAAGCGGCGACAGGCCCATGGTCGGCTCGTCCATCACGATCATCCGGGGACGGCTCATCAGCGCCCGCGCCATCGCGACCATCTGCTGCTCGCCGCCCGAGAGCGAGCCGGCGCGCTGCGACAGCCGTTGGCCGAGCTTCGGGAACAGCGTGAGCATCTTGTCGAGATCCTGCGCGATCGCCTCGCGGTCGTCGCGCACGAAGGCGCCCATCAGGATGTTCTCGCGGACGCTCATGTCGGCGAACAGCCGCCGTGCTTCCGGCACCGAGGCGATGCCGCGGCGGACGATCTGCGGCGTGGTAAGTCCCAGTAGCGAAGTGCCGTCGAACGTCACGTCGCCCGAGCGCGGCTTCACGAGGCCTAGAATGATCTTCATCGTGGTCGATTTGCCGCTGGCATTGCCGCCGAGCAGGCAGACGATGTGGCCGCGCGGAACTGATATCGACAGGTCGAAATGCACCTGGGCCTGACCATAGAAGGTATTGACGTCGGTGATCGCGAGCAGCGCATCGGGAGGCGGGTTCGTCATGCCGCGCTCTCCTGCTTCGTCGTCAGGCCGTGGCCGAGATAGGCCTCGATCACCTTGGGATCACCGCGCACCGCTTCGCCCGGGCCTTCCGCGATTTTCTTGCCCTCGTCCATGACGATGACGCGATCGGAGAGGCGCATCACCATTTCGAGCTTGTGCTCGATCAGCAAGATCGTCAGCCCTTCGGCTTTCAGCTCGGCGACGAGCCCCTGCATCTCCGTGGTCTCGGTCGGATTCATGCCGGCGGTCGGCTCGTCCAGCAGCAGCAGGCGCGGCTTCAAGGCGAGCGCGCGCGCGATCTCGACGCGGCGGCGGTTGGCGTAAGAGAGGCTGTAGGCCGGCTGATCGATACGCGGCAGCAACCGCTCGCCGAAGCGCGCGAGAATGACCTTCACCTCCTCGCGCAGCCGCTCTTCCTCCGCCTTGACGCTGGCGGGGCGCAGCAGCGCCAGACCCAATTCCAGCAGCGGGCCGATCACCGGCACTGCCGGTTTCACCGCGCGCAAGCGCGTATGCGCACCGATCAGGACGTTGTCCATCACGCTGAGATTGCCGAAGACGCGGCCGAGCTGGAACGTCCGCGCGATGCCTCCGGCCGCCAGGCGTTCCGGCGAGAAACCTGTGATGTCCTGACCTTCGAAGCGAACCGTCCCGGCGTCCGGAAGGTCAAGCCCGGTCACGAGATTGAACAGCGTTGTCTTGCCCGCCCCGTTCGGGCCGATGATGCTGATCAGCTCGCCTTTGGCGAGATCGAGATCGATGGCGTCGACGGCGGTGAGGCCGCCGAAGCGCCGCGTGAGCCCGCGCAGGGACAGCATCGCCGTGTGTGCGTCCATCATCACACCGTCCCCAAAAGGCCCTGCGGCCTGAACCGCACCAGCAGCAGCAGCACGATGCCGTAGATCAGGATGCGATACTCCGCCGCGATGCGGAACACTTCCGGCAGGCCGACCAGCGCGACCGCCCCGAGAATCGCCCCGACGACATTGCCGAGACCGCCGAGGATGACGACGGTCAGCGCCAGGATGGATTGCTGCGTGTTGAAGGTCTCGTGGTTGATATAGGAATAGAGATGCGCGGCGATGCCGCCGCTGACCCCCGCGGCAAAGCCGCCGAAGATGAAGGCCAGCGATTTGTAGCGATTCAGGCTGAGGCCATAGGCCCGCGCGGCGATGTCGTCGTCGCGGATGGCGCGAAAGCTGCGGCCGAGATGCGAGCCGAGCAGGCGTCCCTGCAGCAGCGCCAGCACGACCATCACGATGAAGCTGAACCAGTAGATCGAAATCGGGCTGACCAGCTCATAGCCAAACAGCGACAGCGGCGGGATGCCGGAGATGCCGATCGGCCCGCGCGTGACGCTCTCCCAATTCAGGATCACCAGCGAGACGATCTCGCCGATCGCGAGCGTCGCGATTGACACATAATGTCCGCGCAGCCGGAACGACGGCGAGATCAGCGCCGTGCCCAGCGCAGCACTCATCAGGCCGCCGCCGATGATGGCAAGGCCGACCGGGACAGCGAACGTGAGCGACAGCAGCGCGGAGGTGTAGGCGCCGATCGCGAGCAGCGCGGCGTGTCCCAGCGAGACCTGACCAATCGTGCCTGCAACCAGGGTGAGGCTCAGCGCGAGCATGCCGAGCAGCCAGGCGTTGATCAGGGTCTGGAGCACGTAGAACGACAGGGGCAACAGCGGCAGGATCGCGAAGACGGCGGCAGCGATCAGCAGAGCCCAGCGCGGAATCCGCACCGGGCGGCTCGGCGCGATGAAAGTGCCGGTGAGCGGCTCGGGCGGCGCCTGCCGTGCGCTGGCGAACAGACCGTTCGGGCGCAGCACGAGCACCACGACCAGCAGCAGGAACGCGAACAGATTGCGGTAGCTGGTGCCGAACACGGCGACGCCGTAGCTCTCCACCAATCCCAGCAGCAGGCTGCCGATCACCGCGCCCGGCACATTGCCGGCACCACCGACGACTTCGGCGACGACGCCCTTGAGCGTCGCCTGCAGGCTCATGGCGGTGTCGATCTGGTTATAGTACATGCCGACCAGCAGGCCGGAGACGCCCCCGAGCGCAGCCGCAATGCCGAACACGGCCTGATTGACTCGGTTGACGTCGACGCCCATCTGCATCGCGGCGTCGCGGTCCTGCGCGGTGGCACGCACGGCCCAGCCGAGCTTGCTGTAGCGCAGGAACACGAACAGCAGCAACGCGCTGGTGAGGCCGACACCGGCGATGAGCAGATCGAGCGGGCCGATCGTGCCGCCGCCGATCTGGAAGCGGACATCCGGCAACTGGCTCGGCAATGCGCGCGGATTGGGCGAAAAAGTCAGCATCACGAGCTGATCGAGCACGAAGCTGATGCCGATGGTCGCCAGCAGCGGTGCGATGCGCACCGAGTTCTGCAGCGGACGCAGCCCGAACCGCTCGATGATCAAGCCCACCAGCGCCGCCGCCACCGCGACCACGATGATGGTGAGCGGCAGCGGCGTATGCAGCTGCACCACCGCGACCCAGCCGATATAGGCGCCGACGAGGTAGATCGACCCTTGCGCAAAGTTGATCAGCCGGCTGACGCCGAAGATCAGCGCGAGCCCGACCGCAACGAGGGCGTAGACGTTACCGACGATCAGCCCGTTGATCGTGTAGTCGAGCCAGGAAGACACGCAGAAATCCCCTCAGGTCGGCTTGCCGTCCCAGAGCGCGAACTGGCCCTTGCGCACGACGAGCTCGGCGTTCATGGCGCCCTTGACGCGCCGGCTCTCGACGTCGAACGTCGCTTTGCCGAAGATCACGCTCGAGACGTCCTTCACTTTCGTGAAGGCGTCGCGGATCGCGCGCCGGTCGGCGCCGCCGATCTTCACCACAGCGGCCGCCATGTTCATCGCGTCGTAGGCGTAGGCGTTGAACGCGTCGGGCTCCACCCCGTTGTATTTCTTCTTGAAGCCGGCGATGAACGTCTGCACCTCGGGGCGCGGGTCTTCCGGGAAGTAGCGCGTGCCGACATGGACGTCCTCGACGGCCTCGCCGCCGAGCTCCAGGAATTTCGGCGAGTAGACCGAGCTCGCGGCGCAGATCACCTGCTTCAGCCCGACCTGGCGCGCCTGGCGCGCGATCAGCGCACCGTCGGAATAATAGGAGATCAGGATCAGCCCGTCGGGATTGGCGTCGCGGACCCGCACCAGCGTGGAGCGGAAGTCGCGCTCCTCCGCGATGTAGCCTTCGGTCACCGCGATTTCGGCGCCGTGCTCCTTCGCGGCCTTAACGAAATAGTCGCGGCTGGTACGGCCCCAATCGGTGTTGAGGTGCAGCACGGCGAGCTTCTTCAGGCCGAGGCGCTTGACGGCATAGGCCGCCAGCAGCGGCTGCTCGTCAGCCTGGCTGACCGAGGTGCTCCACATGAAGTCGCCGCCCTTGGTGAAATCGGGATGCGAATTTGTGAATCCGAACTGCACCAGCCCGCCGCGCTGATAGATCGGCGAGGCCGCCATCGAGGCGGGGCTGGAGAAGTCGCCGAGCTCCATGACAATCCTGGGATCGGAGACGAATTTCTGGGCGATCGCCACCGACTGGCGCGGGTCGCTCTGGCTGTCCTCGAAACTATAGGCGAGCTTGCGACCGTTGATGCCGCCCGCTGCCTGGATCTCGTCGAGCGCGAGATCAAAGCCCTGCTTCCACTGCGTGCCATATTGTGCGTTCGGCCCGGTCAACGGACCGCTGACGCCCAGCAAAATCGGTTCGGACGATTGCGCAAGCGCGGCGCGCGAGAAGGCTGCCCCCGCCATCATGGCGGCAAGCGAGCCCTTGACCAGGGTACGACGATCGATGTTGCTCATGGACGGCTCCATCCTGTCAAGCGTTGAAACAACTAGCAATTTCCATGCCGGTGAGATCAGCTATTTCGAGGGCTCGCCGAGCGACAGCATCAGCCGGTTCGCCCAGTTGAAGAACGACGCGCCGTTGATGACATCGACGATCTCGGCATCGTCGAGACCGGCGCGGCGCAGCTCATCGATATTGTCGGGGCCGAACGCGATCGGCGTCGCAGCCAGCGCCACCGAGGCCTTGACGACCGCATTCCAGCGCTCCCCGAGATCGGCGCCGACGCCCTCGTCGAGCAGGCGCTGCACATCGTCGCGGCGCTTGGAATAGGTGCTGGCGAACCGCGCATGCACGGAGGCGCAGTAGATGCAGCCGTTGTAGCGCGAGGTCGCAGCCGCCGCGAGCTCGCGTTCGGCGCGCGGCAGGCCGTCGGCGACGTTGTAGAAGATGTCCTTGTCGGTCTTGGTGCGGGCCTCCAGCACCTCGGGATCGCGCACCAGCAGGCGGAAATACTCGGACTTGGAACGGGAGCGATCGACGAGGCCCGCGAAATGCCGCTCGGTCAGCTCGGCTTCGAGCAGCGGGTCGATCCAGGACACCCAGCCCAGTTCGTCCTGGGTGAAGACGACGGGCGGATTGGCATTGTTTGCAGCGCTCATGATGCAGCCTCCTTACGCGCCGGCCGCGGCGTTCGTGGTGCGCCCGAGCGAGGCACCGAGCACGCGCAGTCCGGTGACGACGCGCACCTGGAACGACAGGAACGCAACGAGCTGAGAGAACGTGACGATTCCGGTGTTCGACCAACCGGCGGCGAGCAGAGCCTTCATGTCGGCGGCGGCCGCATCGCGCGGGCGGAACACCAGCAGATGCGCATGTTCGAACGCCGCAGCGAGCCGGTCCCCGAGATCGGGCTTGCGCTCCGCGCTGACGCGGTAGATCAAGCCGGCCTTGTTTTCGACAGACAGGGGGCCGGTTGGAAAGGCACCGTAGGGGCCCGAGGTCTCGCCCCGCGCGATTTCGACATCGACAGCTTCGACCAGGCGCGCGCCATCGGCGGTCGCAGCTAACTTCGCCCGATAGAAGCCGGCCATCGTGGGCTCGCGGTGAAGCCCGATCACGAAGAGCGCGACCGCGGCGCGCTCCACCAGCGAGACATCGCCGGCGTCGATCGGCTCGAACAGCGAGAGATAGCTCTTCTGCGCATTGTCGCGCGCCTGGATGCGCTTGGCCCGAATGCCGTCCAGAGCCGAACCCGGTTCGATCCCGGCGAGCGTGTCGATGATATCTTTCGTAGCCATCATTCAGCCTCTTGCAACCTCATTCCGACTAACCCGCCAGCGCCACGTCGGGCGCCGTCCGCGCCCAACCCAGCGCCGGCGCGACCTTCTCCGCCACCAGCTCGATCGAGCGCAGGATATGGGGATGCGGGGCATCGACCGAATGCGCCTGGAAGACGAGATCGGTCACCCGCTCCAGCGTGGCGTCGGCGCGGAGCGAAGCGATGACGTCGTCGGCCGCGCCGACATGGGTGTCGAACGCCGCGATCATCTCCTCGAGCGTTTCGCCTGGCTTGGCGTGGCCGCCCTTGAGGAATTGCGGGAGCGCGCGCCGCAGGCCGATATCGGCAAGACGCATCGCCTCAGTCCGGTCGTCGGCAACGAAGACGGTGCGCGAGGCCATGATGCGGGGCTCCCGTCCCGGCGGCAGCGCTTCGAGATAGGCATCGATCACCGGATTCTGAATCTCGGCGAGCGTTGCCTTCGGCGCCTCCTTGGTTCGAGGCTGGGTGCGCGACAGCAACAGGCCATCGCCTGCCTTGCCGGCACGCGCGCCGCCCGCGACAGAGAACGTCGCCTGCCAGATCCTGTCGTCCAATTGCGGCCGCTGCGGATAGAGCGTGTCACCACCTTCGAGCGGCTTGCCGACCAACGCGGTGCGGACGACGTCCAGATTGCGCGCAAAGATCTCGTTGCGCTGGGCGCTGTCGAGGCCGAAGGCGGCAAAGGCCGAGGGATTGCCGCCGGTGCCGACACCCAGCTCGAAGCGACCGTTGCAGAGCAGATCGAGCACCGCGGCATCCTCCGCCACCCGCACCGCGTTCTCCAGCGGCAAGGTGACGATGCCGGTGCCGAGCCTGATGCGCGAGGTCTGGGCTGCGACATAACCGAGGAAGGTGAAGGGGGACGGCAGGCCGCCCTCGCGCTCGTGGAAATGGTGCTGCGCGATCCACGCGGACTCGAGGCCCGCCGTCTCGGCGCGCACGATCTGCTCGGCCGCGAAGCGATATCGGTCGGCCGGCGGGGCCTCGTCGAGAAGCCGTGTGAAAAACCCCAGGCGTTTCAGGTTTGCTAAGCGTTTCATACGACCCCTGTCGGACGAGGATAGGTCCCGATGATGTCGGTTGCCGCAGCTCCAGACAAGCGGGCATTGCGCAGGGCTAGTACGCAAGCCCGCCCGCCGGGATCGCCCTGAGCTGAACTTTGGCTGGGCAGACTGCCTACCAGCTCGGCAGAACCGCGCCCTTGAACTTGGTCAGGATGAACTCCTTGACCTCCGCCGTGTGATAGCTGTCCACCAGGATCTTGACCCAGGGCTTGTCCTTGTCGACCGTGCGAACGGCGATGAGATTGACGTAGGGACCCTTCGGGTCCTCGCGCAGGATCGGATCCTTGACGGGATCGAGGCCAGCCTGGGTTGCATAATTGGTGTTGATCGCGGCGGCGTCGACGTCGTCGAGCGCGCGCGGCGCCTGCGCCGCGTCGACCTCGATGAACTTCAGCTTCTTGGGATTCTCGGTGATATCGAGCACCGTCGGCTTGAAACCCGTGCCGTCCTTCAGCTTGATCGCGCCCTTGTCGCGCAGCAGCAGCAACACGCGGCCGCCATTGGTCGGATCGTTCGGGATCGAGACCTTGCCGCCCTCGGGGATATCGGCGAAGGCCTTGTGCTTCTTGGAATAGACGCCGATCGGGAAATTCACGGTCAGGCCGACGGCTTCGATCTTGTAGCCACGGTCCGCCTTCTGATTGTCCAAATATGGTTGGTTCTGGAACGAATTGGCCTGGATCTCGCCGGCATCGAGCGCGGCGTTCGGCACGACGTAGTCGGAGAATTCGATGAGCTGGATGTCGAGACCCTGCTTGGCGGCGATCGGCTTCACCGCCTCGAAGATCTGGGCGTGCGGCCCCGGCGTCACGCCGATCTTGATGGTCTCGCCTGAAGCGGCGGCCGACCAGGCGGCGAGCACGGTCGCAAGGATCAGGGTGGAACAGAACGACATCTTGGTCTCCATGACTCGGCAATGATTGGAACCGTATTCGCTTCTCCGCGGCGCGAAATCAATGAAATGTAAATCCATATTGACCGATTGACGCGGACCACGCTTCTCCGTTCGACCGCATGTGGGGAACGAATGCATCTGCGCAAGCGTGAGACGCGTCACGACAAAACCCACGGATCGTTGCCCGTAGCCCGATGGAGCGATGCGCAATCCGGGGCGCCGCCAGCGCGGCTGGACTTATCCTGGTTGCGCTCGGCTCCATCCGGGCGTCAGACCTCTCCCCGCACATTCGTCATTTCGCCGCAGGGTTTTCTGACCTTGGTGGCATTGCCGCCTCGCCCATGATCAAACATGATGGGCCTTGGCCGGTGACGACTTGTCCTTGAAGTGGGGGATCATCCGATGAACGAGAACGAAATCCGCAAGTCCATCACTGAGGTGCAGCAGGGCACCTTGTCGCGACGCTCGTTCATGCAGACGATGGCTGCGATCGGGATCGCGGCGCCTGTCGCGAGCCAGATCCTGGTCTGGAACGACGTGGCGATGGCGGACGCCACCCTGCCCTACAAGCCGACCAAGGCCGGCGGCGGCGGCCCACTCAAGATCCTGCTCTGGCAGGCCCCTACACTGCTCAATCCGCATTTCGCGCTCGGGACCAAGGACCAGATCGCCTCGCGCGTCTTCTTCGAGCCGCTCGCCGGCTGGGACAAGGACGGCAACCTCGTCCCCTGCCTCGCGGCCGAGGCTCCGTCCAAGCAGAACGGCGGCCTTTCGCCGGACGGCCTGAGCGTGACCTGGAAACTGAAGCAGGGCGTGAGATGGCATGACGGCAAGCCCTTCACCGCCGACGACGTCGTGTTCACCTGGCAATACGCCTCGGATCTCGCCACGGCGGCGTACACTACGGGGTCTTACAAAGACATCACGGTCGAGAAGATCGACGACCACACCGTCAAGGTGCTGTTCAAGGCGCCGACGCCGTTCTGGGCCGATCCCTTCGTCGGCTCGGTCGGTCCGATCCTGCCGAAACATCATTTCGGCGACTATGTCGGCGCGAAGTCGCGCGAAGCGCCCGGCAATCTGAAGCCGGTCGGCACTGGTCCCTACAAATTCGTCGAGTTCAAGCCGGGTGACCTGATCCGGGCCGAACGCAATCCCGACTATCACGTCAAGAACCAGCCGCATTTCGACACGCTCGAGATCAAGGGCGGTGGCGATGCGGTGTCCGCGGCGCGCGCCGTGCTGCAGACCGGCGAATACGACTATGCCTGGAACATGCAGGTGGAGGAGGAGGTCCTCAAACGCATGGAGGCCAGCGGCAAGGGCAAGCTCGACGTCACGCCATCAGGCAACGTCGAATTCATCATCCTCAACACGACGGACCCCTGGACCGAGGTGGACGGCGAGCGCTCAAGCCCCAAGACCAAGCACCCGACGCTGTCCGATCCCGCCGTTCGCCGCGCGATCAATCTGCTGATCGACCGCGAGTCGATTCAGAAATTCATTTACGGGCGCGGCGGCGTCGCCACCGCGAGCTTCGTCAACGCGCCCAAACAGTTCAAGTCGCCGAAGCTGAAATACGAGTTCGACGTCGACAAGGCGAACAAGATCCTCGACGAGGCCAGCTGGGCCAAGGCCGCGGACGGCATCCGCGAGAAAGACGGCAAGAAGCTCAAATTCGTCTTCCAGACCTCGACCAATGCGCCGCGTCAGAAGACGCAGGCCATCATCAAGCAGGCCTGCCAGAAGGCCGGGATCGAGATCGAAATCAAGGCGGTCACGGCATCGGTGTTCTTCTCGTCCGACGTCGGCAACCCCGACACCTACTCCAAGTTCTATGCCGACATGGAGATGTACAACACCACGCAGCCGCAGCCCGACCCGGAGCGCTTCCTGAACCAGTGCGTCTCCTGGGAGATCTCCAACAAGGAAAACAAATGGCTCGGCCGCAACGTCTCGCGCTGGTCCGATCCCGAGGCCGACAAGGCCTACAAGGCTGCGCAGAACGAGCTTGATCCGGTCAAGCGGGCCGCGCTGCTGATCAAGGTCGACGAAACCTTTTGCGAGGCCAACGTGTTCCTGCCGCTTCTATCCCGCAACATCGTCAACGCAGGGGTCAACAACCTCATGGTCGACATGTCGGGATGGGACGTCACGACCTGGAATCTGGCGAGTTGGTATCGCAGCTGACGCCGGAGAGGCTGAACGCGCAAACTCCGCCTCGGCAGACCACCAGCTCAATCCCTGCCGGCGAATTGACGGTCGAGGTTTGACGCCGCGTCGGCGCTTCTGAGCCGTTTCATCAGCTCATCCCGCTCCTTGCCGTCGGGCAACGCCTCGGCCTTTTCACGGATGGTCCTGGTGAACTCCGCAAGCCGTTCTTGCAGAGTGGTGGTTTGCTGAACGCGACGCCGCCTGAGCACGATCGGGTCTCCATCTCATGGCACCATGCGGTGCCTTTCCGGATTGCCGATGATAAGTGCGAGCGCAGCCATGTCTGTATCAAATGATATAGTTCACGCCATTGGTGCCGACACCCTTTGTTCACATGTGAACAGTGGGAGCCACCTTCACCTGCCGCTCCGGAACGAAAATGGCGGCTGTTACATTGACGCGGCGAGACAGCACGGACGCGCCATGGGCAAGATATTGATCAGCACCGCCGTCGTAAGCCTGGCGCTCATCATTGCCTTCGCGGTCTATGTCATCACTCTCTGAATTGCCAAGTAGAAGCGAATGATGGTGCGGCTCGGACATCAACCGCGCGCGCAGCAATCGACCAACAGGTCCCAGATCCGCTGCGCCTCGCGCGATGCGCTGCTTTCCGGCCCCTTCTCCGGGTTGGACTGCGAATAGTCCGCCACCGGACGTTCCTCGCGAGGCACGATCCATCGCTGGGAGATCGGGTCGTACCATTTTCCGATCATCATTTCAGTCACGCCGATCGACTCACCGATTTGATCCTGGGCGAGCTACGGCTCACGGGCTTCGTCAATCCCATTCACCGCGCCTCGCCCATTTTACAAATCGGCTTCTGACACAATCGTTCCTGCCGCGGCTCAGCCAGGCCGTGCCGGATGAAGCGTACGGGGATGCCGCTCGTGCAGCAGCCGCGCGAGCTCTTCCCGCTCCGCAGGACGCCCCTTCATGGCGGTCTCGAACAGCGCTTCCTGGATGTCGCGGGGCATGTCACCCCACACGTCCATCGCCGCTCGTCCGAGCAGGCCCGCAAGATGATCCGCACCATCGCTCATTCGGCTCTCCTGATCTGATCACGGGAATGGAACAGCTAGGGCTGTGCAGCGTTCCAGTTCCATCATTGTCAAAGGAGACGTCGTTTATGGGATTCTTCACCAAGGACATCAAATCGATGGAAGACCTGCTGCTGCACGGCCTGCAGGATATCTATTACGCGGAACAGCAGATCCTCAAGGCTCTGCCGAAGATGATCGAGAAGGCGACAAACAGGGACCTTGCCGCCGGCTTGAAAGCCCATCTGGAGGAGACCAACAAGCAGGTCGACAGGCTCGGCAAGGCATTCGCGAAGCTCGGCAAGGAGCCCAGCGGGACACACTGTCCCGCCATCGACGGCCTCATCAAGGAGGCCGATGAGACCGCGGGCGAAATCGAGGACAAGGCCGTGCTCGATGCCGCGATCGTGGCCAACGCACAGGCCGTCGAGCATTATGAGATGTGCCGCTACGGCACGCTGATCGCATGGGCGGAGGAACTCGGGCACGACGACATCGTGCGCTTCCTCACGACGAACCTGAACGAAGAGAAGGCCGCCAACACCAAGCTGAACACCGTGGCGCTTCGCAAGGGCGTCAATGCCAAGGCGTCCAGCGCGGCTTGATCGAGACGTACTGAACGTGGCGGTCCTGCTCGCGGGTCGCCACGTTCCCGTTGCACGATCGCTTAGATAAACGGCTTGCCGCCGGTGACCGCCAGGGTCGCTCCCGACGTGTAGCTCGAGAGCGGATCGGCGAGCATGACATACGCGGTCGCGAGTTCGGCCGGTTGGCCGGCCCGTTGCATCGGCACTTGCTTGCCGAAGTTCTTGACTTTGTCCTCCGGCATCGTCGACGGAATCAGCGGCGTCCAGATCGGACCCGGAGCGACCGCATTGACCCGAATGCCCTTTGCCGCCAGCATCTGCGCAAGGCCGCCGGTAAAGTTCTGAATGGCGCCCTTGGTCGTGGCATAGGCCAGCAGGGTTGGATTCGGCATGTCGGAGTTCACCGACGCGGTGTTGATGATCGCCGCTCCCGGGCGCATGTGGGGGACCGCAGCCTTGGTGAGATAGAACATGGCGTGAATGTTGGTCTCGAACGTCCGCTGCCATTCCTCGTCGCTGATCTCAGCGATCTCCTTGAACGTGTCCTGATGCGCCGCGTTGTTGACGAGGATGTCTATTGCGCCGAACGCCTCGACGGTGCGCTGCATGATCGCGCGACAATGATCGGGATTGCGGATGTCGCCGGGGATCAGGACGACCTTGCGTCCCTCGCGCTCCACCAGCGTCTTGACCTCAGCGGCATCCTCGTCCTCGTTCAAATAGGCGATGACGATGTCGGCACCTTCCCGGGCATAGGCGATCGCGACCGCGCGGCCGATGCCACTGTCGCCACCGGTGATGATTGCCTTCTTTCCGGACAGTCGCCCGGAGCCCTTGTAACTCTCTTCGCCGTGATCCGGTCGTGGATTCATCGCGCGGGTCGAACCGGGCATCGATTGCTGCTGGGACGGATAAGGCGGCTTTGGATATTCGGTCATGGAGGGGCTCCAGGGATTTACTCCGCTAACGGAAAGCTTTCGGAAGCGTTCCTCGCGGTTCCATCACGCCTCGTGGCCAAGCCGCACGATGATGTCGCTCGGCAACAGCGCTGGCGCGTCGGCGGCGCCCAATCGCCATAGGCTCTCGCCCGCGACCAGCGCCGGCATGGGCAGTTCGTGGTCGGCGAAATTGGCAACAATCTGCAAGATGTCTCCCTTCTGCGTCCGCCAACCGGCATCCAGGCCGCCCTTACGCTGGTTCTCCCCCAGCAACCTGCAATGAGCCGAAACGAAACCCCGTTTGATCAGCGGAACGATCTTCTCGCGCCGTATCTTCAGCAATCGGGCTGTGAGGCCGCGAAACCTGGCGCTGGCGGGAGAGCGGTCGATGCCGGCCCAGTCGAGCTTCGATGCCCCGAAGGTTTTTTCATCGCACGGATCCGGAATCCTGGCGCGCATGCCGGGCGTCGAGAACGCCTTGAAGTGCGCGAACTCCTTGCGCCGCCCTTCCCGCGTCAGCTCGGCAGCTTCGCCGGACCAGTCTGCGAAAAACAGGAATGGCGTCTCGGCCGCGGCTTCCTCACCCATGAACAACAGGGGAATATGCGGGTTCAAGAGAACCAGTGCCATGGCCTGGTCCAGCTTCTCCGGACCGACCAGCGCGGAAAGCCGCTCCCCGAGCGCGCGGTTGCCGATCTGGTCGTGGTTCTGGGCGAAGAAGATGGTGGCATCAGGCGGCAGATGCGCGCTCGGCTCGCCGCGCGGTTCGTCATGCAGCGGAAAGATTTCGCCCTGGTAGGCAAAGCCCTCGGTGAGCGCTCGCGCGAGATGTTCAAGCGGCCTGTCTGCGAACGCGCGATAATAGCCTTCGTCCTCGCCCGTCAACAGGACGTGGAGCGCGTTGTGAAAATCATCGCCCCATTGCGCGTCATAGAGCCGGGTTCGCCCCTGAGCACGGTCGAGCAGGCGGGCCTGATTGGCCTCGTTCTCCAGCATCAGATGCACGCGCCGGTCCGGCAGCTGACTGCGAACCGTCTCGGCAAGCTCGATCAGGAAATGGCGGTCGGAATCGTCCTTCAGGGCGTGAACGGCGTCGAGCCGCAAGCCGTCGAACCCGTAGTCGCGCAGCCACATCAACGCGTTCTCGATCAGGAACTCGCGCACGAACGCGCCGTCGTGTCCCTCGAGGTTGACGGCAGGGCCCCAGCCGGTGCTGTGGCGCGCGGTAAAGAAACTTTCCGCATAGAGGTGCAGATAGTTCAGCTGCGGTCCGAAATGGTTATAGACAACATCGAGATAGACCATGATGTCGAGGGCATGCGCCGCGCGTAACAGCCGCTTGAGGTCTTCCGGCCTGCCGTAGCGCGCATTCGGCGCATTCAGCAGCACGCCGTCATAGCCCCAATTGTGCCGGCCGGGGACATCATTGAGCGGCATCAGCTCGATTGCGGTAATGCCGAGATCGCGCAGATAGGGCAACTTCGTCTCGACGCCGGCATAGGTGCCCTCCTCACTGAAGGTGCCGACGTGCAACTCGTAGATCACGGCCTCCGCCCAAGGGCGGCCGGGATAGAGCACCGAGTCTCGGAACGCCGCAGTGTCCACCACCTCGCTCGGGGCCCCGACGTCGTCCGGCTGGAAGAACGAGGCGGGATCGGGAACGACCAGGTCTTCGTTGATCCTGAACTGATAGCGCGTGCCGACATGCGCGGCGGGACTCAACGCCTGGTACCAGCCATCGTGGTCGCGCATCATCCGGAGTGGCGGCCGGCCGGCTTCGAGCAATTCGACCGATTGCGCCGTCGGCGCCCACAGATTGAAGCAGACCCCGTGGTCGAGACATCGAGGGCCGTGGTGTCGCGCTGGCCCAGCCATTCCCAAACTGTGACTCAAACCTGGCCGCCTTTGCGTGCATGGCTGGAAGTTACGGCACGCTTCGCGAGGCTCGATTTTACGATCGCTTGAGCATGCTCAACGGGAGAAGCCGAGATGTGGGCATTCGTTCCTCAGCCGGCGCCACACCGATGCGCCATGTGCGTTGTGTGCACTTTTGGGCCGAGGTGCGGCGACGATGGGTTGGGGAAGATCACTGTTGCAAACAGGGAACGGAATCGCCGGGGCGACGGTTGCAACTCCACACGGGAGTTTTCGTCATGCGCCGCTCGAAGCCACAGCCGATCCGCAATAAGCTCGACCTCGCCGACCGTACTCAGGTGCGCCTCGTCAGAAAGCGTCTCGGACTATCCGACGCAGAGCTGACCAGCATCGTCGAGCGGATTGGCAACTCGATTGCGGCTATCAGCAAGGAGGCGGCGCTGCAAAGGGCAACCACGCTGCCGAAGCCGGACGATGTGCCTCCTGTCGCGGTGATTACTTCTGCGACCGTCGGCGAGCAGGCGACGCGGAAGTGACGGCAACCTCACCAAATTCTTCAGGGGCTATTCGGGGGCAGCGATGGATCAAACGGTACATTCAGACGACACCCTGACGCGGGCGGCCTCGAGCCTGCGCCGCTCCCGCATCAGCGAGGGCAAGCCGTTTCCGCTCGGCGCCACCTGGGACGGGCTCGGCGTCAATTTCGCGCTGTTTTCAGCCCATGCCACCAAGGTCGAACTCTGCCTGTTCGACGACAGCGGCGAAACCGAACTGGAGCGGATCGAACTCCCCGAATATACCGACGAAGTCTGGCACGGCTATTTGCCCTCGGCCCGCCCCGGCACCGTCTACGGCTACCGCGTCCATGGCCCCTACGAACCCGACGCTGGACACCGCTTCAATCCCAACAAGCTCGTGCTCGATCCCTACGCCAAGCAGCTGGTCGGCCGGTTGCGCTGGGGACCGGAGCTGTTCGGCTACCAGCTCGACGATGCCGACAAGGATCTCTCCTACGACGAACGCGACAGCGCGCCCTTGATGCAGAAATGCCGTGTCATCGACCCGGCCTTCACCTGGGGCGCCGCGCGCAAGCCGGAAGTGCCGTGGGAGCGGACGATCGTCTACGAGATGCACGTCAAGGGGTTTACCCAGTTGCATCCGCTGGTGCCCGACGCAGACCGCGGCACGTTCTCCGGTCTCGCGCACTCGGAAGTTCCGGCCTACCTGCGCTCGCTTGGCATTACCAGTGCAGAATTGTTGCCGATCCATGCCTTCGTTGACGACAGCTATCTGGTCGAGAAAGGCTTGCGCAATTACTGGGGCTACAACTCCCTTGCCTTCTTCGCGCCGGAGCCGCGTTACCTCAGGACGCCGTTCGCGAACGAATTCAAGGCCATGGTCAACCAGTTCCACGCCCATGGCGTCGAGGTCATCCTCGACGTCGTCTACAATCACACCGCTGAAGGAAACGAGCTCGGCCCAACCCTCTCGTTCAAGGGCATCGACAACGCCAGCTATTACCGCCTGCTGCCGGACCAGCAGCGCTACTACATCAACGACACCGGTACCGGGAACACGGTGAACCTGTCGCATCCACGCGTGCTGCAACTGGTCGCGGATTCCCTGCGCTACTGGGCGACCGAGATGCGGGTCGACGGTTTCCGCTTCGATCTCGCCACCATCCTGGCGCGCGAACCTTACGGGTTCGATGAAGGCGGCGGCTTCCTCGATGCCTGCCGGCAGGACCCCGTGCTTTCCAGCGTCAAGCTGATCGCCGAGCCCTGGGACATCGGTCCGGGCGGCTATCAGGTCGGTCAGTTTCCGCCGGGATGGGCGGAGTGGAACGACAAGTTCAGGGACACCGTGCGCGCCTTCTGGAAGGGCGACGAGGGATCGATCGCGGACTTCGCCAAGCGCGTGTCCGGATCCGGCGATCTCTTCAACAAGCGCGGCCGCCGGCCATGGGCCAGCGTCAACTTCGTCACAGCCCATGACGGCTTCAATCTCAATGACCTCGTCTCGTACAACGACAAGCACAACGAAGCCAATGGTGAGGATAATCGCGACGGCCACAGCAACAATCATTCCTGGAATTGCGGCGCCGAGGGACCGACGGACGATCCGGACATCACGGCGCTGCGCGAGCGCCAAAAGCGCAATCTGCTGGCGACCATGCTGTTGTCGCACGGCACGCCTATGCTGCTTGCAGGCGACGAATTCGGACACACCCAACACGGCAACAACAACGCGTACGCCCAGGACAACGAGATCACATGGCTCGACTGGCTCCGCATCACCGCAAATGGCCGCAGCCTGCGCGAATTCACGCGCAAGCTGATCGCCACGCGCAAGGCATTTCCGATTCTTTACCGCAGCCGCTTCCTGGTCGGCTCCCACAATGAAGAGCTGGACGTGAAGGACGTGACGTGGCTCGCGCCGTCCGGGGAGGAAATGACGACGGACCAGTGGCAGGACGGTAACGCCAAATGTTTCGGCCTGCTGCTCGACGGCCGCGCCCAGGAGACCGGGATCAAGCGCCGCGGCTCGGACGCAACCATGCTGCTGATCTACAACGCCCATTACGACGTCGTGAATTTCACCTTGCCCGCAGTCGCCGAGGGACGCAGCTGGATCGGGTTGATCGACACCAATCAACCGGAGGGGCAAATGCCCGCATTCGAGTTCGGGCACGTTTATGCGATGACGGGGCGATCCCTCGTGGTGTTCGGTCTCGCCACCGAAACCATCGCCACGCGCCGCCTGCGCCAGGGCCTCGGCGCGCTGCTGGACATCGTGGAGGCGCCGCTGCCGGGGTAGTTGGTCGTGACACGGTGAGCCGACGCTTTCGAGTTGATGACGACAGGGAACGCACGCAGGTTATCGGCGTTCGAGTAGATGGGGCATCAGTCGGAGAACACCGAGATGAAGTTCACAGGTGCCGTTATCCTCGCCGCTCTCGCGCTGCCTGGAGCAGCCTGGGCGCAGGCCAGCAAGCCTGACGTTTCGTCCGCGCCGAGCGCGCAGAATTCGGGTGCCGGCATTGCCGGGCAGCCCGGCAACAAGAACGGGCCGGCCGCAAAGCCTGGTGAGACCGTCGGATCGAGTTCGACGAGCTCCACTGGCAACACCGCCGTGCAGTCGCAGGACCCGTCGAATATTCAGGGCGCGCCAGGCAACAAGAATGGGCCGCCCGCCAAGCGTCCGGACCAACGCTAAACGAATACGCCCACAATCCTGCCGATCGACTCGAACGACCTGCGCCCGATATCATCGGCGCAGGTCGTTTCGCGAGGAACGAACGCTAAAGCCGCCCGTTCGGAAGACATCCTCTTTCCTGTCCTCCCAATACGAGAGTCCCCACCATGTATCACCACGTCAAGAAGCTGATGTTCACCGTTCGCGTCGACGAGCCGGATCCCCGCTTCGGCAACATGCTGCTGGAGCAGTTCGGCGGCGCGAATGGCGAGCTCGCCGCCGCGATGCAGTACTCGATCCAGGGGTTGAACTGCGAGGATCCCGATCGCAAGGACCTGCTGATGGACATCGGCACCGAAGAGCTCAGCCATCTGGAAGTGGTCGGCACGCTGGCGCGGATGCATCTCAAGCCGTCGAAGTTCGACCGTCAGGCGGCCGAAGCCGATCCCCTCATCGCCATCGCCGGCGGCGGCGGCGTCAATCTCTTCAACTCCCAGGGCAATGCCTGGACCGCCGACTATCTGAAGATCACCGGCGAGCTTGACGTCGATCTGCGCAGCAACATCGCCGCGGAGGCGCGGGCCAAGATCGTCTACGAGCGGCTGATCAATTTCTGCGACGACGCCGGCAGCAAGGACGCGCTGCAGTTCCTGATGACCCGCGAGATCACGCACATGAAGGCGTTCGCGCTCGCGCTCGAGAGCATGGGCAAACCAGCGTTCAGCATCGGCCGCATCGCGCCGACGCCCGGCCTCGTGGACCAGTTCTTCAACGATTCCACCGGCGCCGGCGACCATGGCGAGATCGACACGCGCGGCCCGTGGAACGAGGGCGGCGACTGGGTGTTCACGGAGTCGCCGGCGATCCAGGCGGGCGAACCGGGTCCGGCCTCGGCCATCGTCACCGAGAGCTCGCCGCCCGCGGACGAAGCGGGTCTCGGCGATCTGCTCATCAACGAGCTGCGCGATATCCTGCATGCCGAGAAGCAATTGACCAAGGCGCTTCCCAAGATGGCGGAGGCCGCCCGCTTCGATCAGTTGCGCGAGCTGTTCGAGCAGCACCTCGCCGAGACCGAAGCGCAGGTCGAGCGCATCAACGAATGCTTCGAAATGCTCGGTAAATCCGCCCGCGCCAAGCCCTGCAAGGGCATGATGGGCCTCGTCGAGGAAGGCCAGGAGATCATGGCCGAGGGCGAGGACAAGGAGGACGCGGCGGCCGACCTCGCCCTGATCGGCGCAGCGCAGCGCGTCGAGCATTACGAGATCGCGGGCTATACCACGGCGCGCAACCTCGCCCAGCAGCTTCGCCACAGTGCCATTGTCGCCCTGCTGTCGAAATCGCTCGCCGAGGAGGAGAACGCCGATCAGCTTCTCAACCAGGTGGCTCGCTCGCTGATGTCGGTGGCGAAAATGCCGGCGGCAGTCGAGCAGACCGAATGATCCCTAGCCGTCCAGCAGGTCGAGAAACTCCTCGACCCGGCTGAACGGATCCTGGTCGCGGCGGCCGGCGTGAACAACGCGGTCGCCGTCGCGCTGCAGCGCTCCCGTCTGCGACTTCGCCCTCGATTTCCGTAGTCGCCCCGGCAGGAACGTCGCGGCGACGGCCTCGGGCCCGACATCGAGCCTGACGATACCGCGCCGCTTGCAATCGATCCGCAGCCGGGCGGAGGCGAAGAAGTCGCGGGCCTCCGGCGGCAGCCTGCCGAAACGACGCGAGATCTCCTCCTCCAGATCTTCCAGATCGTCGTCGCTCCGGCACCTGGCAGCGCGCCCATAGATCTCGAGCCGGACCGCCTCGGATTGCACGTAGCCTTCAGGCAGCATGTCGGCGAGCGGCATATTGAGATCGGGCACCCACAGATCGGCCCCGGTATCGCTGCCTCGCTCGGACGCGCGCTTCAGCAGATGACTGTAGAGCACCGGTCCGAACACCTGGACATGCCCGGACTGCTGTTCCGAGAACAGATCGCCGGCGCCCCTGAGGTCGAGGTCGCGCTCGCTGATCGCAAAGCCGGCCCCGGGCTTGCTGAACTCCTCCAGTACCGCCAGGCGCTTCTCGGACTGCTCCGAGGTCGATTCCGTCAGCAGATGAGCAAAAGCGCGCGTGCCGCCGCGTCCCACCCGTCCCCTGAGCTGATGCAGCTGCGCAAGCCCGAACTTTTCGGGCCAGCACACCACGATGGTGTTCGCGCGCGGAATATCGAGACCGCTTTCCACGATATTGGTCGCCAGCAGTACGTCCGCCTCGCCATCGACGAAACTCATCATGCGATCGTCGATCTCGTCCACGGGCAGTCTGCCGTGAAGACAGACGATGCGCAGCTCCGGCGCCACCGATTGCACCCGCGCCAGCATCGGCTCCAGATCCTGGATGCGTGGGCAGATCAGGAAGCTCTGACCGTGCCGCCTGCGCTCGCGGAGCAGCGCTGCGGCAATGGCAGCATCGGACAGCGGCGCGATCCTGGTCACGATGGGAAGGCGATGAACCGGCGGCGAGGCGATGACGCTAAGATCCCTGAAGCCGGCAAGACCCGCCGCGAGCGTGCGCGGGATCGGCGTGGCGCTCATCCACAGCGAATGGGCACCCTTGGCGAGGCCTGAAAGCTTCGCCTTCTCGGCCGCTCCGAAGTGCTGCTCTTCGTCGATGATGACGAGGCCGAGGTCGGCGAACTTCACGTCCTTTGCCGCAAGCGCCTGCGTGCCGACCACGACTTTCAGCGTGCCGCGCCGCAGCCCCTCCTTGGTCTCTCGCGTCTCCGGGCCTGAACTGGCTCGTGACAGGCTTCCCACCTCGATGCCGAGAGGGCCGAACCGCTTGCGGAAGGTTTCGACATGCTGCCGCGCCAGCACGGTCGTCGGCGCCGCGATCGCCACCTGTTTGCCGGACAGCGCCACTGCGGCCGCCGCCCGCAGCGCGACCTCGGTCTTGCCGAAGCCGACGTCACCGCAGATCACCCTGTCCATGGGGTGGCCCGCCGCAAGATCGTCGAGGACGTCTTGAATCGCCTGGGCCTGGTCCACTGTCGTGAAATAGGGGAACCGGGCGACGAATTTTTCGTAAGCTGGCCCCGGCGGCACCAGTTTGGGTGCACGACGGCGGAGGCGCTGGCTGATGTGTTTGGCGAGCGCCTTGGCGGCGACCTGGATTTCCGCTTCCGCCTCGGTGCGCCGCGCCCACCAGCTGCTGCCGTCCGCCTTGTCCAGCGTCAGCTTCCCGGGCTCGCCGGCATAAGGCCAGATCACGGCAAGATCGGAGGGCGGTACGAGCACGGCATTGTCGCCCGCGAATTTGAGCCTGATCATCTCGCGTCGCGATCCCTTGCCCATATCCAGGGTCTGCAAGCCATCGAGCACGGCGAGCCCGCGTTGCAGATGGACGATAGCGGCGCCCTTTTCCGGCACGTCGGGATGATCGAAAGCCGGATTCCAGGCGCGCGCCATCGGCTGCGGATGATGGGCTCGGCTGCCGAGCACGTCGGACGCGGTCACGACGACGAGCGGCTTGCGGCCGGCGCCAATGAACCCCGCGTCGAAATCGGCCAGCAGCGCGCCTTCGCGGCTCCGTGCCTTCGTCACCTCGCTCCAATCGGCCAGGCGCTCCGCCTTGATGCCGCTCATGCGCTCCATCGCGCGAAGGTCGTCCTCGACGGCCGCGACGAACAGCAGCCGCGATCCGCCGCGCTGCATGTCGGCGACGAAGGCGCGAAGCGCCTTGCGAGGCGAGGCCAGCTTCGAGAACTCCGGCGTCGAGATGAAGGCCGCCTTGCGCGGCAGCACGCTGATGCGCTTCTTCAGCTGCTTCCAGTCCGCCTGCCCCAGATATTCGCGTTCCGCATCCCTGCGGCCGGCAGCGTCCTCGATCGTGCCCTGCCAGCTCTCGGCGTGAGCCGATACCCCGGCATCCGCGATCCATCGCGCGCGGCTGCAATAATCAGGCAGTGTCGCCCGCTGTCCGCGCGTAGCTCCCAGAGCGATCCGCTCGGACATGGGATCTATGATCAATTCCGGGGTCTCGTAGACGACCTCGTGCTCGATGGGATCAACCGCGACGATCTTGCGGATCGTGTCGCCGGAATGCTCGATCCGGAAGGGAGCGAGTGCGCCGGCGGGAAACACTTCGAACGTCTTGCCATGGAACAGGACACCGCCCGGATACTCCGCCTCTTCGTCGAGATCGTAGCCGAGAGCTTCCAGCCGCGTCTCCAGCTCGGTCTCGGAATAGGGCGCGCCCACCTTCAGCGTGAGGCTCGACCGCGACCAGCTCGCCGGCAGCGGCAGCCGTTCCATGATGGCTTCCGCGGTGGACACCAGGAAGACGGGCTTCTTTGTCTTGGCGAGACGCCGCAGCACCGAGCTGCGCCGGCCCGCGATCTCGCGGGAGGGCTCGAGGCCGTCGAAGGGCAGCGTGTTCAGGCGCGGAAACACCAGCACGTCGACCGAGGGATCGAGGGCGTGGATCACGCCGCCCAGCCGCTCCGCCCTACTCTCGTCGTCGCAGAGGAAGACGAGGCCGTCGCGGCCGGACTTCTCCCACTGCTCGAGCAGATGCAGCGCCAGCATGCCGAGCGGCGATGAGGAGGCGACCGCGGAACGCGAGGCGCTCTTGTCCGGGCGCTTGCTTGTCGAGCTGGTACTTTTCGAGCTCTTGCTTTTCGAACTCGTGCTCTTCGCGCTCTTGCTTATCGAGCCTACGCTTTTCGAGCTCTTGCTTTTTGTCTTTATCGCGCCGGTCGTGGCCCGGGCTTTGCTGGTGGGCGCCAATGTGTATCCAACTTTGTTTCGCAAATAGAGGCGAGCGACGACGAGCCCTCCCGTCGAGCTCCGTCGATAACGCGCCTCGGGCTTGAGCGCCCATTGACGTCATTACAATTTTGCAATTGCGTTGAAAAGCAGAGACAGGGGGCAAAGGCAAGCGGCCTGAACGGGCAGAAGGCTAACGGGCAGGCGGCTATTGCAGAACCTTCGGCAGCACCACGACCACGTCCACGCTCTGCGCGAGGATGTGCGTGGCGACCACAGCGAGCTGGTGCGAGAACTCGTCCTCGATCTCGGCCGCGCAGTCTTCGTCGCTGGCAATGGCAAACAGCAGATTGCCGTCGATTTCGTCGAACCGGATGCCGGCGAAGAGGCGATCGAAAATCTCGGCGCCCGCGATGTACGCGATTCGCGCCTGGATGGCCTGGTCCTCGACGAGCGACAACTTCCTCATGGACGCAACATATGGCCGCACCATCCGAATGCAAGAGCAGGAGAGCGCTGGCGCGGCGTGCCTTGCGAACTATATTGGTGGCATCGTCCCGCCTAACCGCCAATTGCCTTGAGGAAATTCTTGATTCTGTTCCTGCTGCTGATCTTCCTGCCGATCGGCGTGTCGGCCGGCCGCTATTATTTGCGCGGCGACGGCCGCGGCAATTGGCAGACGGCGGATCGCTCCAGCGCCGGCCTGCTGCCGCCCGCATCGGCCAATCCGGATGCGCTGATCCGCGTCTTCGCCGCGCGCACCGTGCGCTGGCGCAGTATTTTTGCCGTCCACACCTGGATCGTCGTCAAGGAGAAGGGCGCCACAACCTATAGCCGATACGACTACACGGCCTGGGGTGACCCTGTTCGCAGCAACGGCTTTCCGCCCGACGGCCGCTGGTTCGGAGCCCTCCCGGAAACGGTGGTCGCCGTCGATGGCGCGCGGGCCGAAGCGCTGATTCCGAAGATCCGTGCCGTCATCGAGAATTACAAGTTCCGCGCCTATGGCGACTACAGCGCCTGGCCGGGACCGAATTCCAACACCTTCGTGCAGGCGGCGCTGGATGCTGTTCCCGAGCTGCGTGCCGTGCTGCCGCCGACCGCTATCGGCAAGGACTTTCCCTACAGCGGACGCTGGGCCGGCATCACGGCGTCCGGCACCGGGCTCTACGCCTCGCTGGCGGGTTATCTCGGCATGACCATCGGCTGGGTCGAAGGGGTCGAGATCAATTTCCTCGGCGCGGTGCTCGGCCTCGACATCCGCCGCCCCGCGCTGAAGCTTCCCGGCATAGGCCGCCTGGGTGTCGCGGCTGGCGCGTAACGCGATGACGGAGCAGTCCCGTCAACGTCGGTCACCTCCCAAGCTTCCCGACATCGTCCTTCCAATGTGTGCTTCAGGTCACAGCAGAATCGAGCGCCTTGGCCTAGACTGAACTTGCATGGCCGCAAACAAGGTAACGGCGGTACGCACCAGGCTGGAGAGGCGACCAACAGCTACGAACTTTTGAGGCCGCCAGGGTGAAGAACTCGGCGGCTTTTTCTCTGTCCGGCGAACGCGCGGACGAACCTTGTTCGCTGCCGAGGTGGCTACCGGCAGCGCCAGCTTCTATCGTTTCTCTGGCGGATCCGAGAGCTTCCGCTGATCGCGCTCTTGTTCGATCTGCCGTTCCGCTTCGACCCAGAACTCCACATCGCGATCGGCCGGGTGACCGGCTTGCTCCCAGAGCTCGTACGCGCGCGCTCGCACCTTGCCGCGCCGCATCATGCGAAGAAGCTTTTGCTTCAGCTCCTCGGCGAAGCTCCTGAATCGCTGGACGGTGGTTTCGTCTTTGACGAGCGCAGCCGCTCGCGTTGCGAGTTCGATCTGGTGCTCTATCTTTTGCCGCTCGTCCACCGCAAACCCCGCCGTAGCCACGGGCCTGCGTCGCAGCCCGTGCTGCTCACATCCTCAATTCCTGCTGGAAGGCTCTGTTCCGCCTTCAATGCCAGGTCCTTCAATGCCACGTCGTGTCCGCTTCGACGATCACCGCCCTTGTTTCGGGATCTTCCGTCGTGTTGCAGGTGCAGGGCATGCCCGCACCGCAGCGGCAGCCGCCCAGTTCCTCACTCCAGGCGCGGAGCGGGTGGTTTTCGCAGACCCATCCCAGACCATAGCAGAATGGGCATCTCTTGTTGGTCACAGCGTATCCGGCGTCCGCATGGGGTTCGACTTGTCCTCGTTGCGCAACTCCTGCTCGGCCGCGCGCCAGAACTCTTCCTCGCGGCCTTCCGGCTTGCCCGCCTGTTCCCACAGGCGGTGCGCGCGTTCTCTGATGTCGTGATCGGTCGGCTCCGGCATTGCATCTCCTGCGAAGAGACACGGCCCCACCCTGGGGGGTATGGGGGCTTGGAGGCGGGGCCGTGCAGGCCAGCAAATCGGCGGCGACGCTGGCCCGCTGAGTCAAGCCTCGATGGTGCGCAAGAGTTCCTAGCGAGACGTTGCCATCAGCCGAAATCCGCGATGCGGGCGTCGAGCGCAAAGATGCTTTGATAGACTTCCGGCTCGCTCGCCCCGGCCATGACGTCGGGCGCAAGCTCGCTCGCCCGCTGCAAGGCAGCCTGCAACGAGGCGACGTCGAGCGCCTCGATCAGCAAAAGCCCCGCGAAGAACCCCTCGTTCTTCCGCATGCCTTTCTCAGCGGTCGGCACCGATGTCCGCGCCTCGTCGGTCGCGCCGATCTGCACCGCGGCAACCCCGTCGCACGCAACGAGCGCCTGAGCCAGACCTTGGGGATATTTCGGCAATGTCTCGATCCGGAGCGCCACGATCGATGCGCCCTCGCCCCGCCCTGCCCGCGCGATCATGACGCCCCCGCCCCGCATGAAATTGCCGAGCTTCGGCATGATACGCTGGGACCACGGCGTCGGTGCGTTGAGGCGCGCCAGATAGGCCTCGCCGTCGAGGACCTCCGGCGTCTCCAGCTCATACAGAATGAAGAAGCGGCTGATGTCGTCCCTTGCCGCGCGGAAGACACGCGATGCCAGGAAGCCCTTCGTCGTCACGCGCTCGGTCGTGTGCTCGCGCGTCAGCCAGTGCCGGTAGTCGGTCAGGTCGTGAGCCTCGACGTCGCTCCAGATGGCGAGAAATCCCGTGCCGCGCATCCCGCCCTCCATGCCTACGCCTTGCCGCCGGCCGCAAGCCCGTGCAGAGCCGGTGCGATGGCCTCAGGCAATTGGCCCAGCCGTTGGACCGCCGCGAGCATCGCGGCGAGATAACCATAGGGACCCAGGCCGCAAATGACCGCCGTGCAAGCACTCGACGTGATCGAGTGGCGGTGCAACTCGTCCCGCGCGTGGATGTTCGAGATGTGCACCTCGATCTTCACACCCTCGAAAATCTTCAGCGCATCGATCAGCGCGATCGAGGTGAATGAATAGGCCGCGGGATTCATGATGATGGCGTCCGCGTTGCCATGGGCGGACTGGATCAGGCTGACGAGTTCGCCCTCCATGTTCGATTGATGGAACGACATCGAAACGCCGAGCTGGTCGGCCAGCGCGCGGCAGCTCGCCTCGATCTCATCGAGCGTCGTCGAGCCGTAGATGTGGGGCTCGCGGATGCCGAGGAAATTGAGATTGGGTCCGTTGAGGATCATGATCCTTGCGGCCATTTTCGCTTGTCCTTCTTTTGTTGCCGACGCCTCTAGCCGCTGAACCACTTGGCCGGGATCGTCACCAGTCCCGGGAATAGCACCATCGCGAACAGGACGATCAGTTGCGCGATCAAGAAGGGCCAGACGCCCTTGATGATATCCTCCATGCTGATCCTGGAGACGCCGCAAACCACATTCAGCACGATACCGACCGGTGGCGTGATCAGGCCGATGGCATTATTGATGATGAAGAGAACACCAAAGTAGACGGGATCGATGCCCGCCGCCTTGACGATCGGCATCAGGATCGGCGTGAGGATGAGGATGGTCGGCGTCATGTCGAGGGCCGTCCCGACGATCACCACCACGACCATGATCGCAAGCATCAGGAGCGTGTTGTTGCCCATGAAGGGCTTCAGCAGGGTAACGATCTGTGTCGAAATCTCGGACACAGTGATGAGCCAGGACGATACCAGCGCCGCTGCCACGAGAAACATCACGATACTCGTCGTCAGCGCAGAGGAGACGAACACCTCGTAAAGCTGCGACAGCTTCAATTCCCGATAGATGCAGGTCGCGACGAAAAGCGAATAGACGGCGACGACGACTGCGGCTTCCGTCGGCGTGAAGATGCCGAAGCGCAGGCCGACCACGATGATGACCGGCAGCATCAATGCCCAGAAGCCGTCGACCACCGCTTTCACCATTTCCGAGAGCGATGCTCTTGGCGGGGGCGTCAGGTTCTCACGGCGCACCACCCACCACCAGGCCAGGCAGAGCCCTGCCCCGAGCAACATCCCGGGGACGATCCCCGCCAGAAACAGTTTCGAGATCGACACCCCCGCGGCGACACCGAAGATGACGAACCCGATGCTGGGCGGAATCACGGGCGCGATGATGCCGCCGGCCGCCACCAGACCCGCCGCGTAGGATTTCTTGTGGCCCGCCGCCACCATCATCGGCACCAGCAGGGCGGCCAGAGCCGCAGCGTCGGCTGCCGCGGAGCCCGAGAGCGACGCAAGGATGCAGGACGCGAGGATCGTCACGTAACCAAGTCCGCCGCGAAAATGCCCGACCGCGACGAGCGCAACGTTGACGATTCGCTTGGCCAGACCGCCCTTGTTCATGACCTCGCCGGCGAGCATGAAGAATGGAATGGCCATCAGCGGAAAGCTGTCCGCGCCGTTGATGACGTTCTGCGCCACGATCTGGGCGTCGAACATGTCGATCGTGCTCATCAAGGCCACGCCGCAGACGATCAGCGCAAAGGCGATCGGCATGCCCAGCGCCATGGCGCCGAGCAGCGAGAAGGTGAAGACGGCGATCGTCATGGCGTGATCCCGGTGATTTCCAGGATGTGAGCGCCGGGCGGCACGATACGAGGAGACAGCATCAGTGCTCCTCCGATTCCCTGACGGCCACCATGTCGGCTTCGCTGGCCTGTCCGGACATGACGCGGAACAGGTCGTAGAGAAGGATCACTCCGGCCGAAACGCCGAAGATCACGCCCACGCCATAGAAGATGCCGAGCGACAGGCCGGTCGCCGGGGCGCGGTCGTCGATATTGATGATCGTCTGCCGCCAACTTCCCGAGAGCAGAAGCCAGTCGGCGAACAGCATCAGGACGTAGCTGACGATGAAGCAGATGCGTTTGCCGTAAGCCGGCAGCATCCGCACAAGGCTATCGACGCCGAGATGGGCGTGCTCACGCATTGCCACGACCGCACCGAGGAAAGTCAGCCAGACCAGGAGCCAGCGCGACAGCTCCTCGGAAATCGCAATACCGGAGTTGAAGCCGTAGCGCAGGACAACGTTGCCGAAAACCAGCACCACCATCACCGCAAGACATGCGGCGATGATGCCCTTCAGCAGGGTGCAATAGAGGTCGAGAATTCGCGCCATGCGTGCCGTCCGGGCAAAGTCGGGTTCAGAGCCGGCCCACTGGCCGGCTCTGCCTCTTGCATGCTGACGAGGTCGACTATTTCACGTCCTTGCGGATGCGATCGAGCTCGTCGTTGAACAGCTTGACCGCCTCCGGCTTGAGATTGGCGGCAATCTTGTCGACGACCGGCTGCGCCGTCTTGCGCATGCGATCGAGCTCTTCCGGCGCGACGGTGTTGTACTGCATGCCCTTCGCCTGTAATTCAGAGAGGGCCTTTTCGGTCTGAAGGCGGGTCTGCTCCTTTTGATAGCCTCGGCTTTCCTCATACGCCTCGCGCATCAGGCGCTGCTCGGTCGGCGAGAGCTTGTCCCAAAACGCCTTGCTCACCAGAATAATGTTCAGGGTGAAGGTGTGATTGGTGGCGGAAACGTATTTTTGCACTTCGTAGAACTTGTTGGAGAGAATGACCGTGAAGGGGTTCTCCTCGCCATCGACGGTGCGCGTCTCCAACGCCGAATAGAGTTCGCCGAAGGCCATCGGAACGGGATTGGCCTTGAAGGATCCGAAGGTCTCGAGATAGACCGGGTTCGGAATGACGCGGAGCTTGAGGCCGTTGAAATCCTCGACCTTGGTGATCGGCCGCGTGCTGTTGGTGACGTTGCGGAAGCCGAGGCCCCAATAGCCCAGACCGATCAGCCCCTTCGACGGCAACGTATCGAGCATCGACGTGCCGAACTTGCCGGTCCCGAGAGCATCCGCCTGCTCGATGGTCTTCACGATGAATGGAAAGTCGATGAGGCCGAACTCCGGCACGACGGTTGCGAGCGACGTCGTCGAGGCCGACAGCATTTCCTGCGTGCCGCCGCGCAGCGCGGATTGCTGCTGCAGCTCGTTGCCGAGCTGCGAGGCCGCGAACTCACGTATCTTCATCTTGCCCCCGCTCTTCGCCAGCAGGATCTCCGCAAATTTCTGCACCCCCGCGCTGACGGGGTGATCGGTGTTGTTCAGGTGTCCCCACCTGATCGTGCGCTCCTGAATGTCCTCAGCGGATGCACCGACCGTCAGCGCCACGCAGATCGCCGTCGCAGACAGCGCCCGTACCAACAAGCTCATTTTGACCTCCCTGTTCGATCGGGGCACGACGGCGGCTTCAGCCATTCTTTTCTGCACCCTCAGGTCAATCAAAAAACATAACTACATTTTTTGGTCAAATGATAAATCGCAATTCATCTGATATTTTTGATTACGTCTGTTGGTAGGCGTCTGCTATATTGCTGGTAACATTGATGGTTCGGCCGCCCACCACGGGCGTTGCGCGCATATTGCGGGATCGGAGAGCATGACGTCACTCGAGGGGCGCCCCTTGTCGGCGGGCGACAGCGGTTATCAGCGGATTCGATCCGACATCATTTTCGGCGTGCTGACGCCGTCCGGACGTCTCAAGCTCGACGCCATGAAGGAGGACTACGGCGTCAGCATCTCCACGCTGCGCGAGATCCTCAATCGGCTGACCTCGGAGGGATTCGTGGTCGCGGAGGGCCAGCGCGGCTTCGAGGTGGCGCCGATATCCATCCAGAACCTGCGTGAACTCGCCGGCCTGCGCATCCTGCTGGAGCAGCATGCAATGGCCGAGTCGTTTCGTGCCGGCGACGTCGAGTGGGAGGGCCGCGTGGTGTCCGCGCATCACAAGCTGGCGGCCACCGAACGCACCGTCCTCAAGGAGGGGGACGATCCCGAGCTGCGCAAACGCTACGACGGCGAATTCCACCAGGCTCTCATCTCGAATTGCGGTTCGCGCGAGCTGATGCAGACCCACGCGATCGTGTTCGACAAATATTTCCGCTATGCGCTGCGCTACCGCGGCGCAGAGACGATCAACCAGCACAAGGCGCTGCTCGAATGCGCCCTCAAGCGCGACATCAAAAGCGCCAAAACCGTGCTCACCGATCACATCAACGGGTGCGTCGCGCACGCCCTCGCCTCCTGGAACGAGGATTGATCGTCCGCGGCCTGACGTCGTTCGGAGACAGCGCTCGTCGCTGCAATCGGATTTCGGGATGACTCCTGACATGATTCCCGCATATCGGGTCGAGACCGCGGTCGCCGCAGGCGACATCCTCGGCGAGACGCCATTGTGGTGCGACCGCTCCCGCAAGCTGTGGTGGGTCGACATCGACCGGCGGCTGCATCAATCCTTCGATCCGGCGACCGGCGCGCATCAGGTTGTTCCGTACGCGTGCAACTTCCTCGGCAGTCAGGCCTTGACGGCAGATGGCTCCCACCTGCTCGCGCAGGATCTGGGGCTTTATCGCCGCGCGTTCGATGACGATCCTCCAGGTCAGCTCTGCGAGGTCGAAAGCGGCCTCGACAATCGCCTGAACGACGGGCGCGTCGACGCGCGGGGCCGGCTGTGGATCGGCACCATGGACAACCAGCTGCATCGGCCGAACGGAGCGCTGTATCGGGTGGACGCGGACGGCCGGACAACGCGCATGTTCGGCGATGTCATCGTGACGAACGGCATCGCGTTCTCGCCCGACAATCGCACGCTCTACTTCACGGACACGAGGCGTTACCGCACCTGGCAGTTCGACTTCGATCTCGATGACGGCGCGATTAGCAACAGACGGCTGTTCGCGGATTACAGCGCCTCCGGCGAGAGGCCCGACGGCGCGTGCATCGACGCTGCGGGCGGACTGTGGACCGCATTCTTCTCCGGCGGCCGGGTGGTGCGCTATCGGCCGGACGGCCGGATCGATACCGTCATTCCGGTGCCGGCGACCAATCCGACCTGCGTATGCTTCGGCGGAGCCGATCTGAAGACCCTGTTCGTGACGACGGCGAGAAAGTTTCTTGATCGCGAGCAACTGGGCCGCGAACCCCAGGCGGGTCATGTTCTGGCCATTGATGGCATTGCACAGGGACTTCCAGAACACCGCTTCGGCAATTCATCCTGAGCGCCTGCCACCGAGACGTCGCGGCACATGACGCGACCAGGCATTCAAACAGCGGACATGATTTCTCGTTCTCGCGGCGCGTTTCGCCCGAGCTTTGCTTCGTCACTCCGCCCTCATA